>CAZUVK010000119.1:0-11123 GCA_964623785.1 uncultured Gemmatimonas sp. | reverse complement strand
CGCGCATCGGTTCGATGGTGGTCAGCCAGGAAGTGGACGCGCTGCGGGTGATCGATGCTTCGATCATGCCGGTCATGCCGGCGGTATTCCAGGTCTCATCGCTTCGAGTTCGGCGATCGATCCGCGCTTCCGCCACCCGACGGGGAACCCCGAGTTCCAGAGAATATTTCCCCCCGGCGTTGGCCGCGTACTCGCTAATCGTCGTCGTCGAGCGTTTCGAACCCCTGACCTTCCTCCTGCAGTTGCTCCATGAACTCGCTCCCCAGAGCGCGTTCGAGCATCCGCCGGACCTTTGGGAAGCGTTCCACCACTTCCGCCATCTCGGGGTTCACGAACTGTTCCGTCACCGCTTTTCGGTCGATCTCCGATGGATTCTCATCCATCAACACCTTGAGTTCGGAGATGAGATCCTCGAGCTCGTTCAGCAGCTCCCGGGGGAAATGCCCTTCATCGAGCGCGAGCGCGGATTCGGTCCACTCGTGAAGCTGGGCGGTAAGGGCGTCGAGTTGCTGGTCCATTCCCGGTGTCTCGCTCTCGCAATTGGCTATGGTTCAATGTCTTCCGGACATGGCACACCGCGTGCCCCCGGGGCTGCGCAGAAGGCTAAAGTCCGATGGCGGCGCAAGCAAGATCCATTGTCACGGTCCGGCGGGCAACCCGGGCTCTTTCCCCAGGTCTCGGTGTAATCCGAACCGGTCGGTGAGTGGATCGCGGTCGGGCCGCGACGGCGGATTTTGTCTGGAGGCGCTGGTGATGTCGGATTATCTCGTTCGGGCGACGGCAATGGGCGGTCGAGTGCGCGCTTTCGCGCTCAATGCGACCGGTGTAGTCGATGAGCTGCGCGAGAGGCACAGCATGCACCCCGTCCCGACGGCGGCCGTGGGCCGGTCGGCGATGGGCGCGCTGCTGCTCGCCGCCGCGTCGCTCAAGAAGGAGGACCAGATTCTCACGCTCGAGGTGCGAGGCAATGGCCCCATCGGGCGAATCATCTGCACGGCGGACGGCGCCGGAGGGGTACGCGGCCTCGCCGCGAACCCGTACGTGCATGCCCCTTCCCGCGCGCCCGGAAAGCTCAACGTAGGTGGTGTCGTCGGCGCCAGCGGCTACCAGCACAATGCGATCAAGCTCGGCTTCATCGGCGTATTCGTGGTGCACGATGGTTCGGTCGAGGCTGCTGGCGGGTTCCTGCTTCAACTCCTGCCCGAGCTCGATACGCGAGAGATCGCCGGTATCGAGGAAGGGGTCGCGGCCCTTCCCCATCCGACGACCCTCATTCGCGAAGGCGTCACACCTGAAGAGATGCTCGGCCGGATCTTTCCCGCGGGGTTCGAGATGCTCGACAGCTACCCCGTTGCGTTTGCGTGCCCGTGCTCGCGCGAGCGGTTCGAGGCGGCCCTCATCACGCTCGGGCCAGACGAGCTGGCGAAGATCATCAAGGAGGAGGAGAACGAGTTTACCGAGCTCGTCTGCCACTTCTGCAACGAGGCGTACCACTTCGCCGCGTCGGATATGGAGGAGATTCTGCGGGCCGCCTCGTGACCTCCGGCGGCTCGACGGCCGCTTCCCGGTCGGTCATCCCGTCGAAGGTGTGTCGGGTTCGTCGAACGCCAACGTCGTGAGGATTCCGCGCACGATCTCCGCTTCCAGCTTCTCCTCGCCCGACACGCACGAATAGCTGGCGAATACGATCTGGCCGGGAGCCGCCGCGACGCCAACCATCCAGTAGACTTCCTCGTCATCCTCATCCGCCTGGTACTCGCACAGCGCCAGCGAGCCCCCGCTCGGCAACTCCACGTCCGTGACCTCGTCCTCCTCGATCTCGATCTCCTGGTCCGCCAGGAATGCGTACAGCTCGTCGGCGGGATCCACGTCTTCCTCAGGGGCGCGTTCAAAAGGCATCAGGTGCAACAGCCCGCGACCTTCGCTCGCGAACAGCAGCAGCCCGCCCTCGCCGTCACGCTCCGTTTCCCAGCCGGGAGGCAGAGTCAACGCGAAACCACCATCAACATCTCTGTAACGGACGGACCTGGAATTCATCGTGTTCGTGACCTGGAATCATGAAGTTTCACCGATGAAGATGGACGTCCTTCGCCCGGGCGACAAGCGCGCCTGGCCGGGCATGGCGAAACGGCCCCGCGGAGTCTTCCGACACGGCCCCGTCTACCCGCTCCGCCGGTACGAAACGTGCCAATCCGGATTCGAGCGAAACCTCATCCTTATCTGTCGTTGCGCGGGAGGTACGAATGCGTGCTCTCGGTGCTGGTCTCGTCGCCATTGGCGCCATCGCGGCGGGTCTCAACTTCGTTCGGCAACGGCCCGACCTGACCGCTCCGCGAGGGGGCGCCATCTCGTCCAACCCCTCGCCATCCACGGCCAACGTCAATCTCGAGGCGATCCGATCCGCCGGCCTCTAGCCCGTGAATCAGAAACTCCCCGGACCCCTGATGCACGGCCTTTGGCCCACGTACGACCGTCCGAGCGAACGCCGTCCTCTCCGCGGCCCGTGCGCGCTCCCGCGCCGCCTTTCCGCGCCGCGCCCTCCCCAGAACGTGCTCCTGCCGGCCAGCGTCGACAACAGGACAATTAAGAAGTATTAACTGGATTATTACCGTGTAAGCGGTTGAAAACAAACGCATAATCCGCTACCTTCAATGTCGAAATAGGAAAAAGTCCCCCGCGTGTGGATGGTGACGGCGCGGCCAGCATGGCGCGCCGTTCGGCACGTCGGTGAGCAAGGAACCAGTCCAGGGAGTACCGTGAGAATCAGCATGTTTGGTATCGATAGAAGCAGGCTCAGCCCCGGTAGGGAAGGACTCATCGTGCTTGCCCGCAAGCCCTTCGTCCAGGGCCTGTTGGCTCTCGCGATCGTGGGCCAGGTTGCGGCGGTACGGGCCGGCAGTCTCTCCGCTGAGGCGAGCGGAGGGTCGGCCGTACGAGCGACAGTCACGGTCGCGAACTCTCACGTCGAGGAGGCGGCGACGACCGCGAACGCGATGACCGTAGCGAACTCGTCCACCGCGGCCGTGGACGAGGCGCTGCAGGCCGCGTGGCTTGCGAAGGCGACGGAGCGGGAGGCGGAGAGACTGGGCGCGGAGTACCGAGCCAAAGGGTTCTCCGTCACCCCTCAGCTCGCCCGGCAGATTGGAGAGGCGGCAGCGGCCTTCTCGATCGACCCGGAGGTCGCGTTCGGTCTGGTGAAGGCGGAGAGTTCGTTCCGCAACACGGCCACCAGCTCCGTGGGCGCCGTTGGCCTCACGCAGCTCATGCCCCGAACCGCTTCATGGATCGAACCCGGGATCACTCGCAGTCAGCTACGCGATCCCGAAACGAACCTCCGCGTCGGGTTCAAGTACCTCCGGTACCTGATGGACAAGTACGAGGGCAACGAGAACCTGGCGCTGCTGGCCTACAATCGCGGACCCGGCACGGTCGACAAGGCGCTAAAGCGCGGCCGGAGCCCTGATAACGGGTACGCCGACTTCGTCCGCGGAAAGGCCAACCACGGACACACGCTGTTCACTCGATAAGTCGTGCGTCGGCCGATATGAAGAAGGGGGCGTTTCCGATCGGAAGCGCCCCCTTCTCGTATCTCCGGCCGATCGGCCAACCGACTATTGGGAAAGCGCCCGGTTCTTCTCGATGTAGTCCGTCCACTCGGGCGGAACATCGGTATCGGGGAAGATCGCCTGAACCGGACACTCCGGCTCACAGGCGCCGCAGTCGATACACTCGTCCGGATTGATGTAATACTGATCGTCCGCCTCGTATATGCAGTCCACCGGGCATACCTCGACGCAACTTCCGTCCTTGGTGCCGATGCACGGCTCAGCGATGATGTACGTCATTTCACGGGCTCCGAAACTGGTGCTGGAAAAGCTCGCGCTATCGCCGCGAGCAGGCTGAGGATAGCGTGCGCGAGGGCCGAGAACAATACCCGGCCACGGCGGTGAATCGTGTCGCGAGCCTTACGAAAGATGCTCGGCCAGCCAACTCAGCGTGGTCTGCGCGGCGGTCCGTAGTTCGGCCGTCGGGCCGTTGTACGGATGCGTCGCGCCGTAGGTGTGGCTCCCACCCTCCACGAGACACAACTCCGCGGACGGGCCGGCGACGCTGAAAAGCTCGCGGCCCTCGCTGACGGGAACCGTTTCGTCGGCTTCTCCGTGAACGATCAGCCAGGGAATCTCGATCGAGGCTGCGTGTTGGAGGATGTCGAGCCGCTCGGCGTTCACCTCGATATCCTCCCAGAACGTCGGGGCGATCGGCATCATCTGCCCGGTCCGGGCGTTCTGAATCTCAACCGTTCCGCCCTCGCGCCACGTGGCGATGTGATTCTCGGGCCATCGGTCCGGGATCGAGGAGATCGCCGACCAGGTCACGAGCGCGTCGACCCGCGGGTCCGCGGCGGCCCCGAGGATCGCTTCTCCCCCGCCCCGGGAATGGCCCAGCAGCGCGACCTTCGAAGGCGGCGGCGAGAGCAGCTCACCGGAGCGTACCGCCTCGATCACCAGCCCGATCTCGTCGAGGTTGCGGGAATGCGTGTTCTCGGCGAATCGGTCGAGCGCCGAGAAATCCACCCCGTCATCTCCCACCCCGTTCCTCGTGAAGTCGAACGTGATCGCCGCATATCCGCGACGGGCGAGCGCGCGTGCCAGGCTCGGAAAGAAGCCCCACTCACGGAACCCCTTGAACCCATGACAGATCACCACCGCTCGGTCTGGCAGAACACCCTGGAGCGTCCGGAGGTCCCCGCGGATCGTCGGTGAGCCGTCCCGGAAGCGAATTTCCCATGTCTCCCGAAGGAGCGTCCCGTCCTGCTCGGTTCCGTACACGTGTTCTCGTCAGGTTGAAACGCCGGTCACTCGCGCGGCGCTACTTGCCGCGGCCCGTGACGAGGAGCTGGTAGGTGGCCGCCTGCGCCGGAGAAAGATTTGGCGGCAACCCGACCGCCAGCGCCGTCTCCCGCGTGGACGTCGGAAGATGCAGCACGAGATCGTCCTGAGGTACGGGGCGGGCATAGGGCCGCGCCCGGCCGCTCGGGTCGATCATCACCGCGGATCCCTCGATCCGCAGGCTCGCCATGAGGCGCCCGTACTCGAGCCACTCCGCGATCGGATCACTGCCGGCCCGCGCCACCGCCGGAACGAGTTCATCCTCGTAGTATCGGACCGCGGCCCGATAGCCATCCGGATTCGCTTTGCGCAACTCCAGCAGCCGTTGTCGGTAGAAGTCGCGTGGATCGCGCGCTCCCGCCTCCTCGAGCGCCGCTTCGAACCGCGCGTCGGCTTGTGACCTGACCGCCCCCGATTCGTCGCTCATCTCACTACCCTTTCCTCCGGCATGCTACTTGACCACATTACTCCTCCCCCACACCGACGAAACCTGATGACCGACAATCGTTTGCCTCCGCGCGCCACCCGGGAGAGCCGGGCTTCCGACGCCTTTGGATTCCCGGGCATTCCGGGCTTCCCCGGGGGCCAGCCACGGAGCGTGTTCGAGCTGTCGTGGGAGCTGTTCGGCGAGCTCTGTCGGGCACTCGCCCTGCGTGTCTACCGTGAGTACGATCCGGACATCGTCATCGGAATCGCCACTGCCGGCGTCATTCCCGCGGCCGTGATCGCGGACATCCTGCAGGTCGAGTTCTACAGCATGAAGATCAGCCGTAGGTCCGATCAGGGCGTGAGCGAGGCGCCAGTCCTCTACTCCGCGGCTCCGGTCCAGGCGGCCGGCAAGCGCGTCCTCCTCGTCGACGAGATCACCACGAGCGGCGATACGCTCCGCCTGGCCCTCGCATCCCTGCGTGACGTCGTCCCCGCGGAGATTCGTACCGCCACCTGCTTCTGCCGCCAGGGGGGCCACACACCCGACTTCCACGCCCTCGCCACGGACGACCTCGTCGTGTTCCCCTGGGACCGTCAGGTGATCGAGGAAGGGCAGTTCGTGATTCAACCGGCCTACCGCGACCTGCTGCCCGAAGGCTGAGCCGGCCCGTCACGAACGCGGGCAACTCGTTCGCACCGCATCGCGCCGAGGGCCGGCCCGCGAACTCGCTCGGGTCGGCCCTCTTCGTTTCCACGACGTCCGGCGACCCGACCCGGAGGTGGACCGATGGCCTCGGAAGAAACCGCGAGCGTTCAGCCCTTCGCCATCGAGTCCAGGAACTCCTTGTTGTTCTTCGTCTTCCGCATGCGACTGAGCAGGAACTCGCTCGCTTCGGCCGGCGGCATGTCCGAAAGGAAGTTCCGCAGCAGGTAGACCCGGCTGATCTCCATGTCGTCCAGGAGAAGGTCTTCCTTGCGGGTACCCGAGCGGTTGATGTCGATCGCGGGGAAGATCCGCTTGTCGGCGATGTGACGGTCGAGCACCAGCTCCATATTGCCGGTCCCCTTGAACTCCTCGAAGATCACCTCGTCCATCCGGCTCCCGGTCTCCACGAGCGCAGTCGCCACGATCGTCAACGAACCGCCGTCTTCGATGTTACGTGCCGAGCCGAAGAACCGCTTCGGCTTGTGCAACGCGTGCGCATCCACACCGCCTGACAGAATCTTCCCGGAGTGCGGCACGGTGACGTTGTATGCGCGAGCGAGACGCGTGATCGAGTCGAGCAGGATCACGACATCCCGGCCGTGCTCCACCAGCCGCTTCGCCTTCTCGAGCACCATCTCCGCCACCTGCGTGTGGCGGTCCGCCGGTTCGTCGAACGTGGACGAGATCACCTCGGCGTCCACGTTCTCCTCCATGTCCGTCACCTCTTCCGGCCGCTCGTCGATCAGCAGCACGATGAGGTGCACCTCCGGATGATTCTCGGTGATGGCGTTCGCCATCTTCTGGAGGAGGATCGTCTTACCGGCCTTCGGCGGCGCCACGATCAGACCGCGCTGGCCCTTGCCGATCGGTGCCATCAGGTCCACCACCCGCATGGAGAGATCCTCATTGGACATCTCCAGGTGGATGCGCTGATCCGGGTAGCGCGGACGCAGGTTGTCGAACGCGATACGGTGTTTCGCCTTGTCGGGGTCGTCGCCGTTTACCCGCTCGACCTTCAGCAGCGCCAGGTACCGCTCACCCTCCTTCGGCGGGCGCACCTGTCCGAGGACTGTGTCGCCAGTCCGCAGGTCGAACCGCTTGATCTGGCTCGGACTCACGTAGATATCGTCCGGCCCATACAGGTAGTTCCAGTCCTGTGAGCGCAGGAATCCGTAGCCTTCGGGGAGGACCTCCAGCACACCCTCGCCCCGCAGCACCACCTCCGAGTCGAGAAGGTTCTGTTCGATCCGGAAGATGAGATCCTGCTTGCGGAGGCCTGAGTAATTGGAGATGTTCAGGCCTTCCGCCATCTCATGAAGTTCCGCTATTGTCTTCGATTTAAGAGCCGAGATGTCCAATGGATGCTCCAGAACGCATATGGTATGCGGCGACCGTCAGGCGTGCCGCCTTGCATCAAGAGAAGTCGTCTGTACCGAAAGGAAAAGATCCTGGATGGAGGCGCACAGCGCCGGTAGGGCGGTGAGGTCCGTCAGTCGGGGACGATGCCGCCAACTTAACTCGCGCCGTAACCGAGGTCAAGAATTTCCGTGACCGACTGGTATCGCCTCTTTGCCGTATACCGGACGGTCGTAATCCGGAATGATGAGATCATACAGGGGATCCTCCATCCCGACCTTGGGCCTGATCACCCCGATGTGCACTCCACGCTGGAGTCGTGGGCGGGGACGCACTTTGTATACCCGACGGATGACGGAATCGAGATCACGCTCGTCAGGCCCGCGGGGCCGCGGCCACCCGAACGCTGGTGGATCCACATCCTGCTCGGCCTCGCGACACTGCTGACCACCACCACCGCGGGCGCGTACTTCGTCGGCCGCGAGCCATTCGAACTCGCGTGGATCCCGATCGGTCCGTTCGGCTTTCCGCTGCCCGTAACGTTCCTCCCCGAACAGCTCTTCCCCGGACTCGCCTTCTCTCTCCCCCTGATGTTCATCCTGCTGGGCCACGAGCTGGGTCACTATCTCGTCGCCCGTCGGAACGGGATGTCCGTATCGCCGCCCTACTTCATTCCAGCGCCTCACTGGATCAACGTGATCGGTACGTTCGGCGCCTTCATCAGGCTGCGATCGGCGGTGATCAATCGGCGGGTGCTTCTCGATGTTGGCATGGCGGGACCGATCGCGAGCTTCCTCCTCTCGATCCCTATCGCCATTGTCGGACTTGCGCTCAGCGAGCCGATGCCTGAGTTGCTCACCGACGCGCCCGCCCGGTTCGTCGTGCTTTTCGGTACCCAGCCGATCTGGCTCGGCGATTCGCTCTTCTTCGGACTCCTCGACTTTCTGGTGGCGGGCGAAGGCGGGTTCCTGCTGCTCCATCCGCTCGCGTTCGCCGCGTGGCTGGGGTTCTTCGTGACCGCCCTCAACCTTTTCCCGCTCGCCCAGCTGGATGGGGGCCACATCCTCTATGCGCTCGTCGGGGAAAGGCAGCGGTACTTCGGCGTCGCGTTCCTGATCGTTCTGTTCGCTCTCGGTTTCGCGTGGTGGGGGTGGTGGCTCTGGGCGACTCTCATCCTGGTGCTCGGTCGAGGCTCGATTCGGCACCCCTCCGTCTTCGATCCGGAGGTGCCGGTCGTCGGGCGACGGCGGCTGATCGGCTGGCTTTGCGTGCTCATGTTCGTGCTCACATTCGTCGCGATTCCGATCCGGTTGTGAACCTGGAAAATCCGAAATTTCCACACTTGACAAACCCCGTGAATCGGTGAGAATTCAGGAAACCTGAATCTTCGGACCCGAGCGAGCGAACCCGGATGGCACGTCACAACCGAGATGGCACAGGCGAGGATCAGCTCGGAAACAATTACGTCGTGAGTTACCAGCCCGATTGGTTTCACCAGGTCAAGGTCACGCGAGATCTGGATTCGGGCCGTCAGTCGACCAAGACGCTTTTTCGGAATCCGGAGCCGCCTCAGGCGGATCCCGGACCCCGGGTTCGCACTCGGATCGACGGACCGGACCTCGGTATCGATTTCGAGATTACGGTCGAGGACCCCAACGGGATCGTCCGGCGAATCACGGTCGAGACCTTCGCGCCGAACGGTGAGGAGGTCTCCTTCGCCGTCAGTCGGGTTCGCCCGCGCCGGCCGAGGTCAGGCGGCGGCTGATCCGCCTTCTCGCGGCGACCCCCCGCTTCCCCCTTTCGCGCGACTTCCCACCGCACTCTTTTCCAACGACATTACGCGCCCGCGTCGCGCTCCTCCGTGTGCCGCAGGCCCACGCGGGCGCACACGGGCGCACCAATGCGCGGTGCGCCGACCATCCCGCCGGCGCGCCCGGGAATGGGCCAGCTTGCCAAGGGTACGACGATGATTGACCTGGAAGGCATTTTCGCCCCGATCACCACCCCGTTCGATCCTCGAACCGGAGAGATCGACTCGGTGGCGCTGCGTGGGAACGTTGCGGTGCTGAGCGCGAGCGCACTCGCGGGGTTCGTCCTGTTCGGTACGACGGGCGAAGGCTTGCTGCTGGATGAGGACGAGCGCCTGGCCGTCATCGACGCTGTCCGGGAGAGGTCAGGCGAACAGCTCGTGCTGGCCGCGGTCGGCGCGGAGTCCACGCGCGCGACGATTCGGCGGTGTGGCGCGGTCGCCAGCGCGGGCGTCGATGGCGTCCTGATCGCCCCGCCCTCGTACTATCGGCCGCAGATGACCACCGAGGCGCTGCTGGCCCACTACCGCGCGGTCGCCGACGAGTCCGCGGTGCCGGTGATCCTCTATCAGGTCCCGCGCGCGTATGCGGGCGTCGACCTCGGAGCGGATCTGGTCGCGAACCTCGCTCGGCACCCCAACATCGTCGGAATCAAGGATTCAGCGGGCGATCTGCAGCTGCTGGCTGAACTCGTGAAGACATGCGACCCGGACTTTCAGGTTCTCGTCGGCAGTGGCGGGATCCTCTACGGCGCGCTCGAGGTGGGTGCCATCGGCGGCATCCTGGCCGTGGCCGACCTGGCGCCGGGCCTGTGCCGGGATGTCCACCGGTTATGCCGCCGGGGAGAGGGCGAGGCCGCGGGGGCGATCCAGGAGCGCCTGACGATTCTGCACAGGAAGATCGTGGTCGCGTTTGGCGTCCCTGGCGTCAAGGCAGCCCTCGATTTCCTGGGCCAGAGCGGCGGCCCGCCGCGGCCGCCGCTCCTGGCTCTTGCCGATCCCGATCGCGTGACTGTCCGCGCCGCGCTCGAGGAGGCGGGAATGCTCGAGGCCAGACCCACCATGTCCTCCCGCCAGAGTCCGAATGCCTGACGATGAGATGAACGGATTCAAGAACCTGCATGTCCAGGTGCTCGACTCGATCGCCACGATCACCATCGACCGACCGGAGAAGCTCAATTCGCTCGACGCCGTCACGATCGAGCAGCTGCGGCGGGCCGTTGAAACGATTCGCGACACCGACGAGGTTCGGGGCGCCATCGTGACGGGGACCGGGACGCGCGCGTTCGCCGCGGGCGCTGACATCGCCGAACTCGCGCGAACCGGCGCCGACGCAGCCAACGTCAGCCGTCGCGGGCAGGCGGCGTTCCGCGCCGTGGAGATGTCCCGAAAACCCTTCATCGCCGCCGTGAACGGGTTCGCCCTCGGCGGCGGCTGCGAGCTTGCCCTCGCCTGCCACCTCCGAGTGGCCGCCTCCACCGCCCGGTTCGGTCTGCCCGAGGTCAAGCTGGGTACCATCCCCGGCTACGGCGGAACCGTTCGGCTCCCACGTATCGTCGGCCGCGCTCGCGCGCTTGAGCTCGTCCTCACGGGCGAGATGATCGATGCCAGCGAGGCGCACCGCATCGGCCTTGTCAATCGCGTCGTCGAGCCCGACGATCTGCTTCCGGCGGCCCGATCGCTACTGACAACTATTCTCGCCAACGGGCCCGTCGCCGTCGCCATGGCGATCGACGCGGTCGTCCGCGGTGCCGAGATGAGTGACGACGATGCGTTCGCCCGCGAGGCCAACTTCTTCGGGCTTCTCGGCGCGACCGAGGACGCGAACGAGGGGATGACGGCCTTCCTCGAGAAGCGACCACCCACCTTCCGCGGCCGCTGAGAGGGTGTTGACAAAATATCCTTCGGGCTGCACAATGTCTCGTCTCCTACCCCG
>CAZUVK010000118.1:1480-11144 GCA_964623785.1 uncultured Gemmatimonas sp. | reverse complement strand
CGCTGAGGCACCCCACCTGGCAAATGGGCGCGAAGGTGACGATCGATTCGGCGACCCTCGCGAACAAGGCGCTCGAGGTGATCGAGACGCACTTTCTTTTCGGGCTCGGGTATGATCGCATCGCCGCGGTCGTCCATCCGCAGTCGATCATCCACTCGATGGTCGAATTCATCGATGGGTCGATGCTGGCGCAGATGGGGTATCCGACGATGGAAATCCCCATCCTGAACTCGCTCTGCTATCCCGAGCGGCTACCGTACCGGACGCGCAGGTTCGACCCGGTGGCGGCGGGCTCGCTCACGTTCGAGCCAGTCCGCGAGGAGACGTTCCCGGCGTTCGCGCTCGGGGTATCGTCGGGCCGGCAAGGCGGCACGTATCCGGCGGTGTTCAACGCCGCCAACGAAGTGGCCGTTGCCGCGTTCCTCGCGAACCGGCTGAGCTTCACCGGGATCGCCGACGCAATCGACTCGACGCTGCAGCGGTGGCGCTCCGAATCGCTCGACGGCGTCCCCGCCGTGCTTGAGGCGGACCGCCGCGCGCGCGTGCTGACTGAAACTTTCATCCGGACCAGATCGCATTGCTGACGCTCGTATCGTTCCTCGTCGTCATCGGTGTTCTGATATTCGTTCACGAACTCGGCCACCTGCTGGCGGCGAAGGCGGTGGACATCGAGGTCCCCCGGTTCTCGATCGGGTTCGGGCCGAAGATCGCCGGTTTCCGCCGGGGTGAAACGGAGTACGTGATTTCCGCGCTCCCGCTCGGCGGCTACGTGCGAATGGCGGGCATGGAGGATACCTCCGCTCTGGAGGGCGGGGAGGAAGAGGAGCACGTTCCGTCCGGCCGTGATTTCGACGCCAAGCCGCTGTGGGCGCGGGCGCTCGTCATCTCCGCCGGCGTCTTCATGAACTTCCTCTTCGCGATTGTGGTTCTGGCGGGCGTGGCGTTCGTGTTCGGCGAGCCTCTGAACCCGACGACGCGTGCGGTTGTGGTGGGTGAGTTGACCGGTGCGGCGGCGCCACTCGCGGAGGTCCCGGAAGGGCGGTCCATCGTCCAGGTGAGTGGTCAGGAGGTTGGGAGCTGGAATGACATCGCCGAAGCGCTCCGGCTCGCGCCGGCCGGCGAGACCGTGATCCGGTTCGATGATGGTACGGATGTCCGGCTCAACCTCCCTTCGGATCCGGCTGCGCGAAGCCAGGTCCTCGATCCGCTCCAACCGTACACGGAGCCCGTGATCGGCGAGGTGAGCATGGGAAGCCCGGCCGCCCGCGCCGGCTTTGAGTCGGGCGATCGGGTCGTGAGCGCCGGGGGCCGGCAGATCGACACGTGGAACGAGTTCGTCGACGTCGTTCGGGCGAGCCCGGGTGCACCCCTGGAGATGGTTGTCCAGCGCGAAGGCGAGCGGGTAACGATCAACGCCGTCCCTGACTCCGAACGCGAACTCAACGCCAACATGGAGCGCGTCGAGATCGGCAGGCTTGGCGTCGCCGCGGAACAACGACTCATCTACCGCCGGATGGGGCCGATCGACGCGCTGGGCTATGGTGTGACGACGACCTGGGAAACGAGCGCGATGATCGTCGGCCTCGTCGGCGACCTGTTGACGGGCCAGGCGTCGCCTCGCAGCCTCGGCGGGCCACTCGCGATCGGACAGCTCTCCGGCCAGGCCGCTCGATACGGTCTGGAGACCTTCTTCCAGTGGATGGCGCTTCTCTCCGTCAACCTGGCGGTCCTCAACCTGCTTCCGATCCCCGTTCTGGACGGGGGTCAGCTTCTGTTCATCGGCGTCGAGGCCATTCGGGGGCGCCCCCTTTCGATCGAACAGCGATTGCGCCTGTCGCATGTCGGCCTGATCATCGTCGTGGGGATCATGGTCTGGGCGATCACCAATGATTTCCTGAGATTTTTCGGGATCTAGGGAGCCCGCATCCTACGGTGGTTCAACGGCGACGGGTTGAATAACCCGCGTCGCTCCATTAGTTTTCCCAGTTCGATAGCGCCGGGGAGATCGATCGGATTGCCTCCCCGCCGCCGTTATCAAGCCGTCAACTTGGCAATGCGGGAGTCGGCTAAGATGGATCGGAAAGAGATCGAACATCTGGAGAAGCGATTGCTACGTGAGCGGGAACGGGCGCTTCGGTCGCTCGGCCGGTTCCAGGAGCAGTCGAAGCTTTCGCGCGATGCGTCGGATTCCGACCTTTCGAGCTATTCGTTCCACATGGCGGATCAGGGGACGGATGCGATGGAGCGGGAGAAGTCATTCCTTTTCGCGAGCAAGGAAGGCCGCTATCTGTATCGGATCGAGGAAGCCCTTCGGCGACTTTACTCGGATCCCGACGCGTTCGGTATCTGCCACAACTGCAAGTCGCCAATCCCGTTCGACCGGCTTGACGCGTTGCCACACGCGCGCTACTGCCTTGACTGCAAGCTGCGCGAAGAAGAGGAAGCGGCGGCCTGATCGAGTTTCCGATCGCGGGTGAACGGGGGCGGCCTCACGATCGTGAGGCCGCCCCTTTGCGGTTCGGTGGATCGATTCCGGGCGGCGAGGCGCGTTGTCGCGTCAGAGTAGAGAAAGCTGGACGGGCGCCAATCGCGCGCGCGCGGCGCCCACGTCGATCGGGTCGATCGGCGTATGCTGCCGTCCCACCTGAAGGTCCCCGCGGAAGCCGATCGACTGCAGGCGCTCGCCGACCACATCGCGCGCGAGCTCAGGCTCGTTCGCGCGCTCGCTGAGGTGGGCAAGCACGACGGCGGCGAGCGACGGGTGCATGACCTCCGTCGCCAGGTCGGCCGCGGCGCGGTTGGAGAGGTGCCCGTGACTGCTGGCGATACGCTGCTTCACGGACCACGGATAGTCGCTCTCCCGAAGCCGGATCTCGTCGTGGTTCGCTTCGAGGATGAGCACGTCGCAGTTCTGGAGCGCGTGCCTTACCGCGACGGTGGGGCGGCCCAGATCGGTGGCGACACCGAGCTTCTGGCGGGTGACGGTGTCGGTTACGGTCACGGCGAACGGGTCGGCCGCATCATGAACAGTCAGGAACGGCTCGACGAGTAGCGAACCGATCGCCACAGGCGTCTCGCAGGCGTAATCGCATACCGTCTCGGTGCCGCGCAACAGTGACTCGCACGCCGATCGGGTGCGTTTGCTGAGGAAAAGCGGGGTCCCCCATCGCCTGGCGAAGACTCCGATGCCCCGAGTATGGTCACCATGCTCGTGGGTGACGAAGATCGCGTCAATCGACGCTGGCTCGCGGCCGACCGTCTCGAGCCGACGCTCCAGGTCGCGGCCGCTGAACCCCGCGTCGATGAGGAGGCGGGTCCCCCCGGACTCGACGAGGATGGAGTTTCCGGAGCTTCCGCTCCCCAGGACGGTGACGATCACGCCGCTACTACCGAGGCCCGGCGGTCTGGTTCCGGCGGGCGCGGTGCCAGGCGGCGCCCAGCATTCCGCGCATCGAAGCCGAAAGCCCAACCTCGCGGCGAGACATCGCCATCTCCGCGCACTGGAGAAACTCGTCGAGGCGGTATTCCCCCAACCTGTCGCCCGTCCCCCAACTGAACGGTGGGACGAACGTCGGCGGCATGGAGGTTCCGAAGACGTTGGAGCCGGCCCCGATGACCGTGCCCGTGTTGAGCAGGAGGCCGATCCCTGTCTTGACGTGATCGCCGAGGAGGGAGCCCAACTTCACCTCCCCTGTGTCGATCTCGCCCGCCGGCGTCCACATCCGGACCGTTCCATAGTTGTTCTTCAGATCGCTGTTCGTTGTCTCGGCCCCGAGATTGACCCAGCGGCCGAGGTACGCGTGACCGATGTGGCCGTCGTGCTGCTTGTTCATATATCCGAGGCAGACACTCTCCGCGAGTTCACCACCGACGCGGCAGACAGGCCCGAGCGAGACGGCTTGTACCGAACCGCCGATCAGCGTGGACCCCGGGCCGATGTACGCGGGACCCGCGAGCCGGGTGAACGCGCGGATGTGAGCGCCGCGGTCGATCCATATCGGGCCGTCGGTCGTGACGAAAGCGCAACCGGGCTCGACGGTGGCAGTCTCGTCGATGAACAGACTATGTTTGCCCCAGTGATGGGTGCCGCCCGGCAGGACGGGGGCGGGCGCACCGGACTTCAGCGTGTCGATGTCGGCGCTCGTTCGCGCGGGGTTTCTCGACACGAGTTGCCACACCTGGTCGAGCAGTTCGCCGCGAGCGATCGCCGCGGGCGGCTCGCCCCCGCTGGTGGGATCGAAGATGAACTCGGGGTCGGGTGGCCGGCTACCGTCGGGGTCGTACCAGCCGACGACCGCGCCCGAGTCGAGCATCACGGGCCCGGCGCCGCCGCCCCGAGGTTCCAGCGCCGAGTGGAAGTCGGGTATGAACCGCGACAGGAGGAAGAGTCGCGGTTTGCCTCGGACCCGGTCGAGCAACGGATTGACCTCTGGCGCGCCATCCTCATCGAAACCGGCAAGAGTCTCAGAAGTGACATGGCCCACGCACCGCGCGCGGTACACGTACTCGTGTCGCCCTCTCAGGGTCAGCGCGCCGAACAGCAGCTCGCCTACAGGGCGCGTGAGCGCGAACGGCTCCCAGTCACGGGCCACCCTGTCGTCGAAATCGATAATCTCCAGACGATCGTCCATCCGCTCGATCTCCACTGAGCACGGGGCGTAGTCCGCCGGCGAAGGGCTTATTCCAACTTCCGCAACCGGTCGGGAATACGTTCAAGCAGGTTCTTGAGATCGGCGGATCTCCGCCGGGGCATCACGAACGTGACCCCGGAAGTCCGCACGATCACGAGATCCTCGACGCCAAACGCGACGACCGGGCCATCGTCGGCGTAGGCCGCCGTTCCGCGGGAGTCGACGAGGTGCGCATCGCCGATCGTCACGTTCTCAGTGGCATCCCGGGGCCGAGTGCGGAAGAGCGCATCCCAGGACCCGATGTCGTCCCAGCGGAAGGTGGCGGGCACGACGGCGACTCGATCAGAACGTTCCAGCAGCGCGTGATCGATCGAGAGTGACGGGACCTGGCTGAAGAAGGCTTCGACGTCACCGTCTCTCAGAATCGGGATCAGGCTGGCGATTTCGGGGGTATGGCGCCCGATCTGAGCGATGAGATCTCGCACGCGCCAGATGAATATACCGGTGTTCCACAGATACTCGCCATCGGCGAGATATGCGCGCGCCGTCTCAAGGTCAGGCTTCTCGACGAAGCGCTCGACCGCGAGCCCGTCCGCCGATCGGGGTGAGCCGAGGCCGGAGAGCGGCGGGCCGGGACGGATGTAGCCGAACCCGGTTTCGGGCCGGTCGGGAGTGGCACCGAGGGTCACGAGTCGTTCGTTGCGGACCGCCACGTCCGCCGCGTGGCTGACGCACCGCCGGAAATCGTCGGGCGGATCGATCACGTGATCGGCATGGAGCGAGACCATGACCGCGTCGGGGTCCGATTTCTCGATCTCGAGCGCAGCCCAGGCGAGAATCGGTGCGGTGCCCGCTGCTCGCGGCTCGATGAGGAAATTGTCTTCGGTGAGCTCCGGGACGGCCGTACGGATCGCGGGTACCAGTTCGACCCCCGTGAGGATCCGTACCCGCTCGATCGGTACCAGCGGCGTGATTCGCTCGATGGTTTCGCGGATCAACGGCTGATCGGACGCGAGCGACAGGAGCTGTTTGGGCCTGGACGGGGTACTGGCGGGCCAGAATCGCGAGCCGATTCCACCCGCGAGGATCACTGCCCAGAGGTGGCGATCAAGCGAAGATCTCATCGATCCGGCTAAGCAACTTGTTGGGGCTGAAGGGCTTCGTCAGAAAATCGGCCGCGCCGAGTTCCATCGCCCGTTCACGGTCCGCGTCCTGCCCCTTCGCCGTGAGGATGATCACAGGTGTCTCCTCACGGTGCGGCAGGCGTTTAAGAGCATCGAGAACATCGAGGCCGCTTAGGTAGGGCATCATGATGTCAAGAAGCACGAGGTCGATCGGTTCGTCGGTCTCGAGGACGTCCATCGCGGCACGGCCGTCGGCGACGAGTGTCACCTCGTAGGGCGCGCGCTCCAGCTTGAGCTGGATGATCCTGCCGATGTGCGGCTCGTCGTCCGCCACGAGGATGCGGCGAGGCGGGGCGTGGGGAGTCTGGGCAGCGGCCCTCGGGGCCATGCTAGAGGAGTTCGATGAGGCGGCCGCGCTCGCGTCGGAGATCGCGGAGGAGCGGGGCGAATCCAACACCGGGGCGCACCATCGCCGCGAGGAGCAGATCATCGGAAACCGCGGTGACGATGGCGACGCCCTGGTCGAACTCGAGAACGGCGGTCGCGAACTCGCCGGCCCCAGCGGCGGTACCGAGGGCGGAACAGGCGGCGGCCAAGCCGGGGATCCGCGCGGCGACGGGTTCTTCGGTACCGGCCTCACCGATGTGCTGGACGACCAGACCGTCGCGGCCAAGGAGGATCAGGTGGTCGACACCACCATGGTCGCGAAGCCGATGGAGTGTCGCGTCGAGTTCCGACATTCGATGCTCTCGGTGAAGGCTGGCCGCCCGGGCTTCGGGCTGCCGTGGCGCGGAGTTCGCTCCGCATCATCGGGGCCGTCGGGTGGCGGCGGAGCCTGTCCACACCGGGAGGTCGCAAGCTAGAACTGCCCCCTATGCGAGTCAAGGCCGCGCGACGTGTGTTCGCCTTGACGCAATTACCTGTCGGGGACTATGGTTAGCCGCTGTTCTTGAGGTGTTCATTGCTGTCTCCGCCGCCCCTTGCGACGGACGATTGACGGGCGCTCAGGACCGCGTTCTCCACGGTCGCTCACTCGCGGCCCCGGCGGCGGCGCGTTATTCACGAGGAGTACCACTACATTGCGTTCAGGAAAGACACTTCCGCTGGGGATGCTCGCCGTGATGGTGATCCTCGCGACGGGCTGCAACGATTCGACCGGTCTGGACACCAACCCGGTTCTGGTGAGCGATACGCTCACGATCGCCGCCCCCATCCCTCAGAACCAGGGTAAGCCCAGCGCCGTCGATCTGTCAGGCGATGGCGGCTTCGGCATCGAGGGCCCGCGATTTCCCGAGCGGATCGAGGATGCCCTTCAGTGGGACCTCACGTTGCGTCTCCGCGACGGCACCCTCTACCTCATGCCGCCGGGCGCCATCGGCGATTCCGATTCGCGCGCCGCGATCACCCCGGCCATCGCGGGGCAGACCTTCGAGGGCCTGCGCGAGATACCGGGCCAGTCGACCTTCAGAACGGACACGGCCATCGCGCTGCAGATGGGTCCGGTCTACGCCGCTCGCACCCGGATACTCAACAGCTTCGGTTGCATCCAGTTCGCCAAGATCCGCGCGCTGGACGTTGACCCGGTCGCCGCGACGGCACGCCTCGAGGTGGTGACGAACGAGCGGTGCTCTGACCCCCGCCTGGTCGCGGTCGACTAGATGCTGGATATCCGGTGGATCCGACAGAATCCGGAAGAAGCGCGTGCCGGACTCGCGCGCCGCCGCGCGGGTGAGCTGGATGCCGCGATCACCCGGATCCTCGCGCTGGACGAAGAGCGGCGTGGCCTGGTCGCCGAAGGCGACAACCTGAAGGCGCGCCGCAACGAGGTCTCGACCGCCGTTGGCCTCGCGAAGCGCCAGGGTATTCCGGCCGACGACCAGATCGCGGAAATGCGAGTCGTCGGGGACCGGATCAAGGAGATTGATGGGCGACTGAGGGAGATCGAGTCGGACTCCGACGCGATCCTGCTTCAAATCCCCAACGTGCCCGACCCGGACGTCCCGGATGGCGGAGAAGAAGCGAACCTCGTCGTCCGTACGTGGGGCGAGCCGCGCACTCCCGACTTCGAGCCCCGCCCGCACTGGGAGATCGGGTCCGAGCTGGGCCTCATGGATCTGCCGCGCGGGGCGAAGGTGGCCGGGAGCGGGTTTGTCTCCTTCAGTGGCCCCGGTGCCCGGCTGCGTCGAGCGTTGATCGACTGGATGCTTGATCTCCATGTCGGGGAGCACGGATACACCGAGGTCTCGCCGCCCTTCCTCGTGAACCAGGCCGCGATGACCGGAACGGGTCAGTTCCCGAAGTTCGTGGAGGAAGGTGACGCGTACGAGGTCGAACGCGACGGGCTCTACCTCATCCCGACAGCCGAGGTACCCGTCACGAACCTGCACCGGGAGGAGCTGCTCGACGGATCGGCCCTCCCCATCGCCTACGCCGCCTATTCCCCATGCTTCCGGCGCGAAGCGGGCGCGGCCGGCAAGGACACGCGGGGGCTGCTGCGGGTTCACCAGTTCGACAAGGTCGAACTCGTGCGATTCGAGCGCCCGTCGGATTCCGCCGCCGCCCTGGAGAAGCTGACGGGCCATGCGGAGCGCGTTCTCCAACTGCTGGACCTGCCATATCGGGTCGTGCTGCTCGCGAGTGGTGATACAGGCTTCTCCTCGCGAAAGACGTACGACCTGGAGGTCTGGGCGCCGGGTGTCGGACGCTGGCTCGAAGTTTCCAGCAGCTCGAACTTCGGCGACTTCCAGGCCCGCCGCGCGGAGATCCGGTTCCGACCCGCGCCTGGTGGGAAGGTCGAGTACGTGCACACACTCAACGCCTCGGGAGTCGCGTTGCCGCGGACGATCGTGGCGATCATTGAGAACGGGCAACGCCCCGATGGTTCGGTCGTCGTGCCGGAGGTTCTGAGGCCCTACGTAGGGACAGATCTCTTCCAGAGGTAATCCCCCATGCTCAACCGCTACTGGCCGACCGCCCTCGCGCTCCTGGCGGCGGTCGTGCTCGGTTGGTACCTCCTGTACACCGAGCTGCTGATGCGGGAGATGCGCCGCGAGGCGGTCGTGCAGTCGCGAATCTACCTGCAGATCATCAGCGGCCTCAACGATCCAAGGGAAGGCGCGGCCGAGCAGACGCTGCTGGGCCTCATCGAGCAGGTTCAGAGTCTTGGAATCCCCATCGTCTCGGTCGATCCGGAAGGCATCCCCGCCTGGACAACGAACGTTCCGTTCGCCGCCGACCCCAACGATCCAGTGGGTCAGCAGCGGCTCTACGGCTACATCGCAGAGCTGGAGCGCCGCAATCCGCCGATCGTGGAGCCGGGCATCGGTATGGTCTACGTTGGCGATCCACCGCTCGTGATGCGACTACGCTGGGTTCCCTGGCTACAGGTCGGTGCGCTCGCGTGCCTGATCATCACGGCGGCGATCATGGTCCGGCACAATCAGCGGGTCGAGCGGGAGAGAATCTTCGCGACGATGGCGCGCGAGTCCGCGCACCAGATGGCGACGCCGCTGTCATCGCTGACGGGCTGGGTGGAGATCCTCAGGCTGCCACCGGAGGAGCGCGAAGAGATGGCATCGCTCCCCGCCGTGACCGCCGAGATGGAGGCTGACCTCGAGCGGCTGGAGAAGGTCTCCCGTCGCTTCGAGTGGATCGGCAGGCCGGTGCGCTGGGAGCCGGTCGAGGTGCGGGACATCCTCCGGACGCTGGAACGCTATGTCCGCGTCCGAATGCCACAGCTCTCACAGAACGTGGAACTCACGGTCGACGTGCCCGAGGGGCTGCCCCCGGTTCGCGGCAACGCCGTGCTCCTGGAATGGGCCCTCGAGAACCTCATCAAGAACGCGCTCGACGCGCTGGCGGGGACGGGCGGCCGGATCGTGGTGAGCGCGTACCGCTCGCTCTCGCGGT
>CAZUVK010000118.1:0-1470 GCA_964623785.1 uncultured Gemmatimonas sp. | reverse complement strand
GAGCGGGACGATCACCGTAAGCGCCTATCGGGAATCGGAACGCATGGTCGGGGTTCGGATCGAGGACAACGGGCCGGGTGTTGCCCCCGCCGTGCGGTCCACGTTGTTCGAACCCGGGGTAACAACCAAGAAGGGTGGATGGGGCGTGGGCCTGTCGTTGACGCGCAGGATCGTGGAAGACGTGCATCGCGGCCGCTTGACGCTGCTGCCGACGGCTGTCGGCGCGACCTTTCTCGTCGAGCTCCCGATCGATGAATCCACCGCCTGAGTCCGACAGCGGTAGCGGGTCAGGGTTCCGAGGACGCCGGTCGAAGGCCGACGCCCCGTCTCGCCCCTGGCGGTCCATCCCCCACCCGCCACGGCGGGTCGTTCCCAACTCGCGCACGCAGCAGGAAGTTACCTGATGTCCTATCTAGAGCGGCTGAACCCGGAACAGCGGGAAGCAGCCGAGCATTTCGAGGGACCCCTGCTCGTCCTGGCCGGGGCCGGGTCAGGGAAGACACGCGTGCTCACGTCGCGAATCGCGCACCTGATTCAGGAGCATGGCGTCGATCCGGGGTCCATACTGGCGCTGACGTTCACCAACAAGGCCGCGGCGGAGATGCGTGACCGGGTGCGTGACCTGCTCGGCCGCGAGCCGTCGGGCATGTGGATCGGAACGTTCCACGCGATCGGCGCCCGGATGCTTCGTCGCGACGCCGTCCGCCTCGGGTGGACGCCGAGCTTCCTCATCTACGACGCCGACGACTCCGAGCGGCTCGTGCGCAGGATCCTGAAGGATGAGCTTGGTCTGGACCCGAAGAAATGGTCGCCCAGGAGCGTCCGCGGCTCGATCTCCAGCGCGAAGAACGAGCTGGTGCCGCCGGAAGAATACACCGCACGCGCGTTTGACCCGTATTCGAAGACCGTCGCGCGCGTCTATGAGAGCTATGAGCGCGCGCTGCACGCGGCGAACGCCTTCGACTTCGACGACCTCCTGGTGCGTCCCGTCGAAGTGATGCGCCGATTCCCCGACGTGCTCGAACGCTACCGCCAGCGATTCCAGTTCGTGCTCGTCGATGAGTACCAGGACACGAACCGCGCCCAGTACGCCTTCCTCACGCTCATCGCCTCGCGAACCCCGGCGGGCGACGTGGAAACCGGCGGGAACCTGTTTGTCGTGGGCGACGATGACCAGTCGATTTACGGCTGGCGCGGGGCCGACGTGCGAAACATCCTCGAGTTCGAGAAGGATTTCCCCGACGCCGGGATGGTCCGGCTCGAGCAGAACTATCGGTCGACGCAGCGAATCCTCGAGGCCGCCAACCAGGTAATCGCACAGAACAGCCGGAGAAAGGGGAAGACGTTGCGGACGGCCAACCCCGCCGGCGAAACGATCACCCTGCTCGAAGCTTCGGATGAGGTGGACGAGGCCGATTGGATCGCCACGGAGGTCCGGACGCGTCTGGCCTCGGAATCCGGCCGAACGCC
>CAZUVK010000117.1:4494-11147 GCA_964623785.1 uncultured Gemmatimonas sp. | reverse complement strand
CCTGGTGATGGAACACCGCAGGATCCCCGCGAATCTGCATCTCCGGTCGCCCAACGAGACGATCGACTGGGACGGCCTGCGGGTGAGGGTGCCAACCGAGCCGGTCGACTGGCCGGCCGGAGCGCCGCTGGTGGCGGGCGTGAGCTCATTCGGGATCACGGGAACCAACGCGCACGCGGTGGTGGCGGCGGTGGACGAGGCTGGCAAGGAATCCCGAGCGGGCGCGCTGGTGAACGGGCGGATCGCGGGTATGGCCGCCGGAGCGGGTGCCGCCTCGGTCGCTGGCAACGAAGGCGTGGCCCCCGCGGTGATCGCGATCTCGGGCCGTACCGATGCCGCCCTCCGGGAGGCCGCCGAGAACCTGCGGCAGTGGCTCGCATCGGAGGGCCACTCGGCCCGGCTTGCCGACATCGCGTACACGGCCACCGCGCGCAGGGAGCATCACGAGCGCCGATTGGCGCTCGTCGCGACCTCGGCGGCTGACCTGCTCGGTGCCCTCGACGATCATCTCGGCCCCAACGCGAACGGGCGGGCAATCACTGGCGAGACGACGACGAAACCGCGTATCGCGTTCGTGTTCTCGGGGCAGGGTTCACAGTGGGCGGGAATGGGGCGCGAGCTGCTCTCGACCGCGCCGGCGTTCGCCTCGACGCTGCGGCGGTGCGACGAAGAGGTGAGACGGCTGGCGGGCTGGTCAGTGCTCGACACGCTGCTCATCGACGGTCCCGCGCTGCTCGAACGAGTCGAAGCGATCCAGCCGACATTGACGTGCGTGCAGATCGCGCTGGTCGAGCAGATGCGGGAATGGGGGATCGTGCCCGACGCGGTCGTCGGCCACAGCATGGGCGAGGTCGCGGCCGCGTACAGCGCGGGTGCGCTCACCCTCGAGGACGCGATGCGGGTGATCGTCACGCGGAGCGGCCTCCTGGCGCGCATCGCGGGCAAGGGCGCGATGGCGCTCGTGGATCTGCCCGAAGATGAGCTGGCGCGGCTGCTTGCCGACGCTGGCGGCGCGGTCTCGGTCGCCTCCGTGAACGGGCCGCGTTCCACCGTCATGTCCGGAGACGCGGATCTCGTCGACGCACTGCTCGCGAAGCTGGATCTGGAAGGCGTCTTCTGCCGCCGGGTCCGGGTGGACGTCGCCTCGCACTCTCCGCAGACGGACCCGTTGCTCGATCCGCTACGCGACGCACTCGCCACGCTCGACCCGCGGACCCCGGAGGTTGCCTTCTATTCGACCGCGCGTCCAGATGCCGCCACCGACGCGCGCCTGGACCCATCGTACTGGGTGGACAACCTCCGGCAGCCCGTGCAGCTCATGGCGGCCGTCAGCCGGATGGTGGCGGATGGCGTCGACACGTTCGTCGAGATCGCCCCACACCCCGTTCTCCTCTCGTCACTCGCCGACATCGCGGCCGAGCCCCGGGCCTCAATCCGTACGATGGCGGGGCCACGGCGCGAGGAACCGGAGATGCGCCGCATGCTGGACCTGCTCGCGCGGCTTCATGTGGCGGGGGTGGATGTGAACTGGAGCGCGCTTGCGGCGCCTGACGCTCGCGTGGTTCACATGCCGTCGTACCCCTGGCAGCGAGAACGCCACTGGCTGGAGAGCTGGCAGGACTGGTCGGGTACCGATTCCTCCGTGCGGGTGACCGCGCCGCGGCCCGAGCGGACGGACGAGCTCGCGTACGCCATCGCGTGGCGTCCCTACCAGCCGGAGGTCGTCTCCGCGGAGGGGCAGCGGTGGATCGTGATCGGCGACCCCGAGGGGCTCGGAACCGTGCTTACCGCGCGGATGCGCGAGGCCGGCGCCCATGCCGATCTCGTGCCCGACGAGCAGGCGCTGGAGGGCGCGCACCAGGCCGGTGTCGTGGACCTTCGCGCGATCGGCGCGCGCGGCGCAGATCCGGCGAGCTTCGAGGCGGCGATGCTACGAGGCTTCACGCAGGCGACTGGCACGGTGCGGGCGCTGCTCGACCGCCGTGCCTCCCCGCCTCTCGGCACCTGGCTCGTGACGCGGGGCGCGCAGGCGCCCGCCGAACGCCGCGCCGAAGTCGGGGCCGCACCACAGGGCGCGGTATGGGGCGTGGCGCGGACGAGTGCCGCGGAGCAACCGGAACTCCGGTTGAGCGCCATCGACCTCGACCCGACGATGGATATGCCGGGCAACGCGTCCGCGCTCTGGTCGTTGCTGTCGGCGGGAGGCACCGAGGATCAGATCGCTCTCGCCGACGGTGCCGCCTTCGTCGCGCGCCTGACCCGCGCCGCACCCGATGACACGCGGACGCCCGTCCAATGGCGTCATGACGCCGCCTATCTCGTCACGGGTGGCCTGGGCGACCTGGGGCTGCTGGTAGCGGAGGAAATGGTGCGGACCGGCGCGCGGCGGTTGATTCTGAGCGGCCGTACCGCCGTTCCGGAGCGCGCCGAATGGTCGTCGTTGCCTGCCGATGCTTCGGTTCGCGAGCGACTCGACCGTGTGCGCGCGATGGAGCGCGAGGGCGCGAGCATCCATCTCGCCAGCTTCGATGTCGGTGTCGCAGGGGAGCTGGATCGATTCCTCGCCGGTTATGAGGCGGAGGGCTGGCCTCCGATCGCGGGTGTCGTGCACTGCGCCGGTGTCTTCGACGCGGGCCCGTCGAGTGTGGACGGATTCTACCGATCCGCCGCGGGCAAGTCCCTCGGCGCTTTCAACCTCCACCGCGCATTGCCAGAGCTCGATGTGCTGGTGCTGTTCTCGTCCATCTCGTCCGTAATCCCGCAACCGAATGTACAGTATGCCGCGGCCAACGCGGTGCTGGACTCGATCGCGGCGGCGCGGGTCGGATCCGGGCTGCCCGCGGTGAGCCTTTCCTGGGGCGCATGGGCGGAGGCGGGGATGACGCTCGAAGCGCCAGTCGAGCGCTATCTCCAGGTGATGCGGTCCCAGGGAATTGCGGATCTTCCCGCCGAAATCGCCACGGGGCTCTTCACCTGGTCGAGCGCGGCGGGAGCCGCGCATCTCCTCTTGGGGGACATCGACTGGTCGATTGCATCCGAACGGGTAGCCGCCGGCGGTAACCGGCCCTTGTTCGCGGAGGTCGCGGAGAGCGCCGCGGTAGCGGGCAGCGATGAGCTTCTCATGGAGTTGAGAGCCCTCCCGCGCGAGAAGCGCCTGGAAGCCCTGGCTAACCGCGTTCGCGGAACGCTCGCCGAGGTACTTCAGCTTCCCGCGACCGTTGTCTCGGCCACCATACCCTTCGGGAAGCAGGGCCTGGATTCGCTCATGGGCGTGGAGTTCCGCAATCGCCTCGAGATGGCGCTGGGCACCCGCCTGCCCGCCTCGCTTGCGTGGAACTATCCCACCATCGGAGTGCTGGCGGAACACCTTGCCACACTGATCGGCGATTCCGGAGACGAGCGGGGATCGAATCCGACATCTGAGCCGGCGTCGGTCGCTGCCGATCATACTCCAGTAGCCGCACTTCTCGCCGAACTTCAGATGGAGAGCGAAGAAGAGATCCTGCGGCAGCTGAGAGGCGAGGGCGTATGAGTGAGGTGGAAGGTCTGGGTGCGATCAAACTGGCGCTCGCGGGAAAGTCGCTGTGGCAGCAGGACGGGGCGGTGCGCGTAGCGGAACCCATTGCCGTGGTGGGGATGGGTCTGCGTTTCCCCAACGGGATCGACACGCCAGAGGCGCTCTGGGAGGTCGTCGTACAGGGACGGGACGAGATTCGCGAGGTCCCGGCGGACCGCTGGAAGCTCGACGAGTGGTTCGATCCGGACCCCGCCACTCCGGGCCGCATCTCCACCCGCTGGGGTGCGTTCCTGGAGGACGTGCGCGGGTTCGATGCCGCGTTTTTCGACATCTCTCCCCGCGAGGCGGAGCGGATGGACCCGCAGCAGCGGATCGCCCTCGAGGTCACCTGCGAGGCGCTCGAGCGGTCCGGCATCGCCCTGCCCTCGTTGCGCGGCTCCGCCACCGGCGTCTTCTTCTCGAGCTACCACAACGACTACACGTTCCTCCAGTACGACGATCTGGAGTCAGTCTCCAGCCGCACCCTGACGGGCACGCTCCATAGCGTCATCCCCAACCGTATCTCCTACGCGATGGGACTGCGCGGGCCGAGCATGACGGTGGATTCCGCCTGCTCGTCGTCGCTGGTGTCGACTCACCTCGCGTGCCAGGCGCTGCGGAGCCGCGACTGCGAACTCGCGATCGTGGGCGGGGTGAACCTGATGATCACCCCCCACGTGACCGTCGCCCTTTCGAAGGGCGGGTTCATGTCGCCGACCGGACACTGCTGGACCTTCGACGCCAACGCCGACGGCTTCATTCGCGGGGAAGGTTGCGCCGTGATCGTGCTGAAGCGGCTCTCCGACGCGATCGCCGCCGGGGACAACGTCGTCGGGGTCATCCGCGGCTCGGCGGTCAACCAGGACGGGACCGCCACGACGCTGTCCGCGCCCAATGGTCTGGCGCAGGCGGACCTCGTGCGCGCGGCTCTCGCGAACGCCGGCCTGACCCCCGACGACATCTCGCTCCTCGAAGCGCACGGTACCGGTACCGAGCTGGGCGATCCGATCGAAACAGACGCATTGGGCGAGGTCTACGCGCGCCGGAATCCGGATCTGGGACCTACATGGCTGGGTTCGCTCAAGTCGAACTTCGGGCACCTGGAGGCCGCCGCGGGGCTCGCCGGGCTGATCAAATCGCTGCTGGTACTTCGACACGGCATCGTTCCGCCGCACGCCCTCTTCACCGCCCCGAATCCGCACCTCAACCTGGATGACCGCGTGCTGCGGATCGCGCGCGAACCGACCCCGTTGAAGGGTCCGTCGCCGCGCAGGGCGGGCATCAGCGCATTTGGCGTAGGTGGCACCAACGCCCATGTGATCGTCGAGGAAGCGCCGGCGGGGTTGACGCGCGCCGCGGAGTCGACCTCCGGGCCGTATCTGCTCCCGATCTCGGCGCGCTCAGAGGCATCCCTGCGAGAGCTGGCCGCAAGCTATTTCAAGCGGTTGCGAGACGGACAGGACGCCGGACTTCTGGCGCGAGCGGCCGCACGCCGTCGCGGCCACCACGCCGAGCAGCGCGCCGCGATCGTCGCCTCGGATGCCCAGGGTCTCGCCGTCGAGCTCGAGCGCCTCGCCCGCGGCGAGCGACCCGCGGCTACGCCGGGTGGCGGGTTGCCCGTCTGCTTCGTCTTCTCCGGGCAGGGGACGCAGTGGCCGAGGATGGCGATGGGCTTGCGCGAGGAGGATCCGGCCTTCGCGGAGGAGCTAACCCGCGTTGACGAGGTTTTCGCCGAGGCGGGTGGACTACGTCCCCTCGAAGAAATCGAGCGGGCGCCCGCGGAGAGCCGGCTTGATCGCACTGACGTCGCGCAGGCGGCGATGTTCGCCGTGCAGGTGGCCTTGCTGCGCACTCTGGAACGCCGCGGCGTGCGGCCGGCGATGGTGATCGGCCACTCCGTGGGCGAGATCGCGGCGGCGCACGCAGCGGGGCTGCTGTCTCTCGCCGAGGCGGTTCGCGCCGTCCTCGATCGGGGCGCCGCCATGCAGGAGGCGTACGACACCGGCCGGATGATCGCGGTGCGCCTCTCCGAATCGGGAGCGGAGGCGTTTGTCCGGGAGGGCGGGCATTCGCTCGTGGTCTCGGCGATCAACGCGCCGCGATCGGTGGTTCTCTCCGGCGCTCCCGGGGAGGTCGAAGCGCTCCGCGAGCGGCTCGAGACCGCCGGGATCCGCCACTCCGCGCTCGACGTACGTTTCGGCTTCCACAGCGATCTGATGGCGGCCCCCGCGGCGCGGCTTCGCGCGGAGCGTCGCCCGGTAGGTGCGGCCGAAGTGTCGATCCCGTTCGTGTCCAGCGTCACCGGACGGGAGCGAACGAGCTTCGACTATGGCTACCTGGCCGACAACGTCCGGATGCCCGTGCGGTTCGCGGACGCGGTGCGGCGCGCTCTCGAACTGGGCGCCAGGCACTTCCTGGAGATCGGCCCGCATCCCGCCCTGGGCAACGCCATCGTCGAGACGGCCGAGGAAGCCGGTGTCGCGGCGGAGATCGCCTACGCGCAACACAGGGAGCGCGATCCGGTCGAATCGCTCCTTGGCGTGATCGCCCGGAGCTACGAGTGGGGGTTGAATCCGGAATGGTCGGTCGTACACGCAGGCCCTTGTCCACCCGTCGACCTTCCAGTCTATCCGTGGGATCACAAGCCGTACTGGCTGCCGGAACGGCGATCCACGACGGGCAGGCGTATCACGGTGGATGAAGGGTTCCCGGGCCGACCGCTGAGTTCGCCGCTCATCGATCGTCCGGCGTTCGAGTTGGAGGCCGGCGCCGGAGTCTTCGAAGCCTTCCTCGACCACCGGGTGGCCGGAGAACCACGCCTCCCCGCCACCGCGCTGTTGGAGCTCATGCGTTCCGCCGCCGTCGCGGCCGGGAACCGGTCGGCCGTGGTGCGGGACGCCGGTATCGCGCGGGCGGTGGAACCAGCATCGATCCAGCGGTTGCAGGTGATCGTCGGGCAGGGTGGAGTTGGCGCGGCGGAGATCCATGCACAGACTTCCGCCGGGGTGTGGGAAACCGCGGCCACTGCGGAAATCTCGGTAGGCGATGAACCCGCGGCGGTCGAGATCGATGATGTTGGGGAGGCGACAGCGTCCGC
>CAZUVK010000117.1:0-4477 GCA_964623785.1 uncultured Gemmatimonas sp. | reverse complement strand
TCGAGGCATCGGGTCTCGATTTCGGCCCGGAGTTTCGTCTGCTGGAGCAGATCCGCGTGCACGAGAGTCACGCTTCCGGCGCGATCGCCGTCGAGCGAGCGCCGAGCTGGAGCGGCGGCGTGAACCCCGTGGCAATGGATGCCGCCTCGCACCTCTGCATCGCGATCCTTCGCGCGGCGGGAAGCGATCTGGCCGACCGCCCGCTGCTACCGTTCGCAATCGAACGGTATCGGGTGGTCTCAGCCGACCACGAGCCGCGCGGCGCGCGGGCGCTGTTGCGCACGGTCGACTCCGATGGCGCGACGTTCGATGTCGCGTTGGTCGACCAGGCTGGCGATCCGGTGGCGATGCTGGAGGGGTGGAGGCTGCGCCGCGCCCCGGTGGGGGCGGTCCCGCTCCGGCAACCGACGTGGGAGACGGCGGAAGTGAGCCCGGCGGTCGTGGAGGCGGGACGGTGGCTCATCCTCCCCGACCGGAACGGGGTCGCCGCGGAACTTGCCGGGCTGCTGGATGCCGCCGGCCACGCCGTTGAGTTCGCGGATCCGGAGCCCGGTCCGCTCGAAGAGGCGGTGGTACGACGTGACGTTGCGGGGCTGCTGCACCTGGCGGCTCTGGACGACGACGACGTCGCCGCGGGCGCGGATGTCGTTGCCCGCGCGATCGCGCTCGCTTCACCGCTCGCCGCGGTCGCGCGGGCCGTCGCCGATGGCCGCGACACTCCCTTCCGAGTCGTGATCGCGACGCGGGGAGTGCAGCGCCTGGCGGGGAAACCGCTGGATTCCGCGCCGACCGGCGCCACCGCGATGGGCGCGCTCCGCGCGTTGGGCGCGGAGTTGCCCGAGGTCGCCTGCCTGGCCGTCGATCTCGACGGGGGAGTCAACGCCTCGGCCGCGGCGCGCGCGCTGCTGGAGGAGATCCTCTCGGGCGAATCCGGGGAGGTCGCGCGGCGCGATGGCGAGCGCCTGATCCACCGCACCTCCGCCGAGGCGATGCGCCCGGTCACACCCGTCGTGACCGCGCCGGTCGTCCTCGACCACCAGCGGCCGGGCACGCTGGAGGGATTCGCGCCGCGGAGCGCGCCAAGCCCCGAACTCCTCGCCGGACAGGTTCGCGTTCGTGTGCTCGCCGCCGGCCTGAACTTCCGCGATGTACTGATCGCCCTCGGGAGCTATCCCGGCGGCGGCGAGATGGGGCTTGAGGCGTGCGGCGTCGTCGTGGAGCGTGCGGAGGACGTCACGGGCGTCGCGGTGGGTGACCGGGTGATGGTCTTCTCCGGCGGCTGCTTCGCGTCCGAGGTCATCGCACCCGCGGATCTCGTCTTCCCCGCCCCCCGGAACCTCTCTCCCGCCGAATGCGCGACGCTTCCGGTGGCTTACGGGACGGCCTGGTATGCGCTGATCGAACTCGGGCACCTTCGCGAGGGGTCGAGTGTCCTCGTGCACGCCGGCGCGGGCGGTGTGGGCCAGGCGGCGATTCGGCTCGCGCTCCACCGTGGCGCGACCGTGTACGCGACCGCGGGAAGCGAGGAGAAGCGCGCGCTGCTCCGGGAGATGGGGGTCGCGGGGGTGTTCGATTCGCGCTCCGCCTCTTTCGCGGCGGGAGTGCTCGACGCCACCGCGGGCGTGGGAGTGGACGTGGTCGTCAACTCACTGATCGCCGAGCTGATACCGGCCGGCTTCTCCTGCCTCAAGCCCGGCGGCCGCTTCATCGAGCTGGGCAAGCGCGAACTGCTCGAAGCGGATGCGGTGGCGCGCCTGCGTGACGACGTAACCTACGCCTCCTTCGATCTCCGGGAGGTGCACACCGCCGACACCACAATCCTGCCGCGAATCTTCTCGGAGCTTCGCGACCTCGTCGAGGCAAAGCGGTTGCCCCCGCTTCCGGTCGTCTCTCTGCCGCTCGCCGACGCGACGAGCGGATTCCGCCGCATGGCGCGGGCGCAGCACGTCGGCAAGATCGTATTCGTTCCGCCGGTCCAGCGCGGCGCATCGGGATGGACAGTGCTCACCGGCGGGACAGGCGCACTCGGCGAGGCCACGCTTGGATGGCTTCTCGATGGGGGGGCGCGGCATGTCGCCATCTGGTCCAGGGGCGGGGCGACGCCGGAAATCGAACGGCGGTTCGCGGAGATCGCGGCGACGCACGGAGCGGAAGTGATCTCCGACGCCGTGGACGTCGCCGACGCCGATCGGGTGGACGCCGCGCTCCAGCGGCTTCGGGCAACCGGAATGCCGATCACGGGAGTCGTGCACGCTGCGGGCGTGCTTGACGATGGCACCCTCGCGCAGCTCACGCCCGAGCGAATCTCCGAAGTGCTCCGGCCGAAGGTCGCCGGCGCCTGGAACCTGCACACCGCCACGCTGTCCGACCCGATCGATACCTTTGTGTTCTACTCCGCCATCGGCTCGTTGATGGATGGGGCGGGACAGGGCAGCTACTCCGCCGGTAACGCGTTCCTGGACGCCCTAGCCACCCGGCGGCGCGACAGCGGTTTGCCTGCATTGAGCATTCGCTGGGGGCTCTACAGGGGCGGAATGGCCGAAACTCTCGCTGGCGCGGCGCGTGAGCGGTGGGAGCGCAAAGGGCTGGACTGGCTCGATGCCGAGCAGGCGGGCCAGGCGTTCGAAGCCGCTCTCTCGCTGGATTCACCGCACGTGCTCGCGGTCAGGCTCTCGACGACGTCCGCGACGGCGACCGCCGTCCGGCCGCGGGCTTCGGCTGGCCTGGTCGGCCGGCTGCGAGCGCTTCCGGAAGAGGAGCGGGCCGCCGCCGTCGTCGATCACGTGCGTGAGACCGTGACGGGGATGCTGGGGCTGGCGTCGCCCGCCGATCCCCAGGCGCCGCTCCGCGATCTGGGCCTCGACTCGCTCAGCGCCATCGAATTGCGCAACGCGCTCACGGTGGCGGCCGGCGTTTCGCTCCCGGCGACGCTCGCATTCGATTACCCGACCGTAGTCGCGATCGCGAGCTTTATCCTGGAGAAGACGGGGTTGGCTCCGGCCCGCGCGCCCGCCACGCCCATTCTCCCACCCCTCGACGAAATGGTGATCGACGAGATCGACGCCCTCTCCGACGAGGAGGCCGAAGCCGAACTGCTCGCCGAACTCGAAGCGATGCGCGCTGATACTCCCGAGGCAGCACGATGAATACACAGCCGCAAGGGAATGCTGATTCCCCGGTGAAGCAGGCGCTCCGCGAGATCCGGCGTCTCAAGGCGGAACTCGAGGCTGAGCGGTCCCGCCGCGTGGAGCCGCTCGCGATCGTCGGGATGGGGCTCAGGTTCCCGGGCGGGGTGGATTCGCCGGAGAAGTTCTGGACGCTGCTGTCGGAGGGCGTGGATGCCGTTGGGCCCATCCCCCGGGATCGCTGGTCGCACGACGACTACTACGATCCCGCCGCCGACTCCGCAGGTCGATATTACGTTCGTGAAGGTGGCTTCCTGGCGGAAGTCGATCGCTTCGACCCCGAGTTCTTCGGCATCGCCCCGGTGGAAGCCATCTCGATGGACCCGCAGCAGCGCCTCCTTCTCGAAACCGCCTGGGAGGCGCTGGAGCACGCGGGGATCCCCGCCACCACGTTGCGCGGCAGCCGGACGGGGGTGTTCGTCGGTATCGCCGGGCTGGACTATCATCGTCAGGTGATGGCCGACCGCGATGCGGACCTGCACGCGTCGACAGGGACACTGGCGAGCGTCGCGGCCGGACGGATCTCCTACGTGCTGGGGCTGAACGGCCCGGCGATATCGCTCGACACCGCCTGTTCCTCCTCGCTCGTGGCCGTGCACCTCGCGGCCCGGTCGCTGCGGGCGGGAGAGAGCGATCTGGCGCTGGCGGCAGGCGTGAGCCTGATGCTCGCTCCGGATCTCACCGTGAACTTCTGTCAGGCCGGGATGCTCTCCCGCCAGGGTCGCTGCCGCACCTTCGATGCGAACGCCGACGGATACGTCCGCAGCGAGGGGTGCGGCGTGGTGGTGCTGAAGCGCCTGAGCGATGCAGAGCGGGACGGTGATCGGATCCTGGGTGTCGTCCGTGGCTCCGCGGTGAACCAGGACGGCCGCAGCAGTGGGCTCACGGCCCCGAACGGTCCGGCGCAGGAGGCGGTGATTCGCGCGGCGCTCGCCGACGCCAATGCCGACCCGTCCGACGTCCGCTACCTGGAAGCCCACGGCACCGGCACCACCCTCGGTGACCCCATCGAGGTACAGGCGATCGGCGCGGTCTTCAGCTCGCGCTCCAGGGAGGACCCGCTGCTGCTCGGGTCGGTGAAGACCAATCTGGGCCATCTAGAGGGAGCGGCCGGGATCGCGGGGCTGATGAAGGCCGTGCTGGCGCTGCGGCACCGCCGCGTGCCGCCGCACCTCCACTTCGAAACGCCGAACCCGTACATCCCCTGGGACGAGCTTCCGGTGACCGTCGCGGCCGATGGAGCCTCGCTGACCGGTGAAGGCGAACCGCTGGCGGGGGTAAGCTCCTTCGGC
>CAZUVK010000116.1:5756-11221 GCA_964623785.1 uncultured Gemmatimonas sp. | reverse complement strand
TCGTCAACGTGCTCGGCCGGCTCACCGGAGTCGACGTATCGCCCTACGACAACCTCGTCCAGCTCGACGATCCGAACCTCCGGAGATACCCGTTTCTCTACGCCGTAGAGGTCGGATCGATGGGCCTCTCACCCGCCGAGGTACAGGGACTGCGTAGCTACCTCCTGGCCGGCGGATTTCTGATGGCCGACGACTTCTGGGGCCAGTACGAGTGGGATAACTTCGAGTACCAGATGCGGCAGGTGCTGCCAGAGTATGAAATCGTGGATATCCCGCTCGACCATGAACTCTTTCGAAGCTTTTACGCGATCGAGGAGATCGTCCAGGTCCCGAACATCGGCAACGGAATCAATGTCGGCTACGGGTTCCCCGGTGCGCAGACGCACGAGCGGGACGGGATCGTCCCGCACTGCAAGGGCATATTCGATGAAGAAGGGCGGCTGATGGTGGTCATCAACTGGAACACCGACCTCGGGGATGCGTGGGAACACGCGGAGGATCCGAGATACCCGCTCCAGTTTTCGACGTACGCGTATCAGATGGCCGCGAACTTCATCATCTACGCAATGACGCACTGACCCGTCGGCGCGGGCTCCGGACGGGGTTCGCGAGACGCAACCGCGATGGAATACCAGCATGGTTCAGGGCATTTGGCAGTTCCTCTTCAAGTACCCGCCGCTCGTCTTCGAGAAGGGCCGGATCGTGTTCCTGTCACCGTTGCCGGACTGGCTCCTGGGCGTCGCGGTGGTGATCGCGGTCGCGGCGGGCGCGAGCTACGTCATGCGCTCGCGGACGCTTGGGATTCCGGACCGGGTCGGGTTGCTCGCTCTCCGCGGCGCGCTCCTCGTGCTCCTGCTGGCACTCCTCTTCCGCCCCACGCTGCAGGTGCCGGTCGCCGTGCCGCAGGAGAACTACCTCGGCATCCTCGTCGACGACTCACGCAGCATGCTGGTGGCCGACGGGTCGGCGCCGAGCCGGGGCGACGAGATCATCGCCTCGCTCAACACGCAGCTGCTCGAGACCCTCTCCGAGCACTTCCGGCTCCGGCTCTTCCGCTTCTCGGGCGACGCGAGCCGGATGGAGACGATCGGTGACCTGACGTTCACCGGGGGCGAAACGCGGATCGGCCGCGCGCTCGACCAGGCCAGGAACGAGCTCGCCGGCGTCCCGATCGCCGGGCTCGTGGTCGTGAGCGACGGGGCCGACCAGTCCGAGGCGGAGCTGAACGAGACGCTGATCAGCCTGCGAACGGCGTCGGTTCCGGTCTACTCAGTGGGCGTGGGCCGTGAGCAGTTCCAGCGCGACATCGAGATCCGCCGGGTCGCGAGCCCCCGAACCGTGCTGCGCGGGACCTCCACCGTGGTGGACATCGTCATCGCGCAGAACGGGTACGCCGGGCAGACCGTCCCGCTCATCGTCGAGGATGAGGGTCGCGTGGTGAACTCGCAGGAGATCGTGCTCCCCGCCGACGGCACGCCGGCGACGGTCCGGGTTCACTTCACCGCCGAGGACGCGGGCTGGCGCCGCTTCCGGTTCCGGGTCCCGCTTCAGACTGGCGAGCTCGTCACGGCGAACAACGACCGCGAGGCGATGATCGACGTCCGCGACGGACGTCAGAAGATCCTGTACTTCGAGGGCGAGCCGCGCTTCGAAGTCAAGTTCATGCGCCGCGCGGTCGCGGACGACGAGGAGCTTCAGCTGGTGGTCCTGCAGCGCACGGCGGAGAACAAGTTCCTCCGGCTCGACGTCGACGATGGCGAAGAGCTCGAGGGCGGCTTCCCGATCACGCGGGAGGAGCTCTTCCAGTACCGCGCCCTCATCATCGGGAGCGTCGAGGCGAGCTTCTTCTCGCGAGAGCAGCTTCGGATGATCACGGAGTTCGTGAACGAGCGCGGCGGCAGCGTGCTCTTCCTCGGCGGCAAGCGTTCGTTCACGGAGGGTGGATACGCCGGAACGCCCATCGCCGATCTGATGCCGATCGAGATGAACTCCTCGCCCGACCCGAGTTACTACCGCGAGCTGACCGTGGCTCCGACGCGGGCGGGACAGACCCACGCCGCGCTGCAGCTCGACGCCGACCCGGCTGAATCCGCTCGGATGTGGAGCGAACTGCCGCCCCTCTCGACCTTCAACCAGCTGACCCGGTTGAAGCCCGGCGCGACCGCCCTCCTGCTCGGCTCCGGCCCCGGCGTCTCCGAAGGCCAGATCGTGCTCGCCTCGCAGCGGTTCGGTCGCGGCCTCGCGCTCGCGCTGCCGGTACAGGACACGTGGCTCTGGCAGATGCACGCGGACATCCCCCTCGAAGACATGACGCACGAGGTGCTCTGGCGTCAGATCATGCGGTGGATGGTGAACGAGGTGCCGGACCAGCTCATGATCACGACTTCCGCGGAGCCCGCCGCGCTGAGCCAGACCGTTCAGCTTCAGGCGGACCTGCGTGACAAGGATTTCTTCCGGATCAACGACGCGAACGTGACGGCGACGATCGAAGCGCCCGACGGTTCGATCGCGGATGTCCCGCTGCGATGGACGAACCGGAACGACGGCGAGTATTCCGGCGCGTTCATTCCGTCGACAACCGGGCTGCACCGGGTCCGCGTCCAGGCCGTGCGCGGCGAGGACCTGGTCGCCAGCGCGTCGCTCGCGCTCGATGCCGTGGAGGACAATGGCGAGTTCTTCAGCGCGCAGATGCGGGCGCCGCTGCTTCGCAGGATCGCGGAGGAAACCGGTGGGCGCTTCTATGCGCTCTCCGACATCGGCAGGCTACCTTCGGAGGTCGGCTACTCGGGAAGCGGTATTACCCGCGTGGAGAGCTACGACCTGTGGGACATGCCGATCATCTTCCTGCTGATCGTCGGCCTCGTGGGCGGCGAGTGGGCGTTCCGGCGGTACAGGGGGCTGCCATGAGGCTCGCGCTCGTGGGAGTCGCTCTCGCGCTGGGACTCGCGCCGACCGGGGCGGCCGGCCAGGCTCACGTCCTCATCGTCAGCGGTCTTGGCGGCGAGCCGAAGTACGTGGACGACTTCCACAACTGGGGCGTCAAGATGGTCGACGCCGCGCGGGACCGTCTCGGTCTTCCACCGGAGAACGTGGTCTTCCTCTCGGAGAACCCGGCCCGCGACCCCGCCCGCGTGTCGGGCGAATCGCGCAAGGAGGACGTGGAGCGGGCGATCGCCGACATGGCGCGGCGCGCCGACGCCGACGACCGGATCATGATCATCCTGATCGGTCATGGCAGTGCGGACGCGCGCGGCTCGCGCGTCAACCTTCCGGGGCCCGATATCACGTCAGAGGAATACGGAGCGCTGATCGCGGCGTTCGGCGACCGTCCGCTCGCCTTCGTCAACGTGGCGAGCGCCAGCGGCAACTTCGCTACCGACCTCGCCGGTCCGAATCGTGTGATCATCACCGCGACCCGGTCCGGCATGGAGCGGAACGAGACGATGTTCGGCGGATTCTTCGTCGACGCGTTCGCCATCGATGGCGCCGACGCGGACCGGAACGGACGCGTGACGCTGACCGAAGCGTACGAGTACGCGATGCGCGAGACACAGCGGGCGTATCAGGCGGGCAACCGTCTGCAGATGGAGAACGCTCGAATCGAGGGCGATCCGGAACTCGCGAAGGTGTTTCACATCAATGCCACCGGCTCCGCCGCGCCGGACGACGCGACGCCCGAGCTGCGGGCGCTCTACGCGAAGCGGCAGGAGCTTGAGGAGAGCATCGACGCGCTGCGCGTGCGAAGCGGCCAGATGGAACCGGCCGCGTACACGGCGGAGCTGGAGCGGCTCCTCCTGGAACTCGCGAGGACGAACCAGTTGATTCAGGCAGACGAAGGAACGAGGTAATGCGACTCCCCCGGTCGAGGTTCGCTGGCGCGCTGATCGTCGCGCTTCTCCTGCCCGTGGCGGCCTGCGCGCAGCAGGACGGTGGCGCTGCCGTCACGGCGCACAGCGAAGGCCGGTATGAGGACGCGATCCGGATCGCGAACAGCGCCGTCCGCGCCGATCCGTCGGACGCGGTCGCGCGCGCGGCGCTCGTGCGTTCGCTCCTGGACGTCGGTCGGTACGACGAGGCGGCGGAAGCGGCCGACGGCCTGCCGTACCTGCGCGGGGAGGCCCACTTCGCCCGCGGCCGCTATGACGAAGCCGAAGCCGCGTACGCCGAAGCCGTCGCCGCCGACGGCGAGGACCGGCTCAGCGCGGAGTTCCGGATCGGCGAGATCCTCCATCTCCGCGGCGACCGTCAGGCGGCGAACAGCCGATTCGACCGGTTCATCGACGCCTACAATCGATCCGAACGCCTCTCTGCGCGGGACCTGACGGCCGTCGGCAACGCCGTCTGGTACCTCGGCGCGTCGGAGCCCGCGCTCTTCCAGGACGCGGTTCTGGCGTTCGACGAGGCGACACGCGAGGACCCCTCGTTCATCGAGGCGCACATCCGGCTCGGCGAGCTGTTCGTGGAGAAGTACAACGGCGCGGAAGCGGGCCAGGCGCTCTCCGACGCGATCGCGCTCAACTCGCACCACCCGCGCGCCATGCTGGCGACGGCGCGGGTGAGGTCGTTCGACGGCGCGCGGCAGGAGGCGATGGAGATCGTGGCCGGCGCTCTCGCGACCAACCCCAACCTCGTGCCGGCGCGGGTCCTCCTCGCGCGGATGCACCTCGACACTGAGAACTACGACGAGGCGGAGGCGGAGCTGCGGCGCGCGCTGGAGGTAAATCCCTCCTCGCTCGAGGCGCTCTCCACCCTCGCGGCGCTCCACTACGTCCGCGAGAACGAGCGGGAGTACCGTGAGGTCAGCGAGCGGGTTCGGGGGCTGAACCCGACGTACGCGGGGCTGTTGACCACCGTCGCCGAGGTCGCGGCCCAGGTCCGCCGCTACTCCGACGCCGCGGATCTGGCGGCGCAGGCCGTGGCGCTCGACCCGCAGTCCTGGCCCGCCTACGCGGTGCTCGGCCTCAACCAGTTCCGCCTCGGTCGGATCGACGAGGCCATCGCCACGCTCGAGCGCTCGTTCGCCGGCGACCCGTACAACGTCTGGATCAAGAACAACCTTGACCTCCTCGACACCTTCGAGGAGTACGAGATCCGGACCGTGGCGGGCCTGGAGTTCATGCTTCACCGGGACGAGGCGGATCTCCTCTTCCCGTATGTGGCGGAGGCCGCGGCCGAGGCCCACGCCGACCTGACGCGCCGCTACGGCGACCAGCCGCGCGGCCGCGTACGGGTCGAGCTGTACCCGCGCAGCGCCGACTTCTCGGTCCGCACCGTCGGGCTCGCCGGTCTGGGCGCGCTCGGGGTGAGCTTCGGCGATCTGGTCGCGCTCGACGCACCTTCCGCGCGGGAGGCCGGGAGCTACAACTGGCTCATCACGCTCCGGCACGAGCTGGCGCACACCACCGCGCTCGGCGTGAGCGGCGACCGCGTGCCGCGCGGGTTCACGGAAGGCATGTCGACCGTGG
>CAZUVK010000116.1:0-5746 GCA_964623785.1 uncultured Gemmatimonas sp. | reverse complement strand
GTGGAGGAGCGGAACACCACGCCGTCGTGGACGCCGCAGCTCGCACCGGACTTCCTCATCGCCTACGACGAAGGGGAGCTGCCGCCGGTCAGCGAGATGAACGAAGGGTTCATCCGCCCGAAAACGCCGCAGCATCTGGGGCTCGCCTACCAGATGGCTTCCCACGTCATCGAGTGGATCGAGGAGACCCACGGTTTCGACGCGCTCGTGCGGATGTTGCACGGCTATCGCGACGGCCGCTCGACAGACGATATCTTCCGGACCGTGCTCCGCGCTGAGCCGGATGTCGTGGACGCGCAGTTCGACCGATGGCTCCGGGCACGCGCCAACCCGGATCAGGCGCGTGAGTACATGACCCTCCTGCGGGAGGGCGCGCGGCAGTTCGAGGCGAATGACTTCGCGGCCGCCCGCCGCTCGCTCGAGTCCGCCGCGGAATTCTTCCCGGCCGGGGGCGGAGGATCTCCCTACGCGCTGCTCGCCCGCATTCACATCCGGGAAGGCGACGACGCAGCGGCGATCGAGGCACTGGCGCGGTACACGGAGTACGACGAGAATGCGTACAGTGCCAATCTCGAGCTCGCCCGGCTACGCGAATCGGCGGGCGACATGGCGGGCGCGGCTGCGGCCTTCAACCGAGCGGTCTGGATCTTCCCATACGAGATCGAACCGCACCGGCGGCTCGCCGAACTCTCCGCTTCGCTCGGCGATGCCGACACCGCGGTGCGTGAACGACGGGCGATCGTCGGCCTCAGGCCGACGGATATGGCCGATGCCAGGTACCAGCTCGCGACGGCCCTCTTCGCGGCGGGCGACACGGCGGGCGCACGGACCGAAGTCCTCCGCGCCCTCGAGATCGCGCCGGGATTCGAACAGGCGCAACAACTGCTACTCCGGCTCCACGAGCCGATCTGAGGCGGACCGGTCGGGGCTGATCAGGACGGGACGGACGGACGGAAAAATAGCCGGGACGGAGGAACTCGCCGCGGCGGCGATGAAGTGAATCCAGCGTGACCGACGCCATGCGCGGCGGGGCCATCCACTCACCGATACGGGGGGAATCAGATTGTCGTCAATGATCAATACCACGGTGCTCGAGAACGATGACGACCTCGAGCTCGCGGAGAGGCTGAAGCAGGGACACGAGCGAATTCTCGTCGAGCTTCGCAAGGCGATTGTCGGTCAGGAAACCGTGGTGCAGCAGCTGCTGCTATCCCTTTTCGTCGGTGGCAACTCGCTGATCCTGGGCGTGCCGGGTCTCGCGAAGACCCTGCTCATCCACTCGCTCGCCCAGGTGCTGAACCTGAAATTCAACCGGATCCAGTTCACGCCCGACCTGATGCCGTCCGACATCACTGGCACGGACATCATCCAGGAAGATCCGGCGACCGGCAGGCGCCAGATGGTGTTCGCGCCCGGACCGATCTTCGCCAACATCGTACTGGCCGACGAGATCAACCGGACGCCGCCAAAAACCCAGGCCGCGCTCCTCGAGGCGATGCAGGAGCACCGCGTCACGATCCAGGGCCGGACGTACACACTCGAGGAACCGTTCTTCGTCTTCGCGACGCAGAACCCGATCGAGCTCGAAGGCACCTATCCGCTGCCCGAGGCGCAGCTCGACCGTTTCATGTTCGAGATCATCATCGAGCATCTTCCGGAGGCGGAGGAGCTGGAGGTCATCCGCTCGACGACCTCGACGCGGAAGGCCTCGTTCGAACACGCGGTGTCGGGCGAGGACATCATCGCCTTCCAGCGGCTCGTGAGGAAGGTGCCCGTGCCGGACCCGGTGCTTCGCTACGCCCTCTCGCTGGTTCGCACAACACGTCCGTCCGCGAACGGCGACTCTCCGGCGTTCATCAAGGAATGGGTTGCGTACGGCGCCAGCGTCCGGGCCGCGCAGTTTCTCACGCTCGGCGCCAAGGCCCGGGCGCTCATGGACGGCCGCCCTCACGTGGACTTCGACGACGTGAAGGCGCTCGCGCATCCCGTCCTCCGTCACCGGATTCTCACGAACTTCCACGCGGAGTCCGAACGGATCACCACCGACCAGATCATCGACCAGCTCATCGCGGCAGTGCCGATTCCGCGGTCGGGGATGTAGGGAGCGTCAATGGCGGACACTGCTGTACTGAATCACTCCCTCGGCCGGTTCCTCGACCCGACCGTACTGGCGCGGATCGACAACCTGGAGCTCCTCGCCAGGTCGGTCGTGAGCGGGTTCATCAACGGGCTGCACCGGTCCCCGCACCTGGGGCTATCGGTCGACTTCGCGGAGCATCGCTCGTACATGCCGGGCGACGACATCCGGCGGATCGACTGGCGCCTCTACGCGAGGACTGACCGGTACTTCGTCAAGGAGTTCGAGGCCGACACCAACTCGAACTTCGTGACCGTCCTGGATGTATCCAGTTCGATGGGCTACCAGGGCGCGGGGATCCGCAAGATCGACTACGCGAGGTACCTCGCGGCGTGCCTGACCTACTTCGTCCGATCGCAGCGCGACCGGATCGGGTTGATCACCTTCGACTCGGCCGTGGTCGACTACGTTCCACCCTCGGCGAAGCACCTGGAGATCATCCTCCACACGCTGAACCGGGTCGAGCCGGGCACGGGCCGGAAGGGCGACCTGACCGAGCCGCTCACCCGCGCCGCGGACCGGCTGCGTCGGAAGGGGATGGTCGTGCTCATCTCGGATCTGTACGAGGATCCGACCGCGGTGATGAACGCGATCAAGCCGTTGCGCGGCCGCGGTCACGAGATCCTCGTGTTCCAGATCCTGGACCCGAACGAGATCGAGTTCCCGTTCCAGGACCCGAGCCTTTTCGAGGACCTGGAGAGCGGCGCCCGCCTCCCCATCAGCCCCGGTTCGCTGCGCGAGCGGTACCGGGCGGGGATGGCCGAGCACCTGGCCACGCTCGCGAAACTCTTCCGGGAGAACAACGTCGACTACGCGCTCCACAACACCTCGGAGCCGCTGGATTTCGCCCTGTTCGACTTTCTTTCCGCGCGTGAGCGCCTGAACCGGGTTCGCTGATGTCCCTGAGCTTCCTCGTTCCGGCCTTCTTCGTTGGATTGCTGGCCCTCGGCATCCCGATCGCGATCCACCTCATCCGGCGCGATACACGGGATCCCGTGCAGTTCCCGTCGTTCATGTTCCTGGACAAGGTGCCGCAGAAGAGGAACGAGAAGCGGCGAATCCACCGCTGGCCGCTCTTCCTTCTGCGGAGCCTCGCCGTCCTCCTGCTGGTGCTGGCGTTCGCGCGGCCGTTCCTGGACCGGGGCGAAGCCGCATCGGTGCTCGCCACGAGCGGGGATCGCGAAGTGGTGGTGCTGCTCGATCGCTCTTACAGCATGGCGCTCGGGGACCGCTGGGACCGCGCCGTCGCGGCCGCGACGGAGGTGGTGGACGGACTTTCCGGCGGCGATCGCGGCACGGTGGTCTTCTTCGACTCGGGAGCCGAGACGACGTCCGAATCGACGACGGACCGGAACGTCCTGCGGACGGCGCTGCGAAACGCCGATCCGGGGCCGCGGACGACGCGGTACGCGCCGGCGCTCCGGTACGCGGCGCGGATCCTTTCGTCGTCGCCGCTGCCGAGACACGAGCTGGTCGTGATCTCCGACTTCCAGCGTGGCGGGTGGGACGCGGACGGCGGGGAGACCGCGTCGCTCCGGATTCCCCAGGGCACCTCGATTTCGACGGTCTCGGTCTCCGATGCCGAGTCCGGCGTCAACCTCTCGATCGAGAGCGCCGACTTCGAGCGGGAATCGGTGGCGGGCCGCGAGCGGGTGACGGTCACCGCGCGACTGACGAGCAACGGCGTCGTATCCGGCGAGGTACCGATGGTGCTCGAAGTCGATGGTCGCGAGATCGAAACCCGCACCGTCACCTTCGGCGAGGGCAACAGCGCCACGATATCATTCGCCGCGCTGACCCTGCCGGAGGAAGGTATCACCAGAGGAACGCTTCGTATCCCGGAGGATCAGTTGCCCCCGGACAACACGTTCCACTTCGTGCTTTCGTCCGACCAGCGGATTCCCGTGCTGGTGATCGAAGGGGCTGGGAGCTCGAGCTACTTCCTGGAGCGGGCCCTCTCGATCGGCGGCACTCCGGGTTTCCGGCCCGAGATCCGCCGCGGAGGCGAGCTTCGCGCGGTGGACCTTCAGTCGAGCCCGGTCGTAATCCTGAACCAGACGCCGTTCCCGAGCGGCGTTCAGGGTGATCGGCTCCGGGAATACATCCAGCAGGGCGGCGGCGTCGTCATGCTTCTTGGGACCAATTCGCCCGGCGACTGGTCGGGCGTGCTACCGAACATCGCCGGACCGGTCGATCGGTCCCGTGACGGAGGGATCACGCTCGGCTACGTTGATCTTGGCCATCCGGTGTTCGAGGCGTTCGCCGGCCCGCGCTCGGGGGACTTCAGCAGTGCCCGGTTCTACCGGTACCGGCCGTTGCCAAGCGACGCGTTCCCGCGTGTCCTCGCGCGCTTTGGCGACGGGGGGGCCGCCCTCGCGGAGCGGCCGGTTGGAAATGGCCGTATCCTTCTCTGGACCTCGACGCTGGATACGGACTGGAACGACCTGACTCTGCAGCCTGTCTTCCTTCCGTTCCTGCACCAGATGGTGAAGTACGCGGCCGGCCACGAGCCCCCCCGCAGCTGGATGACGGTCGGCGACCCCCTGGACGCTCGCGGGTTGCTGCCGACCGGCGAGCAGTCGGGTGTCGTGATAACTCCATCGACAAGCCGGATCGACGTGACCGCCGGAGCGCCGATCGAGCTTTCCGACGTGGGATTCTATGAACTCCGCGACGCGAGCGGCAGCACGCGGCTCGCGAGCTACGCGGTAAACGTCGACCCGTCCGAGTCGGAGTTGAGCGTGTTCGACCCGGAGGAGATGCGGACGGCGTTGCTCGCCGCCGCCTCGGCCACGCCGGACGCGACTTCGCAGGTGGGCCTGACGCTGACCGAAAGGGAACGTCGACAGAACGGATGGTGGTATCTGATGATTGGCGTCTTCATCCTGCTGGCGGCCGAGACGCTGTTCTCAAACGGACTGATCGACGCGCGGGGAACATTCGCGCGTTGGCGAGGCGCGGCAAAGAGCGGATAGATAGTGGCGTAGTCCGGGCGCCGTCGTCCGAATCGATCGGGCGGCGCAACGGAATCAACGAACGCGCGAGGGGGTTGTGATGGAGCGACTCGTGAAGGACTCGAACCAGTACCGCGAACTGGTCAACGTCGTCGCCGGAGTGCGACGCCGGTGGCGGCTGAAGCTGGCCATGCGCGGAGTCGCGGCACTGCTCGTCCTGCTGCTCACGACCTTCCTGATCTCGGCGTACGTGATCGGCGAGTCCAACTTCGCGCCGATCGCGATCATCACCGCGCGGGTCGTCCTCGCGGCGGTGTTCCTGGGCGCGGTCGCCTGGCTGATCCTCCCCCCCCTCTGGCGGCGCGTGTCGGACGAGCAGGTCGCGCTCTACCTGGAGGAACGCGAGCCTTCGCTGAAGTCGTCGCTGATCGGCGCGCTTGCCGCCGGCAACGCCGACTCCGAGATCTCGCCCGCGCTCGCCCGAAAGACGATCGAGACGGCGGTCGCGCGGTGCCGGAAGGTCGAGGCGGGCCGCAAGCTGGAGTCGAGGAGCCTCTCGCGATCCGGCGGGCTCGTCGCGGGTGTTCTCGCCGTCGCGCTCGTGCTCGCGTTCGTGACTCCCACATACGTCCGCCAGTCGGCGCGCGCGCTTTTC
>CAZUVK010000115.1:8914-11300 GCA_964623785.1 uncultured Gemmatimonas sp. | reverse complement strand
GATCGTCGGCCTGATGACGGGTACCTCGCTCGATGGCATCGATGCGGCCATCGTCGAGGTGACGGGCGACACGCTCGGTACGTTGAGCTGGCGACTGGTCGGGTCCGCGACGACGCCGTACGAACTGGATCAGCGAGCGCGAATCCTTCACGCGATCGGCGCGGGGACCGCCGCTGAAGTGTCCTCCCTCAACGTCGCGGTCGGGGAGTGGCTCGGGGAAGCGGTGAAGGGCGTGTGCCGGGCGACGGGGGTCGCGCTCGCCGACGTCGATCTGATCGGGTCGCACGGGCAGACGATCTGGCACGAACCCCCGGCGGCCGGACGGCAAGGGTCGACGCTGCAGATCGGCTGTGCCGCGACGATCGCGGAGCGGACCGGGGTGGCGGTGGTCTCGGACTTTCGGTCCAGGGATGTGGCTGCGGGTGGGCACGGAGCCCCGCTCGTTCCCTGGGTCGATCAGGCGCTCTTCGCGGTCCCGGATCGAGTAAGGGCGCTGCAGAACCTGGGTGGGATCGGCAACGTCACGCGGGTGCCGCGCCGGGGTTCAGACGAAGCGGTACTCGCGTTCGACACGGGGCCTGGCAACGCCCTGATCGATGAGGCGGTCTCCCTCGCCAGCGGCGGTCGTTTGACGTACGACCTGGACGGAAAGCTGGCACGGCGGGGCGAGGTGGACGAGGCGCTGCTGGCGGAACTGCTCACGCACCCCTATTTCAGGATTGAACCGCCGAAGTCCACCGGGAGGGAGCTGTTTGGCCAGCGGATGGTCGAGCGGCTGGTTGAGGCGGTTCGGCCCGAGGGTGACCAGGACTGGCTCGATCTGGTTGCCACGATCACCGAGCTGACCGCGCGGTCGGTCGCCTCCGCCTACGAGCGGTGGCTGATTCCGCGGGGTCTCGATGAGGTGATCATCACGGGTGGCGGGGCGCTGAACCCGGTCCTCGTGGCGCGGATCACGCAACTGATCGCCCCGATACCGGTGGTTGATTGTCGGGAGTTGGGGATCGGTCCCAACGAAAAGGAAGCGCTGGCGTTCGCGATTCTGGCCTGGGCCCATGCCCGGAGAATACCCGCGAACGAGCCCACGGCGACTGGAGCATCCGGGCCGAGAGTGCTGGGGTCGTACACCCCGGGCGCGGATGATTCGGGAAGGAGTGGAAACAGATGAGATCGTCGAGCGGGGAGGGGCGGTTGTTCGGACTCCGGCGCGGCGGGCCGTTGGCGATTGTCGCGCTCGGGCTGGTGGCGGGTTGCACCGCGCAGCCGCGTGTCGAGGTCCCGATGGCGCAGCAGCTTTCGGCGCAGGTGCGATCAATTCTCGGCGCGAACCGGCCCTCCACGGACTACCACCAGGAGCGGACCCGTCTGCGCGAGATGGGGCCGGACCTGGACGTGATCCTGATCGGTCTGATCGGCGACACTCGGGCACGGCCCGAGGCACGCGCCGACGCGTTGATCCTGCTCGCCGACCGTGGCTCCCCGCTCGCGCTGCCGACCCTCGCCAGCGCGCTGCAATCGAGCGATGAGAGGTTGCGCTCCGCCGCGGTGCTCGGCCTGAACCGACTTGCCGCGACCGACCCCGTCGCCGTGGATCTCATCCGAGCCGCCACGAGAGACCGGTCTCGCACGGTGCGGCTCAACGCCCTCCAGAGCCTGGACATCCGCGAAGTAAGCACGATTCGCCAGGTGCTTGAAAGCGAGACGGACCGGGAGGTCCGACAGGTGGGCATGCAGCTCATCGCGCTGGCGGAGGCGCGGGGAGCGCCACTGTCACCCGATGCGCGGGGCAACCTGCGTACGGTCGGGGGGGATGAAGAGCCCCAGATCGTCTTCCGGGCGTTCGTGACGGATTCGACGACGGGTGTGGCCCGTGGAGACCTGCGAATCGAGTTGCCGGCTCACCCGGACATCCCTCTGGCCGCGTCGGCCACCGTGGTGGGGGGCGTGCTGCCGGCGTTCTTCTCGCCGAACCGCGGGCATGTGGTGTTCGAATCCGAGGGGAGGATCGGCGTGGTCGACATCAACGCGCGGACGATCCGCTGGGTCGCGTCCGGGGTTGCGCCGCGACCGATACCGTTCACCAACCGGTTTGTCTTCCTCGAGGAACGAGTGCTGGCGCCGACGTTCGATCCGGAAGGTAGACAGCTCGTCTATGATGTCCACCTCGCGGCATTCGACAGCCCGATGCTGGATGAGATCGGCGAGCTGACCGCCCGGTCGACCACGGAGTTCCACGGAAATGAGTCGCCGGTCCGCTGGATGGTCGTCGACGAGGTCACGGACGGGGTGATGCTTCGCGGGGAGAATCTCGATACGTTCATCCTGCCCGCGGCGGTGTGGGCTCCGACACCATCCGGTTCGGCGTTCAACTCGGTTGGCGCGCACT
>CAZUVK010000115.1:8441-8904 GCA_964623785.1 uncultured Gemmatimonas sp. | reverse complement strand
GGATCGAATACGGCGCGGCTGCACCATTTGGCTGGGTGGGGCCGCATCGTCATTCTGGGAGGATCCGTTCCTGACGCAATCCGAATGTTGACACCCTTGCACGGTGGACCCACTCGCCTGACGCGGTGCCGTCGCGCGGCGGTTCGGGGCGCGATGCTCCTGGTCGCGTCATCGGCGTGCGCGCCGGCCACGACCGCGGGTGGCGTGTCCGTCCCGGTACCGGAGCCTATCGGGGCGCCGCTAACCGAGGGTGGATCAAGACTGCCCGCGATCCCCGAGGTACGTGGCGAACTGCGCATCGACGTGGTCCACCCGCCGGCCGCCGTGTTGATGACGCCGGTCGACAGTACCTTCGTATTCGGCGGTATCGGTCGGGGCGACGCAGCGTTGACGATCAACGGCGCGGCCGTCCCCGTGGCCCCGAACGGTGCGTGGCTGGCGGGTGGACCACGTCGATGCGCAG
>CAZUVK010000115.1:7151-8431 GCA_964623785.1 uncultured Gemmatimonas sp. | reverse complement strand
TATCTGCCGGTGCCCGCGGATGGAGTCTACCGGATCCTCGCCTCGGCGATGGGGCAGACCGTGACGGCACTGCACACCATCCGCGTTCCAGCGCCGGTCGACGACGACGGTGTTCCGCGGGTCGTCGCGGGCTCGGCCGCACCCACCGGGACGTTGGCGTTCGTTCGGGGAGAGCGGGTGGAGGTGAGCGTTCGAGGCACGGCCGGCGCGCGAGGCCGCCTCGTCCTGCCCGACGGCGGGGTGGTGCCGCTGATGGAGCGCGCGGCGATCGACCGATCGACCGGGTTCATGCTCGACGCCACGCGTGAGCCGGCCGCGATCTCGGAGTACGCGGGTGCATTTGTATTGACGGAAGCGATCGCGACGACCGACCCGGCCGTGGAGGCGCCGACGCTGGTCGACTCGGCGCTGTACGCGCTGGCGCGGGCAGCGCTCGTCGCCGAGGGAGCGATGATCGAGTTGACGTGGGGTACAGAGGTCGTCCGCCATGCATGGAACGCCGCGATCGGCGTGATCGAGCCAGGACGCCCGCGGGTCGTCGTCGCGGCCACCGCCCGGTCCGACAGCACGGTGATCGGTCGCCGCCAGCTCGGGGCGGACCAGGCGTGGGACTTCTTCTGGCCGAACGGGACGCGGCTCGCGGTCGACGGTGAGGCACAGGGATTCTATCGCGTGAGACTGGGGCGTGACCTGACCGCCTGGGTCGCGCGCGGAGACGTGCGACTCCTGCCCGAAGGCACCCCGGTGCCACGATCGTTCGTCGGTCCGTCCATTCAGCTCACGCGCACGGCCGAGGGCGTGGATGCGCGATTCTCGCTCGAGACGCCGATTCCATTCAGGGTAATTCCGAACGAGCGCGGGATCGGCATCGAGTTTCATGGCGGGACCGGGCAGCCCGCGTACGTGGGGTATGCGCCGGGCGACGACTTCGTGGATCGCGTCGCGTGGGATCAGCCGACCGATGAACTATTCCGATTCGACATACTCCTGAACGAATCCTTGTGGGGATTTCGATCGCACTGGGATGGGGCGGCGCTGATCGTGAGCATGAGACGCCCTCCGAGGGTCGATCCCTCGAACCCGCTGCGGGGGTTGCGGGTGGGGGTGGACGCGGGCCATCGCGCGTCGGAGGCGGACATCGGGGCGATCGGCCCGACACGGCTGACGGAGGCCGAGGCGACCGCGGCGGTGGCGGCGCGACTCGCGGCGATGCTCGAGGCGGCCGGTGCGGAAGCGGTCCAGCTCCGGCCGGGTATCGAGCTGGTGCCGCTCGCTGATCG
>CAZUVK010000115.1:3583-7141 GCA_964623785.1 uncultured Gemmatimonas sp. | reverse complement strand
GCCGACGCCCAATATCCGCGCGGCCTCTGCGTCGATCGTCCCGTCCGCGCCGACCGCGAAAACCTGGACCTCCTCGTGTCGATTCATTTCAACGCGTTCCCCGACGGAGTGAACCCCTTCGCGAACTACGGGACGACCATGTTCCAGTACTGGCCGCAATCACTCCCTCTCGCCCGTTTCCTCCAGGCGGAGATCCTCCGGGAGTTCGGGCTGCCGGACCGAGGCGTTCGTTTCCAGAATCTCGCGATGCCCCGCACCTCGTGGATGCCGTCGGTGCTCACCGAGACCTTCTTCCTGATGTTCCCCGAACAGGAGGCGGGGCTCCGCCAGCCGGAGGTGGTGGAGCGGGTGGCGGGCGCACACTTTCGAGCGATCGAATTCTTCCTGGTCAGCGTCGCGGAGGCGGGGCGGGAGAACGCCGCTCGATGAGGCCAGCCGGGTCCGGCGTCGCGATCGCCCTTGCCTTCATCCTCGCCCTGACGTTCGCGCCGTCGCCGGCAACCGCGCAGATCCTCCCGTCCGACGCCGACTGGCGCGCTTTTGACACCCCTCACTTCCGCGTCTCCTTCACCTCAGGGCTCGAAGACCTGGCGCGCCGCGCCGCGGCAAGGGCCGAGTGGGCATGGGCGCTGCTCGCCGAGGAGTTTCTCTCTCCGCCCGATGGACCGATCGAACTGGTCGTCGTCGACAACGTCGACATGTCGAACGGTACGGCCACCGCCACGCCCTGGAACCGGATCGTCGTGTACGGTCACCCGCCCGCAAGGGACCCGGACCTCGCTTACCACGATGATTGGCTCGAGATGCTCGTGCTCCACGAGCTCGTCCACATCTTCCACCTCGACCAGTCCGGCGGAGTGTGGAATGCGCTGCGCGCGGTCTTTGGCCGCAGCCCGATTCTCTTTCCGCACTATCAGTCGCCGGGCTGGCTCGTTGAGGGGCTTGCGACGCACATCGAGTCCGCGCGCACGGGCGCGGGTCGCGTCAGGGCGTCCATGTTCGACATGGCGCTTCGAACGGCGATGCTCGAGGGACGGTTTCTGGAGATCGACCGGATGACCCTTGACCCGGTCGCGTGGCCGGCCGGGCTGACCCGGTACATCTACGGATCGATGTTCGTGGACGAACTGGCTGAGCGCTATGGGCCGGAGGCGGTGGCGGGGATCATCGAGAGTTTCGGCGGCAGGATCATCCCTTTCCGGCTTGACGCGAGCGCACGAGAGGCGACGGGGAGCACCTTCACCGCCGCATGGGAGGAATGGACGGACAGTCTCTCGCGCAGATACGCCCGGGCCGCGGCTGATGTTCTCGTCGCCGGAGTCACCCGGCCAACGGTGCTGACAACCGAAGGCTACGTCGCGTCCTTCCCCCGATACTCACCCGTCAACGGGTCGATCGCGTACATGGCGTCGAGTGGCCGCGACGACTCGGTGCTCAAGGTCCTGGACGAGTCCGGCACGAGTCGGGAGGTCGCGCCGGTCACGCAGTTCGGTCCGCCGTCCTGGGCGCCGAACGGGCGCGAGATCGTCTACTCGTGGCTCGACTTCGTGGGCCCGAACGACGTTGTTTCCGATCTTCGTCGAACGACGCTCGAGGGGGACAGGTCGTGGGTGTCGCGGCGGGCGCGGCTGAGTGAGCCTGACGTTCATCCCGATGGTGACCGGATCGTGGCGGTCAGGAGCGGCGGAGGCACGAACTCACTGGTGGTTCTGAACCCCTCCGCCGATGGCCCGGAGCAGCTGACGGAACCGGACCTCGACGCCTACTGGTCAGGCCCACGCTGGTCACCGGACGGCACCCGGCTGGCGGCCGCGCGTTGGCGGGCCGGGGACTTCGACATCCTCTTGCTCGACGGGGCTGGATCCGTCGTTCACCAGGTCACGAGCGATCGGGCCCTCGACCTGAACCCCGCGTGGTCACCTGATGGACGGTTCATCCTCTTCGCGTCCGATCGGACGGGGATCTTCAACCTCTATGCATACGATACGGTTGAAGAGCGCCTGAGCCAGGTGACCAACGTGCTGACGGGTGCTTTCCAGCCGGACGTTTCGGCGGATGGCCGGTGGATCGCCTTCTCGTACTACCTGAGCGACGGGTACCACATCGCGCGGATCCCGTTCGATCCATCCACCTGGAGCGTGGCGGCGAGTCCGGCCGAGCGCGCGCCTTCCGCCGTGGACGAGCGCTACGCGGGGGAGGAAACCGCGGGGCCGACACGCCGATACAGCGCGTTTCCGAGTGTCCTTCCGAAGGCCTGGTCACCCATCCTCGTCAACTATGATGACCTCGGGTTGGGCCTGGGTGCTTCGATCCGCGGGGTCGACGTGGCTGGGAAGCACCTCTGGTGGATGAACTCGCGGGTGTACCTGTCGGGAGGACGGTGGGACGTCGCGGGGGCGTACCGGTACCGAGGGTGGGGAAGTCCGATCGTGGATGTCAGCCTGCGGCAGGATTGGCTGGTGCAGTTCGCCAACCCCGGCGGCCCCGCGTTGTTGCGGCGGGACCGGGAAGCGGACCTTGCGCTGCAGTGGACGCGTCGACGGATCCGCTCGATCGCCTCACTCGGTGCAGGCGTGGACGCCCGGAAGATCGCGCTGACCTGGTCGGGTGAAGGGGCGGACACGCTGGCCGCCCCGGCGTCGATCCCGTTCGACTACGGTGGCCGAGTGACCGCCGGTGTCACGACGGTGCGGGGTTTTGGCCAGTCGCTGGGGCCACAGGAGGGTGTCGCGTTGTCGGGGCGCCTGGAGGGTCGACGGCGTCCGTCCGCCGAAGCGGGCGAGCGGGAGTACTGGCGGTTCAGAGTCGCGTCGCAGGCGTACCGTGGCGCGGACTGGTTCGGGTTCGCGCCGTCGGTGTTCGCGGTGCGTATCGACGCGGGGATCGAGGCGTCGCGGTCGACGATCGGCTTCACCGCGGGTGGCGGCGGCGGTCGCGGACCGGACCCAGGGGATGATCCCCCCGTCCGAGGTGGGTCCCGATATGATGTTCGTGGCTATCGGTCGGGTACCCAGGGGGGCAATCGGGTCGTCGCCGGGAGCTTCGAGTATCGGTTCCCGATCGCCCTCATCGAACGCGGTCATCGGTTGGCGCCAATCGCCGTAGATCGGCTTTGGGGCGACGTGTTCGTGGACGCGGGCACGGCCTGGTGCCCGGAGACCTGCGCCGCGCTGGCCGCCCGCGTTCCAGCCGCTCCCGCGCCGCTCCTGTCCGTCGGAACGGAGGCGATCCTCCACCTCCGCCTCGGCTATACCCTCGACCTCCCCGTGCGCCTCGGCGTGGCCGTGCCGCTCCTGGAGACGTCCGTCTCGTCGCCTCAGGTGTACCTGATGACGGGTCGATCGTTCTGACGCGTGTCGGGTTCGCTGGATCTCCTCCTACTGGACCTCCGAAGGGGCGTCCCGCGCGCGCCGCTACGCCGACCCCACCTCATGTCACATGGCCATCGACCGATACGTTCTCTGTTGGACAGCAAGGACCTCGACTGCCCGCGAGTGAAGTGTGACGACAGGTCAACGAACGGCGGAGGGCGAGTTCAACGCCCTTTACGAGCGGCTG
>CAZUVK010000115.1:0-3573 GCA_964623785.1 uncultured Gemmatimonas sp. | reverse complement strand
CAACCGTCGCTGTGGCGGTACGCGCACAGGCTCGTCGGTGATGCCGACGCGGCGGACGATGTCACGCAGGAAGCGTTCGTGCGCCTCCTGGGCCGACCCGACCTGCGTGGTGATTCTGCCCGGCTCTGGCTCTTTACCGTTGCCACCAACCTCGTGCGCGATCGGGGCCGGACGTCGACCCGCCGGAAGCGTTTGCTGACCGCGGTGCCGGTTGGCCCCGAGCCGCCGCCCCACGCGTCGGAACGGGTGGAGAGGGGGGAGCGCGTGCGGTCGGTCCGGGAGGCGCTGGGGGAACTCCCCGAACGCGACCGGCATCTCCTCCTGATGCGCGAGGAGGGGTTCAGCTACCGGGAGATCGCCGAGGTGGTCGGGGTGGCGCCCGGCTCGGTGGGGACACTGATCGCCCGCGCGATCAGGCGATTCACGAGGGTATACAAGCCAGTCGAAGGATGATGAGCCAGGAATGATCGAACATCTGAGTGAAGGCACGTTGCAGTCGCTGTTGGACGGCGAACTCGACGTGGATGAGGCGGAAACGGCGCGTCAACATCTGTCGGGATGCCCGACGTGTGAGGCGGATCTCGGGGTGTTGCGGAGCGGGTCCTTGATCTTCGCGACAGCCGTTTCGGATCTGGACACGTCAGCGCGCCATGCGGGCGTGCCATTCGCTCCGAGCTCCCGCGTCCCGCGGCGATTCTCGCTTTTCGGGAGCGCGCTACAACGCGCCGCGATCCTCGTGCTGGGGTTCACGGCCGCCGCCGCGGCGATGCCCGGGTCGCCGATCCGCGCATGGTTTATCGACGTACTCGACTCGCCGCGAGAGGTCGTCCTCGAGGAACGGGCCGCTGTCCCGGCCCCACCCGCTTCTGAGCCCACGAGGTCGGGCGTTAGCGTCTCGCCCGATGAAGGCCGTCTTCGCATTGTGATCGTACGCCCCGCTCCTGAACTTCGGATCCGGGCGATGATCACCGAGTCGCCGCGTGGTGGCGCCTACGCCACGGGAGAGGCGGCCAGAGCGCGCTTCGCCACGGGACTCGGGCTGGTGGAAGTGATTGACGCGGAGGGCGGCGAGTTGCTACTTGAGATACCGGCGGACGCAACGTCCGCAACGGTCGAACTCGATGGCAGGCTCTATCTCACCAAGGACGGTGACCAGCTCAGGCTGCTGGTTGCCACAGGCGACACCTCCGGGGCGGAGGTGCGGTTCCAGCCTCGATAGGTTCGATGAAGAATCCGAATCCGGACGCGATGGCCGTTGCGGCGCGGCGGCTTGCCGGGACCGCTCTTGCGGTTCTGGTCGCGATGGGGATGATGCTGATCCAGCCGCCGCTCGCCGCCGCGCAGGCACCGGACGCGAGCGGTTCCGTCGTGCGTGGCGAGGTTCGCGGCGCGGTCACGGGATCCGCGCTGGCTGGCTCGACCGTCGAGCTGCGTGATTCAGTCGGCGCGACGGTTGCCACCGTCACGGACACCGCAGGCGCCTACCGACTCGTCAACGTCACGCCAGGCCGGAGCACACTTCGGGTTCGATACGTCGGCCATACGCCGATCGAAATGGACATCGTGGTCCCGGTCGGCCAGGACCTGGTGCTCGACGTGATGCTTCCGCTCTTCCCGGTCCCGCTTGACCCGGTCACCGTGGAGACCACGAACCGCGTTGTCGCCGCGATAGATTCCACCGCGGCCGGAAGCCCCGAGCTCGGGATCGCCGGGAGTCGCGCGCTGGAGGCTTCGCCGGGACTCACCGAGATGGGTCTTGCCGAGGCGGCGCGCGGGATCCCCGGCAACGAACCGGCCGACCCCGGCAGCGTACTCTATGTGCGTGGGGCGACCGCCGACCTGAAACTCGTCTATCTTGACGGCGCACCGGTCTATGCGCCGTTCCCGCTCGGCGGGCTGATGGAGCCATTCGCGCCGGGCCTGCTCAATCGCGCTGACATCTATCTCGGTGGAGCGCCCGCTCGCTATGACGGCGGTCTCTCCTATGTCATGGACCTCCGCACGCGCGCCGCCGCGAGCGGGACGCATTTGAACGTCGCGACGGATCTCCTTTCCGCACGGGGAAGCGCCGAGTTCGGCGTCGCCGATCGGTTCGGAATCATGGCCGGCGCCCGAGGGATTCACCCGGTTGCCTCCGCGGGTCTGCTCGGCGATGCCTTGCCCTATGCCTATCGGGAAGGTCTCGTCCGCGGCGATTTCCGGTTCGGTCCCTCGGCGGGGCTGAGCGTCACCGGCTTCGCGAACGAGGAGTCGGTGCGGATGGGCCAGCAGGAGAGTACCGACAGCGTCGTCCGGTGGGGCAACCGGACCGGGTCGTTGCGGTTCTCGGGCCTGTTCGGCCGGACGGAGGTCGAGGTGACGGCCGCGCGGGGCGAGTACGACGCGAGCCTCCCGTTCACCGGCGATGACCCGATGGTCGCGGATGGCGGTGCGATGCGAACCCGGTTCTCCGCCGACCTGGCGCGCGGGGGCGATGTTCGCCTCGGCTACGGATTCTCGGTCGACCATCAGGCCTACCGGGCCGTCGGGACACGGCCCGTCGCAGCGGCCGCGCCCACGGTGCTGGATGGATCTGGCAACGTCGTCGGAGCGTACCTGGAGGCGTCGGGTCGCGTGGTCGACCGCGTCCGCGTCCGCGCTGGTGCCCGCATCGACCGTTTCTCAACGACGCGGCGGTTCGCCTTCGCGCCGAGAATCTCGGCGACGTGGTTGATCAGCGACAATGCCTCGATGCATGCCGCGGCGGGCAGGTACCACCAGTTCCTGCGTCCCCCGGACGAGGTCCTGCTCACCGGGTCCGAGTCCCTGACGACCTCCGCGATCCCCCTGGCCGTGGCGCGGTCAACGCATCTCACGGTCGGGCTCGATCAGAACCTCGGCGAGAACGTCCACCTGGGAATCGAGGGGTTCTACAAGGAGTTCTCCGATGTACCGGGCCGGCTCGCGCTCGACGCCAATGCGTCGGGCGTGGAGTTCTGGGTCCGTCGGTCGGCGGGCAATTGGGTCGGTTGGCTGGGCTATTCGCTCGCCTGGGTCTGGTCCGTCCCGGAATCGAGGACGGGGACCGAAACGGGCGAGGGTGATGACGGGCGGATCGACTTTAGTGGCAGGCACCTGCTGAGCGCGGGCTTCGAGGCCTCCATTCGGGACCGAACGAGCCTCGTGTTCGGCTTCGCGTATGGAGCGGGGCTACCGTATTCGGGGATCCCACTTTCCCAGCCGGACGCCCCGTCGCGCGTCGGTGATATCGAGAGCGTCTTCACGGTCGCTTCGATCTCGGTCAACTCGGCTTCGCGCGGCGGGACGGAGACCGCACCCCTTCTGTACTCCCCGGACACGCCGTTCCTCCGGCTCGACGTTTCGATTTCGAGCCACTGGGATCCCGAACTCGGTGGCCGGCGGATGCGGGTCGAGCCGTACATCAAGGTCCTGAACGGCCTCGGGCGACGCGACGCCCTCTTCTACTTCGTGAATGATCAGCAGGACGACCCCCGCGCGATCGGCACGCTGCCCGTGTTGCCGATCGTGGGGGTGAGCGTCGGGTTCTGAGGACGGCGCGCGTGGAGGGGAGGT
>CAZUVK010000114.1:0-11363 GCA_964623785.1 uncultured Gemmatimonas sp. | reverse complement strand
CCCGCCGAGTGCCTCGACCTGCGCTCGAACCCCGGCCGCGCTCAGGGAATCCAGGAGTGCCTGGACGGCCGTCAGATCCAGGAAATGGTTCGGGATCACGAGGTCGTACCGCTCCGTCTCCAGCTGAACGTGGTCCAGCCCGTACGCCTGGGCCGCCGCCCTGATTCCGATCCCCACGTCCGCCAGACCCGCCGCGATCGCCTGCGCAACCGCCATATGACCCGGCGCCCGCGTGCCGTATCCCGCGATGCTGTCCGTCGGAATCCCGGCGTCGGCCAGCCGGTCGTCCAGGAGCGCGCGGCTGGCCGACGCCGGGATTCCCGATTCAGGAACCGGAGCGCGGGGTTCGGAAGGCTCGAGACGTCCGTTACCTCGAGCGGGTTGCCGGACGGAACGAGCAGACCCTGTTCCCACCACGCGAAGGACACCCGTGTACACGGGAACGGGACATGGTCGCGAATCGCGCGATCGTTGAACTCACCGGTCGCGGCGTCACGGAGATGAACTCCGGCAACGTGGGCCTCACCGGCCGCGAGCGCCTTCAGGGCCGCGAGGCTCGTCCGCTGCAGCCATGTGATCTCAACACCGCGGGCGCGCCGAAGGGTCTCGGCAACCACCGCGATTGCCGGGTCGCACCCGGCCACCGCCAGCGACGGCTCCGGCGGCCGGTCGGGGAGGGCCGCGACGTCGATTCGCTCGCCCGTATGCCCGAGAACGGTTCCGTCGGCAACCCGGCTGACCACATCGCCTTCGCCGACGGCGTGAGCGAGCAGTTCGCCTCCGATTCTATACAGCCGGACCCGCCGCCCGAGCGGGTCCCCGGCACCGACCCACCTCGCGGCAATCGTCGGCGGGGCAACATCCGGCAGCTGGAAGAGGCTCTCGACAGTACGGCCCAGAGACCGCGCGAGGCGCAACGCAACCTCGGTCGACGGCACCGACGCGCCCGACTCGATCGCCGCGTAACTCTGGCGCGTAATCCCTGCCTCCCGCGCGATCTGTTCCTGCGTCCACCCGCGCGCGCGTCGCTCGACCAGCAGCGTGTTTGTCATGGCTTTCATTTCACCACCCTAACTCACTTACCCTCAGGGCGTCAATCCCGGCTGCGCCGGCGTCATGTTCACCTACCTGCAATCCATCCGCGATCGGGGCGGTCGGGGGTGTTGATGAGGAGCCAGCGAGCCGTCGCGCACGGGCCGTCCAACTGAACTGGCCAGCCCATCGCGAACTGCGGTTCGGCTGGTCGTGTCCGGCCCGATGGCGGATCAGGTGGCGGGGGGCAATTCGTCGACGACTTCGATCATGCGCTGTCGGGTCGCTTCGTCGGGCAATCTTCCGACGGCGCCGCCGAGGTTGTCAATCATGTTGCGGGCCTGGCTCGTGGCGGGCGTGACGACGGTGACCGCGGGGTGGGCCGCGACGAACTTGATGAAGAACTGCGCCCAGGTGGCCGCATCGAAGTCACTTGCCCACTCCGGGACCTCTCTTCCGGCGACCCGGCTCCAGAGGCGGGTTCGGCCGAACGGCACGTACGAGAGCACGCCGATCCCGCGTTCCAGCGCGAGCGGAAGGATGAGGTCCTCGGCGCCGCGGTTGTCGACAGCGTAGTCGACCCCGACGAAGTCGAGCGGCTCGTTCCTCATGATCTCGGCGAGTTCGCCGTAGCGTTCTTCGTCGGTCGTGGTCACGCCGATGTATCGAATCCGGCCTTCTGCCTTCATCGAAGCGAGGATCGGGAGTTGCGTGGCGACATCACCGAGGTTGTGTACCTGGATGAGGTCGATGGGACGCTTACCGATCCGGCGGAACGAGGTTTCGATCTGAGCGCGCGCCGCCGCCGGGTCCGCCGCTCCGCCGCGGGCCACATTGACTTTGGTCGCCCAGAAGATCTGGTCGGAGATCCCGAGTTCGCGCGCGATGACACCGGCGACCTCCTCCGACGCGCCGTAGCCCGGGGCGGTATCGAAGACTCGGCCACCACTCTCCACCAACGCGGAAAGCACCTCGCGGAGAGCGGAGACGTCCTCGGTGCGCGCGACTCCCGAGAACGTGGCGGAGCTGCCGAGGCCCACGAGGGGGAGGAGCTCGCCGGTCGACGGAACAGCGCGGGTGAGGAGGGCCTGCTGGCCACGGGCCAGCAACGTGCCCGGGTCGAGGGCGAGACCCGCGCTCGCGCCAAGCATGAGGCCAAGCCATTCGCGACGCGTGATCATTTCCCTCCCTCCGCGGAATGATGGAAGGTGAATCCCGACCCCGCCCGGAGGTGTCGGGCCTTCGGCGCGACGTGTGGATCCTCGCGACCGGAGTTTCAAATTATGCCCACGGCGGACCGTTCGCGAAAGGACTCCGGGGCCTGATCAGACCCCGGGTCCCGCAAACAGACGGTGGTAGGTGACCTGGCTGAGTGCTTCGGCGTGCCCCCGGTGATCCGCTGGCGTCAGCAGGGAATCTCCGAATCCTGCTCGACGATGCCCAGCAGTTCGACCTCCACGGTGATCTCTCTTCCGGCGAGTGGATGGTTCGTGTCCAGAAGAACCATGTCACCCGTCGTCGCGACGACGCGAACGATCTCCTCGGGCCTGCCCTCGCGTTTCATACGAAGCTGCTGCCCCGTGTAGGGGTCAACGTGAGATGGAAAGCGCTCGCGCTCGACGGCGAGGAGGAGGTCGTTGCGATGGCGCCCGTGCGCCCGGTCCGGTGGGATCAACCCGCGACGCCGCTCACCCGAACGCATCCCCCGCACCAGCTCCTCGAGGCCCGACATCACCTCGCTCCGCCCGAGCGTGAACTCGAGCGGATCATCCCCGACCGAAGACTCGACGATCGTCCCGTCGTTGAGTTTACCCGTAAAATGGACCCGAACTCGATCTCCGACGTCAGCTGCTCTCATGGAGTACCTCCGGGCCTGAGCGCGCGCGGGCATGCCCGTGGCGCGAGTGGAATCCCTTGATTTCGCGCGATCCGTTCTATCGAAGACGCTGGGAGGGACGCACAGTGACGTCGCCCTCGCTGAAACTGACTGGCGCAACCCGCGTGCTAGTGCTGTGAATCAGAAGCCCCGACCCATCCGGCAGCCGAAGCGGGCATCCAAGCATTCCCGAGGCACGATTCGGACCGGGATCTCGCTGGCGATCCGCGGAATTGACCGCCGCCGTGCGGCTCGGGACCGCCCATGGCGATTCGCGGTCACAGACGAAATCACCGGGCGGCGCGAACTGTCGCCGCAACCGGACAGGCCCGCACCGCGACCGCCCTCGATTTCGGAACCGTCCGTACCTCAATGGGTATGGGACCGTATGGCGCATTTCGCCGCCGCACTCACTAGACCGGAGGACTGTAATGGCCAAAGGGAACAGTACGAAGCGGATGCGTGCCGAAGAGTTTCGCGTGGACCCGGAAGAACGGCCGGGTTGGATTCGCGCCAATACTCGGACGCCGACGGTGGGTGAAGAGGTGTTCTGCGCGGGCGGCGCCGGATCGGTGGCGTCGGTGCACGGCAAGACCGGAGACGGCAGTCGCCTTCTCCAGATCCGACTTTCCGAGGAAGGCGCGCCTCCGTTCTTCGCGGCCGCGTCGAACGTCCTGGTGAGCCCGGCGCGCGCCGGGCGATAGATCCCGAGGGATCCCCACGCTCAACGAAACGTTTTCGCGATCCGCACCGTCGTCCGCCCGGGTTGACTTCCGCGCGGGAGCGTGGTATGTTGTAGTTTGGTGAGCAACATCGAGGGTTACTTCGATGCCAGAGTACGTAAGGGACCTGGGCTTCGTCCGGGTCCTTTTTTGTTGCTGCACCAACGCCCCACGCGGGGGCGAGCTTCCCGCGGAACACAGGCTGTCGGTGAGTACGGAAATACCGCACCTCGAGAGTCGGTGACACACATGGAGGACGGTATGCGTACCACTGGAACGGTCAAGTGGTTCAACGACAGCAAGGGCTTCGGCTTCATCACGCCGGAAGACGGCGCGAAGGATTGCTTCGTTCATCACACGGCCATTCAGGGCAGCGGCTTCAAGTCGCTGGCCGAAGGTGAACGCGTCGAGTTCGACGTCGTCGAGGGCCAGAAGGGCCCCGCGGCCGAGAACGTCGTACGAGTTGGCTGAACCGCTGTCGAGGTTCCGCAGGAAGAAGCCGCCCCGGAAACGGGGCGGCTTTTTATTGCACAGGCCTCCCGAGCGCGTTCAAGAGGCTCGCGAGTTCAGGCCGCTCGCGTTACAATGTCCGAACACGGCCTTCCCGCCACATGACAGGTCCGTGAACCCGCCTCCATGGCAAGTTCGATTCGAACTTCTCGACCATACGACGGACATCCCTACTCGATGACGGCGCCGCGCGGTCTCGACGATGACAGCAACCGATCGGGCTGGAGTGCACCGGGTGGTTCCATCGGGCACGCCCGGCTTCTGGCATCCTATCGCCGTCTCACGGACTCTCTCGGCAAGTCCGCGGGGCTGAGCCGCTTTTACCTCGATTCGGTGGAAGAGGCCGCGGCCGTACTCGGGACCGACCGGGCCCTGCTTTGCCGCTACGATTCGAACGAGCCCAACTATATACGGGTCGTAGCGGGGACCGGTCCGCTCGCGAGACTGGAGGGGGCCGTGCTGCCCACGAGGGGGAGTTTCGAGGGGTCGGTGCTTGGCCGCGATGTAACGAGCGTCCCCTCGCTGGAGGCGCCTCCTGAGTACTTCAGGACCGCGGAGCACCGGCGGTACATCGGTCCGGTGATGGCCATCGGGCTCGGTATCCGCGGCGAGCCATCCGGCGTCCTTCTCGTGGCCCGGGCGCCGGGCATCGGACCCTTCCCTGAGGAGTATGGCGCCACGTTGTCCGAGGTCGCCTCCCTTGTTTCATCGGGGATCGCGATCGCGGAGCACTTCGACGCCGCGCGTGGCGGACGGGGTGCGGTCGACGCGTGGCGCGAGGAGAGGTACGCACGCCAGTGGCTCGACTCCTATCGCGAGATCTTCGCCTCGCGGGGAGAGGCGGCGTTTCGTCTGGCGCCGTCGGGGTCGATTGAGTGGGGGACGACGGCCACCCTGGTCCTCGGCGTCTCGATCCCGCCGCCCGACACGATGACCGCGCTGCTGGCTCGACTCGAGTCGGACGAACGCATCATGACTCAGTCCGCGCTACGTCGGATTTCCTCGGACGGTGGCGGCGCGGCGCTTTCGGTCGCATGCACCGTCGAGGTTGCGCCGGGCCGGAAGCGGCCTTGCCGGTTGAGCATCTGGAAGGATGGAGATACCGGCTCGTTCCTCGGGGTGATTGCGGAGGCCGCCCCTTCTCCCGTCGGCTCCGTCACGCCCTCCGCACAAGTCGAAGACCCGAATCCCGCGGGATCTGACCCTTCCGCGCCCACCGCCCTTGCCCCGGTTTCGAGCCGCGGCGAACGAGTGGACGAAGTCCGCGAAGCGCAGTCGGCGACAAACGGCGTGGAAGCGGACCGAACGACGGATCCGGGTGTTGACGTCAATCCAGGGTTCGTAGTGGAAGAGCAGACTCAACCGGGAATCCTGCCGTGGCGGGTGTCTGGCCGCGTCAACGAACATGGAACCGAAGAAGCCGGACGGATTCAGCCCGCAGGTCCAACGCCGGCGCCGGCGTTGGATGGGGAGTCCGATGGGACAATCGGAGCCGATTCGGACGTAGCCACGCCCTCCGGTGCGGGCGCCGAGCCAGCGGAGGCCGGAGCGGAAAACGCGGGATCAACGATCGAGGGGGCCCCGTCATTCGTGGTCGAGGCGGGGCCGGGGCAGAACGGAACCGCCGCGAAGCGGGTCCCGGCGCCGGATGGGGCGGCCAATCTGGCGGGTGCCGGAAGCGCTTCGAAGGAGGGCTCGTCCGCGACCGCCGCGGCGGTGGCCGTGGTGGAGTTGGAGGCGCCAGCTCCACCGGAGGGCGAGTCCGAGTCGCTCGTGCTCACCGACTTCCACTGCCACCTGGTCCCCGGAGTCGACGACGGCGCGGTGGACGAAGCAGAGTCGACCGCCGCGCTGGAGCGGGTCTACGCGGCCGGAGTGCGCCACCTGATCGTCACCCCGCACCTGCGGCTCTCCGTGCTGCATGCCGGTGAACCGAATATGCTGGCCCTCGGGTTCGAACGGCTCGCAAGCATCGCGCGAGAGAAGTTCCCCGACCTGAAGATCTCCCGGGGCGCGGAAGTGATGCTGGACGATCTGGACGTGAATATCGCCTCACCCTCCGCACGGCTCGCCGGAACGCGCTTCGTGCTCGTCGAGTTTACCGGGTTCTGGATTCCGCCACGCAGCCCCGAGATTCTCGGCCGGATGATCGAGGCCGGGTTCGTGCCCGTGGTCGCGCATCCCGAGCGCTACGCAAACGGCAGCGCGCGTGAGGCAACAGCGTGGCGCGAAGCGGGTGCGCGCCTGCAGGTAAACTGCGGGTCGCTCCTGGGACAGTACGGACCGGCCGTCCGCAATCGGGCGTGGCAACTGCTCTCCACCGGGGGCGTGGACTACATGGCGAGCGACTATCACGCGCGGGGCGTCTACCCCGTCGAGGCGTGCGTCCGCCTGCTCGAGGGCAGCGGTGGGAAGGCTCAGGCAGACCTGTTATTGAAGGTGAACCCGTCGCGACTGGCGCGCGGCGAAGATCCGTTGCCGGTCGAGGCCGTCAACCGGCCCACGTCGTTTCTTCGCAGGCTGGCGCGCGGCAGACTCTTCCGCTGAAGCCGGCGCCGGACTGCCCCTCCACCGCAGGAGTGTCCGATCCGAAGGACCGAGACTACGGGACGGTCACGAGGCTCTCGAGTTCCGTCTCGACCCTTTCCCACTCCTTCAGCAGGCCATCCAGCTTCGTCCTGACGTCGGTGTTTTCAAGCTTGAGCGCCTTGATATCGTCGGCGGAGGCCTCGTCGAAGAACCCGGGTCGCGCGAAGGCACCTTCGATTTCCGCGATGCGCCGCTCGGCGGAATCGATCGCCGCCGTGAGTTCGTCCCTCCGGCTTTCCAGGGCGATCCGGGTACGAGCAGTGTCACGGGCGCTGTTCCGGTCAGGCGAAGCGGGTCGCTTCCGGGACTCGGACGTATCCTTCCCCTGCCCCGCACGATCTTCCCGTCTGGCCTTGAGGACGACCGTATCCGCATCGAGGTGATCGTCGCCGCAAGCGTGCACGTACTCTTCGTAGGTGCCGCGGAAATCGCGGATCCCCCCGGCCGTAACCTCCACCACCCGCGTGGCGAGCTGACCGACGAACCAGCGGTCGTGCGATACGAGGATGAGCGTTCCCGGATAGTTGAGAAGGCCCGCGACGAGCGCCTCGATCGACTCGAGATCCAGATGATTGGTCGGCTCGTCGAGGATGAGGACGTTCGGCTGGTCGAGGGTGAGTCGCGCAAAGACGAGGCGCGCCGCCTCGCCGCCGGAAAGCGCGCCGATACGCTTCGCCCCGTCATCGCCGGTGAAGAGCATCAGGCCCAGATGGCCACGGACCCATCCACGGTCCTTGCCGGGGCAGAAGTCCCAGAGCCAATCCTCGATCGTCCGATCGGTTCCCTCCATCTGCTCGTGATGGTCCTGGGCGAAGTAGCCGGGCTGGGCCTCGTAGCCCCAGGTCACCTCACCAGCGTCCGCCGCGATCTCACCCATCACGATCTTGAGCAGTGTGGATTTGCCGATCCCGTTCGGACCCATGATCACGAGCCGGTCGCCCCGCTGGACCTGAAGGTCGACGCCGTGCAGCACCACGTTGTCGCCGAACGCCTTGCGGATCCCCTCGATCTTCAGCACCTCCTTGCCGCTCGGCCTGCGCTGCTCGAACCGGAACTTCGGATAGCGGCGCGAGCTTCCCGGCAGCTCCTCGAGCTCATCCGCCTTCTTCTCGATCATCCGCAGCTTGCTCTGCGCCTGCCGGGCCTTGCTCGCCTTCGCCTTGAACCGGTCCACGAACTTCTGGTGATGGGCGATCTCCTTCATCCGCCCCTCGATCTCCTTCTCTCTCCGCTCCCGGTCCGACCGCTTCGACTCGAGGAAGGTCGTATAATTCCCCCGCTACATCGTCACCGTCTGGTAGTCGACGTCGAGGATGCTGGTGGCGACGTTGTCGAGGAAACGGTGATCGTGAGAGATGATCGCAAGCGGACCGGCGTAGTTCTGGAGGAACTTCTCCAGCCAGCGGATGGACAGGATGTCGAGGTGGTTGGTAGGCTCGTCCAGGAGGAGGGCGTCGGGATTCCCGGCGAGGACCTGGGCAAGCAGCACGCGCAGCTTGAAGCCGCCCGACAGCGTCGAGAGCGGGTTCCGATGCACTTCGGCGGGCAGGCCGAGACCTTCGAGGATCGTCGCCGCGCGCGATTCCGCCGCGTACCCGTCGAGTCGCTGGAAGGCCTCCTCCAGCTCGGAGAAGCGATCTCCGTCGAAGTACTCATGCGCCCGGGCGAGGATCTCCTCCTTCCCCACCATCACGTCCCACAGCTCGGGATGGCCCATCAGCGCGACCTTGAGGACCTCTTCGTCCTCATAGATGAACTGGTCCTGACGCAGGACGCCGAGGCGGAGGGACTTCGGGATCGAAACGGTTCCCGCGGACGGTTCGGCGTCGCCGCTCAGGATGTTGAGCAGCGTGGTCTTGCCCGAACCGTTCGCGCCCACGATCCCGTAGCGCTCGCCGGGGTTGAGCTGAAACGACGCATCCTCGAAGAGGACGCGATCGCCGAACTCCTTCTTGAGATTGGAGACTGAAATCATTCCGTAATATACAACGGGGCCGCAAGGACGTTCTCTGGCAGGCGGCTTGCGCTCGACGTCCACTGCCCGGTCGCTGCACTCCAGTCCAGTCCACACGTCACGGGGAGAAGGAAGATGGCGGCGAGAGCGATCTGGAAGGGGATCCTGGACATCGGCGGCACGGAGGTGCCGGTGAAGCTCTATTCCGCGGTCACCGACCACTCGGTACGGTTCCGGCTCCTCGACGCGAAGAAGAAGGAGCCGGTCCGGCAACGGATGATCGATCCCGATACCGGCGATGTCGTCGAGCATGCGGAGGTCAAGCGGGCGATGGAGCTGGGAGGCGGGACGCTGGTCATCCTCAGCGATGATGAACTGGAGGAGCTGGAACCGAAGGAGTCCCGGGAGATCGAGATCACGCGGTTCCTGAAGAGTGGATCGATCTCGCCCGAGTGGTACGATCGTCCCTACTACCTGGGCCCGGATGGCGACGCGGAAGCGTACGCATCACTGGCGGAGGCCCTCCGGAAGCGGGACCGCGAGGGAGTCGCGCGGTGGGTGATGCGGGGGAAGGAGTACGTCGGCGTGCTGCGACGCCATGATGGATTCCTGGTCCTGATCACGATCCACCACGCCGGCGAAGTGATCCCGGCCTCCAGGCTTGAGCCTCCCGCGGGTCGGGAAATGAACGCGAAGGAAGTCCGGATGGCGAAACAGCTCATCGAGGCAATGGTCGAGGACCTCGACCTCTCCGCGTTCCGCGACGAGTACCGCGACCGGGTGATGGAACTGGTCGAGGCGAAAGCCGCCGGCAAGATCGTGAAATTTCCAAGAGCGCCTCGCCGCAAGACGGAAAAGCCGCTCACGGATGTGCTCGAAAAGAGCCTGAAGGCGGTCCAGAAGGAGAAGAAGAGTGCCTGAGCACGAGGATAAGGAGGGGACCGATGGCCCGCGGCCGATGTGGGCGGGCACGATCAGCTTCGGGTTGGTCTCCGTTCCCGTCAACCTCATGGCCGCCACCCGGACCAACAGGACGGCGCTGCGGATGGTGTCGCCGGACGGCACCCCGCTCAAGCGACGCTACTTCACCACGCGCGACGACAAGGAACTCGAGTGGGATGATATCGTCCGTGGCTACGAAGTCGAGAAGGACCGATTCGTGGTCGTGGATGATGACGAGCTCGAGCGGTTGGCGCCGGAGCGGTCGCGCGACATCGACCTTCGCGTCTTCGTCGATGCTTCGGAGCTCGATCCCGTCTTCTTCAATCGCGCCTACTACCTGACGCCCGCCGGGGATTCCACCAAGGCATACCGACTGCTGGCCCGCGTCATGGAGGATACCGGGCGCGCCGGGATCGCGACCTTCGTGATGCGCGGAAAGGAGTACCTTGTCGCGATTACAGCAGAGAACGGAATCCTGCGCGCCGAGACACTCCGGTTCGTGGACGAGGTCCGCGACCCGAAGGACGTCGGTCTCTCCGAGCCACGGAAGGCCAAACCCGCGGAGGTCAAGCGGTTCGAGCGGAAGATCGAGTCACGGGAGGCCGCACGGCTGGACACCTCGGAGCTGGCGAATCGCTCTGAAGAGCGGTTGCTCAAGCTCGCCAGGAAGAAACGTCGAACCGGGAAGGATGTCCACAAGGGGAAGGTGGAAGAGGACGGGAAAGGCGGCGGAGAGGTCATCGACCTGATGGAGATGCTTCAGCGCAGCCTCAAGGGAGGAAACGGTGAGGAGGGCAAGAAGGCCCGGGGGAAGTCGGGCGCAAAGCGTGCCCGATAGAGACCCCCGGGGCTCGGCAACGCCCCGGGGGTCTCTCCAATCGTCGCGACTCAGGGCAGCGCCAGCGCCACCAGTGACCCCGGAAGTCCGTTCGCCTGATCGGCGATCTGCACGACGATGTACTGCTTGCCCTCGTGGATGTACGACATCATGCCGTACTGACCGGGAGCGGGCAGTTCGACCGATCCCAGCCGCTCGCCGGTCGCCTTGTTCCAGGCGTTCAGCACCGCCGGCCCGTTCGCGCCCTCGGTGGTGAGCAGGAGCGTGCCGGTAACGAGCTGGATCGAACGACCACCGCCGCCCGTCTGCGACAGGTCGATCCCCTGGAGCGCGGGATGGTTACGTACGTTGTCCGGCGTGTCACCGATGGGGATCCACCAGATCCGCTCGCCGGTGTCCATGTCATAGGCCGACAGGCGGTTATACGGCGGCTTGAAGATCGGCAAACCCTGCGGTCCGGCCATGCTTCCGCCAGGCCCCGCTACCCATTCTGAAATGGTCGTTCCCGTCGTGGCCTCGGCGTCGGGAATGTCCTGGTCGATTCCCGCCGCGAGGAACCCGCCGCTGCAACCGGGGCCGTGCGACACGTACATGATGTTCGTGGTGGGATCGAACACGGCCGGGTTGTTGATGTTCAGGCCGCCATAGCACCGGATGTTGCCTTCGAAGTCGCTATCGTTGCCAAGGTGCTCCCGAGGCATGTACAGGTCACCGACCCGATAGCGGGAAATGATCTCAAGCGCTTCACGGCGAAGCTCCGGCGTGAAATCGATCACCTGGTCCTCGGGCAACCCGAGTGGCTCGAACGGCTCCGGCCGCGTCGGATAGGGCTGGGTCGGCGACGTCCAGTTGCCGGGCACCTCCGTCTGCGGGACGGGCCGATCGTGGAGCGGCCCGTCC
>CAZUVK010000113.1:7730-11405 GCA_964623785.1 uncultured Gemmatimonas sp. | reverse complement strand
ACTCCGGGCATTTCGACTCTCATAATACCTGGTTCAAGAATAAGGGGTCAGGTCAAAAGTATCGCCCGCCTCGACGCGTAATCCGCGAGCCGGATGCCACGGCAACGGTGGCAATGGAATCGCGGGCTTGGGAAGCTGTAACAATCGACTCGAGAAGTGCGATATGCGCCGAATCAATGGATGCATGCTTTTTCGCATCGAACGCTGCGGGGCTTGAGCGACCGGGCGTAGCGTAGCCGAGCTCCAAAGGTCGACCATCAGTCCGCTGCAAGCTGCTTATTAGATTGCGGAAGCGTCGGGGCGGAACGCCACTCCCGCCTCACCACTCAGGTCAAGAGACTGATATGCCTTTCGGACTTCACGATCGTACCAACGGGCGAAACTACCACTCTCAATCTCGCTTGCGCGATAATGACCGAGAATGGCGCGCATGGTCTGAAGCCCGAACGACATTGCAAGTGAGTAGGCGTTGTGGATGTCTTCGGGGTCGCGAAAAACCCGCACGGCGGCAACACCGTCTGTCTCCGTCAGCTGCCGGCCAAGATCAAACCCATGAGTCGTTCGGGACCACGTCCGATAAAGTATCTCGTACTGACCTCCGTTGCCCAGGTGCCGAGCTAACTGCTGGATGCTAGATGGGCCGCCCCAGTAGCTGTAGAAAGGTGGCTCCCCCTTTCGATCTGCTCTGAGACGTTCACGTTCGAGAGCGGCGCCTCGAAGGTGAGGCTTTTCTAACAATTGCACGAGCCTTTCCACTCGATCCGCCGCGTCGCGCAACTCCGGAAGTTCGATATCACCCCCGAACTTGTCGCGCCTAAATTCGACCTGGAATTGCTTGGCCGTCTGCGACACTCCGTCAAATCGCCTGATGCTGTGGATTCGTTTGTGAACCTCCTCAACAACGTACGCGGCTCCCCGGCGCACGCTGTCGGCTTCGGCTATGTACTCAACCGTGAGTTTCGCCTCAAAGGCAGCCCTTAGCAGGGGCCGCGAAGGAATAACCGCAGCCTCACGGAGCAGCACGTCGATCCCATCAAGCATCTCAAAGACGTGAAGCGCGGAGAACAGAATCCCAAGGTTCTCGTCTTTGCCTGTCGCCGACGATGAGCATCTCTCGAAAGCGGCGATACCGGCATCGATGACCTTGGCAAGGACTGGCGCGGCATGCTTCCGGTATGACGCGACCGCTGCTTGAGAGACGTTGCGTTCGAGGATGCGGCCTGTGGAGATTGAGGCCATAGCGATAGCGCCACTAATCGGAGATCAAATGCCCAGCCCGTTGTGCCTTGCACTCAAAAGGGATGCGCCAACAGCGCTTCAGGTCAAGGACGGAGCGCACTCGCAAGCAGCTGTTGAGAGCTTTCAGGACTCCCATTGTTAGTCTGGAAGACGGGCGAACACAGAGCACCGCTTCCAGTCGCGTTCCTGATCGCGCACCTCCATCCGGATCATCGACATCCCGTGAGCCTTTGCCAGTGGGCGAGGAGGTTCAATGCCGCTAAACGCCGTCAGCTACGGTCAGCCGGTGGTGCTGCAAGTTTCTCACATTACTCTGAAATCAACAAGCCACCATGTCCCATCATTCAAGATCGTTGTACATCGAACATTCCTGCGAGAGCGCGAATAGTCTTGGGAGGCATTGAATGCGGAGATGTACTCCTCATCGGTTAGGTTGGTTGGGCTGCCTTCAGTTCGCGCTGGCCGTTCGCGTCTGGGAATTGAATCGGGTGTAACTGAACCGCGCAGGGCGAATGAGCCTGCGGGTTCTGGACGACCGACAGTCCAATCGTCTTCAATTGAGACATATCCATAGCCTTCGGCAAAATGCCCGCAAGCCGCCGCCGCTCCACCCTTATCCGCAGAGAAGGATGTTCCGGAATTGCAGCCTGCCAGCAACACAATGAACGTTCCGACAACGAGACGAAACATATGCCCGTTGTGCTGGTATGCCGTCGGAGCCACTACGCGATTCAAGGCATCCTCGAATTAGTCACCCCCCTCAGTGCTCCCCCAGATACGCCGCCTTCACCCGCGGATCCGCCGCCACCTCCCCCGAAGCCCCCTCCATCACGATCGACCCCGTCTCCAGCACGTACGCCCGGTGCGAATGCTTCAGCGCCGCGTTCGCGTTCTGCTCCACCAGCAGCACCGTCGTGCCCTCCCGATTGATCTCATCGATCGCCGTCAAAATCGTGTGCACGAGCAACGGCGCGAGCCCCAGCGACGGCTCGTCGAGCAGCAGCAGCCGCGGCCGCGCCATCAGCGCCCGCCCGATCGCCAGCATCTGCTGCTCGCCGCCCGACAGCGTCCCGCCCTGCTGCTTCCGCCGCTCCCGCAGCCGCGGGAAGAGCGTGAACACGCGCTCCAGGTCCTGCGCCTTCTCGTTCCGGTCCTTCCGCAGGTACGCGCCCATGTCCAGGTTATCCTGGACGGTCAGGTTGGCGAAGATCGCGCGGCCCTCGGGCACCAGCGAGATCCCCATCGACGTGATCGTGTGGGTCGGGATCCCCTTGAGCGGCTGGCCCTCGAACACGATCTCGCCCGCCGTCAGCTTCACCAGCCCCACGATGTTGCGCAGCGTGGTCGACTTACCGGCGCCGTTCGCGCCGATCAGCGTGACGATCTCGCCCTTCGAGACCCGCAGGTCGATCCCGCGCAACGCCTCGATCGCCCCGTACCCGCTCGAGACCCCTCGCAGCTCCAGCATCGTCTCGCCGCTCACGCGCCCCCCAGATATGCTTCGATGACCCGTGGGTCGTCCTGGATCTCGCGCGGCCCGCCGAGTGCGATCGTCTCACCGTAGTCGATCACCTGGATCCGCTGACACACGCCCATCACCACCTTCATGTTGTGTTCGACCAACAGGATCGTCAGCCCGAACCGCTCGGTGATCGAGCGGATCAGATGCATCAGCTCGACCGACTCCTGCGGGTTCATCCCGGCGGCCGGCTCGTCGAGGAGCAGAACCTTCGGGTTGGTCGCGAGCGCCCGCGCGATCTCCAGCCGTCGCTGCGAGCCGTAGGGCAGGTTGATCGCGATCTCCTCGGCGCGCGAATCCAGCTTGAAGATCCGCAGCAGATCATATGAATCTTCCTCGATCCGCTCCTCCTCCTCGCGCAGCTTCCGCGTATGGAGGATCGCGTCGAACACGCCCTGCTTCCGCGAGAGGTGTCGCGCGAGCTTGACGTTCTCGAGCACCGTCATCGTCGAGAAGAGGCGGATGTTCTGGAACGTCCGCGACATCCCGAGCCGCGCGATCCGCGACGGCTTGAGCCCGTTCACGCGCTTCCCGTCGAGCTCGATCGTCCCCTCGTCGGGCGTGTAGACGCCCGTGAGCAGGTTGAAGATCGTCGTCTTGCCGGCGCCGTTTGGCCCGATCAGGCCGTACAGCTCGCCGTCGGCCAGCTCCATGCTCAGGTTCTTCACCGCCGTGAGCCCGCCGAACCGCTTCGTCACGCCCTGCACGTGAAGGATCGCCATCAGGGCACCTCCGCCCGCGGCGTCACGTCGGAGTGCGGCTCCGTCGGCTTCCGGCGCTTCCGGAATAACGTCCACGAGCCGAGCAGGCCCTGTGGCCGGTAGATCATGATCAACACGAGCAGCACCGCGAAGTTGACCAGCCGGAACGCGCCGAACTCACGGAACGACTCCAGCCCCGCGATCACCAGGATCGCG
>CAZUVK010000113.1:0-7720 GCA_964623785.1 uncultured Gemmatimonas sp. | reverse complement strand
CCGCCCGCGATCCCCGCGAACATCGAGCTGATCACGAATGAGAGCACCTTGAACCGCGTCGTGTCGACGCCCATCGCCTCCGCGGCGATCTCGTCGTCGCGGATCGAGACGAACGCCCGGCCGTATGCCGAGTTCACCAGGTTGTGGATGGTGACGACGGTGATGAGGACGAAGAGGTAGATCCAGAAGAAGTTCGTGAGCCGTGGAATCCCGGCGAACCCGCGCGCCCCGCCGATCGCGTCCACGTTCAGGATCAGCACGCGGATGATCTCGCCGAAGCCGAGCGTCACGATCGCCAGGTAGTCACCCCGCAAGCGCAACGAGGGGATCCCGACGGCCAGCCCGGCCAACCCCGCCAAGGTCGCCGCCACCGCCAGCCCTATGAGGAGGATCACCGTGTCCTGCCCGCCAGCCGGCAGGAAGGCCAGTGCTTCCCGCATCGCCGGTCCGCCGTATACGACTGTCGCCGCGCAAGCGTACGCGCCCACCGCGTAGAACCCCGCGTGCCCGATCGAGAACTGCCCCGTGTATCCGTTGATCAGGTTCAGGCTGACGGCCAGGATGATGTTGACCCCGATCAGCCCCAGAATCTGGTAGTTGTATGGGCCGATGATCCCGCTCAGCGTCGACTCCAGGCCGAGCAGGACGACCAGGGCCACCAGCCACAGAAGCCACTTCTTCATACTTTCTCGACCATCCCCTTGCCCATGATCCCCGTCGGCTTGATCAGGAGGATCAGGACGAGGATCACGAACGCGATCGCGTCACGGTAGGTCGAGGAGCCGTACCCGACCGCCATCACCTCGGCGAGCCCGATGATGAGCCCGCCGATCATCGCCCCCGTGACGTTGCCGATCCCGCCGAGCACCGCCGCGACGAACGCCTTCAGGCCGGGCATGATGCCCATCAGCGGGTCGATCCGCGGATACATCAGCGAGACCAGGATCCCGCCCGCGCCCGCCAGCGCCGACCCGAGCGCGAAGGTGAAGGCGATGATCCGGTCGGTGTTGATCCCCATCAGCCGCGCCGCGTCCAGGTTGAACGAGACGGCCCGCATCGCCTTGCCCGTCTTCGTCCGGCGGACGATGACGTTCAGCATGAACATCAGCAGGAGCGCGACGCCAAGGACGACGAGTCGCTGACTGTCGATCGTCAGCCCCGCGATCTCCATCGAGCGGCTGGGGATGACCGGGGGGAAGAACTTGGGGTCGGCGCCGAAGACGATCTGGCCGCCGTTCTCAAGGACGAGCGAAACGCCGATCGCGATGATCAGCACCTTGAGCGTGGAGTACTTCGCGGCCGGCTTCACGCCGAACCGTTCGAGGATGAGGCCAACCGCGATGCCGATGCCGGCGCCGACCGCCACGGGCACGAGCGCGCGGTCGACCTGGTAGCCGAAACCGGCGCCCAGCAGCCCGAGCCAGAACGCGAGCACGAACCGCACGTCGCTCCGGCCGGGTCGATAGGCGAACCGCTCGATGGTCATCCCCACGCAGGCACAGACGGCCATCGCGCCCACCATCACGAACGTGGCCGCGAACACCGAACTGCCCAGGTTCGCCTGCACGAACGACAGGTTCGCCAGATAGTACCCCGTGAACGCGCCGATCATGTAGACCGACGAGTGCGCGAAGTTGATCAGGCGCAATACGCCATACACCATCGTATATCCCAGGGCGATGAGCGCGTAGGCGCTGCCCTGGGATATGCCGTTTACGACCTGCTGGAGGAAGGTATCCATGGACCGGGGCGGTGGGGTGACCGCGGTTTCACGATATCACCGTGGGCATGATCCGCCCCGGTGCCGTGAATCGGAAGTCCGTGGACCGTGCGGCCGGCGAGGCGCGCGCCGCGGAAGGCGCGACGACGAAGGTGTAGCACCGCTACGTCGAGGAGGAGTAACGCCCCGCGGCGTGATGCAGCGACTGTCGCACGGTCCACGGACTTCCGATTCACGGCACCACGTCACGGCTCGATCGTCTCGACGTATTCCAGTGCACCGTTCCGGACCTGGAGGACGACCGCGGGTTTGATCGGGTTGCGGTTCTCGTCAAGCCGGATCGTGCCCGTGATCCCGGCGAAGTTGCTGGTCGCGGCGAGCGCGTCGCGGAGCGCAGCCGGCTCCGTGGTACCGGCGCGTTCCATCGCGTCGAAGAGAAGCATCGCGGCGTCGTAGCCAAGGCCCGCGAGCGCGTCCGGCTTCGCGCCAAAGCGCTGTTCGTAGCTCGCCACGAACGCCTGGATCGCCGGGCTGGGGTCATCCACCGAGTAGTGATTGGAGAAATACGACCCGTTGAGCGCGTCGCCACCGATCTGGATCAGCGACGGAGAATCCCACCCATCGCCGCCGAGGAGCGGAACGTTCAATCCGAGGCTTCGGGCCTGCCGCGCGATCAGGCCGACTTCCGTATAGTAGCCGGGGACAAAGATCGCCTGCGGGTTCCGGGCGCGGATCGATGTGAGCTGCGCGCTGAAGTCCGTGTCGCCCTCGCTGTAGCTCTCGTCGGCCACGATCGTGCCGCCCATCGCGCGGAAGTACTGGATGAACACATCCGCGAGCCCTACCGAGTAGTCGTTCCGGATATCGCGGAGCACCGCGACCTGCGTGAGCCCGAGGCTCTCGCTCGCGAACTTCGCCATCACCAGCCCCTGGAAGGGATCGATGAAGCAGACCCGGAAAATATAATCCCCCACCTGGGTAACCGCGGGGTTGGTGGAGGATGGGGTGATCATCGGGATCCCGTACTGCTGCGCCACCGGGGCGGCGGCGAGAGTGCGGGACGAGGCGACCTCGCCGAGTACGGCGACCACGCGGTCCCTCGTGACCAGTTTGGTCACGACGGTCTGCGCTTCCTCCGGGCGGCCCTGGTCGTCCTCGACGATCACCCGAACCTGCTTGCCCAGCACGCCGCCCGCGGCGTTGACCTCGTCGATCGCCATGTCGATCCCGTTCCTGGTCGAGATCCCGAACGTCGCGGTCGTGCCGGTGAGCGATCCGTACTCCCCGATCACAATCTCGTCGCCCGATGCGTTGTCGCCACATCCGGCGAGACCCGCGGTCAGCGCCAGCGTCAATGCGAGCGATCGCGAGCGAAGATTCATCGTTGCCTCCATGGGAGTTACTGAACGTGTGGCGCCTCTGCGAGGGCCGTTACTGCGTGCGCGCCGCGGTCGTCGTCCGCGGGCACGGGGGTTTTCGCCGGCTGTCGGTCGTGGCCATTCCATGCCCGGGCTCCGGGCCCCACCAAATGCGACGGCCCGGGCGATCTCGACTCGACCGGGCCGCCCTTGAGATGGCCGGCCGCGCGACGGCGCGACTTTCCTGTTACGTGTTCTCTCGCCGCGGGTTCCCCTCCGAGCGGTGACGTGCCCGGGGCGGAGGGGGACCGGCAAGGTATTGCGCTCGCTGGTGATGGGCAAGTAAAGCGAAACTGGCGGAAACCCGATCCCGCGAGGCGGTTCGAACGGCTGATCGAGATGCCCCGCGCGCCGACCGTCCATTGCACCTTGACGCATCCGCGCGTTCCGGGGATCTTGGCCATCCCGGCGCGTGGCCCGATCGACCCACGCGGACCGGCCGTTCTGGCGGAAAGCCATCCCAGCGAACTCCGGCGGTGCCATGAATCAGAAGCCCTGGAACCACCAAGGTTGGCGATGCGCCCGCCGGGCAATGCGCGACGGCGAAGGCGGAGCAACGCTCCGTCGAGGAGGAGGAACGCGGCACGGCGGGATGCAGCGTCGGCCGACTTGTCCAGCGACTTCTGATTCACGGCACTGATGCCCACACGGATCGCACGCACGCCGACGCGACCGTGGCACACGCTCGCGCCCGAAGAGATCGAGCGGATCCTCGAGACCTCCGCGGAAGGACTTCCACCAGAGGAGGCCGCCCGTCGCCTCGAGGTATACGGGCCGAACTTCATCGAGCGCGAGAAACGGACGCCCTGGTGGAAGGTCCTCCTCCATCAGTTCACCGATCCGCTCATCTACATCCTGCTGATCGCGGCGACGCTGACGCTCGCGCTCGGAGACTACACGGATACCGGCGTCATCTTCGCCGCCGTGCTCCTCAACGCGATCATCGGGTTCACGCAGGAGCGGAAGGCGCAGCAGGCGATGCGCGCGCTCGAGGACCTGAGCGCCCCGCACTGCGAGGTGGTGAGGACCGACGGCGTCCACGAGATCGCCAGCCGCGACCTGGTCCCGGGCGACGTGGTTGCCCTCACCTCCGGCGCGCGCGTCCCCGCCGACCTGCGACTCTTCCGCGTCCAGGACCTCCACATCGACGAGTCGCCGCTGACCGGCGAGTCGCTGCCCGCCACCAAGGCGGTGGAAACGCTTCGCGGCGACACGCGGGTGGCCGGCGACCAGCACAACATGGGCTTCTCCGGCACCGTGGTTACCCGCGGCCGCGGGTGGGGCTACGTCGTCCGCACGGCGGGCGAGACCGAACTGGGACGCATCGCGACGGCGATCCGCGCCGTGGGGCACACCACGACGCCGCTCCAGGACAGGATGGCCGTCTTCGGGAAGCAGATCGCGTTCGCCATCCTCCTGCTCTCCGTCGTCGTCGCGGCGATTGGCCTGCTGCGCGGTCTGCCTCCGGCGGAGGTTCTGCTGATCGCGATCGCGATGACTGTTTCGGCCATTCCGGAGAGCCTGCCCGTCATCCTCACGGTTACGTTCGCGGTCGGCGTCCGGCGGATGGCGCGGCGAAACGCGATCGTCCGCTCGCTCCCGGCGGTCGAGACGCTCGGCAGCGCGACGGTCATCGGTTCCGACAAGACGGGTACGCTCACCCAGAACCAGATGACCGTCGAGCGCATCTGGGCCGGCGGCCGGGTCTACGCGGTGACCGGCGGCGGGTACAACGGGGAAGGTGAGATCCGGGCGGTCGAGACCGACGCATCCGGCGAGGTGATGGGCCGGGACGACGCGCCCCTCTACATGACGTTGCTCACGGGTGCGCTATCCAACGAGGCGGACCCACACTTCCTCAGCGGAGCCGAACCCGTCGGCGACCCGACGGAGCTCGCGCTCCACGCGGCGGCGGCCAGGGGCGGGCTGGACGTCGAGTCACTTCGAAGCGCGGACGCGCAGCTCGACATCGTCCCGTTCGAGTCGGAGAGTCGGTTCATGGCCACGCTGAACGACGGACCGGACGGGCGCGCGATCTACCTCAAGGGTGCGCCGGAGGTGGTGCTCGCCATCTGCGATCGCCAACTGATGGCGGACGCGCGCGAAGAGGCCATCGATCAGGCCGCGATTCGAGCTGCCTCCTCCGCCCTCGCGGGCCGCGGGCTCAGGGTTCTGGCGATGGCGTTCCGTCCGTTCGACGAGGACCGTATCCCCGACGAGGCGCTGCGGGGCGGCTACGTGTTCGCCGGACTTCAGGGAATGGGAGACCCCATCCGGCCGGAGGCGATTGACGCCGTGCGCAACGCGCACTCGGCCGGCATCCGCGTGATGATGCTGACGGGCGACCACGTGGAAACGGCTTCCGCGGTCGGGCGCGATCTCGGATTGGGGTCGGAAGGCGGGGCAGCGATCGAGGGCGTCCGCCTCAACGGGCTCTCGGATGAGGACCTGGATGAAGTGGTGGGGCGGGTGAATGTATTCGCCCGGGTCGCTCCGGAGCACAAGCTGCGGATCGTCGAGCGCCTGAAAGCGCAGGGCCAGGTCGTCGCGGTGACGGGGGACGGAGTCAACGACGCACCCGCGCTCCGGGCGGCACACATCGGCATCGCCATGGGCAAGACGGGGACCGACGTGGCGCGCGAGGCGTCGGACGTGGTCCTCTCGGACGACAACTTCGCTACCATCACCGCCGCCGTCGAGGAAGGTCGGGTCGTCTTCGCCAATGTCCGGAAGGTCACCTTCTTCCTGCTTTCCACGACGACCGGCGACATCTTCGCGATCCTTGCCGCCCTGGTCCTGGGCTGGCCCTTGCCGTTCACGGCGGCGCAGATCCTCTGGGTCAATCTGGTCACCAACGGCCTGCAGGATATGGCGCTCGCCGTCGAACCGCCCGAGAAAGGACTCCTCAAGCGACCACCGCGGCCGCGCGAGGAAGGGGTCATCACCCGCAACCATTTCCTCCGGTTCGTCGCGATCGGCGGTATGCTCGCGACCGGCGCTCTCACCATGTTCTGGTGGACGCTGAACAGCACCGGCGACATGGACCTGGCGCGTACCGCCGCGATGACCCAGATCGTCGTCTTCAACTTCTTCCATGTCTTCAACTGCCGATCCCTCGACGGGTCGATCCGGTCGATCCCGCTCTTCTCGAACCGGTTCCTCTTCTACACGATCGTGGGAGCGGCGCTGGCACAGCTGGCCGTGCTCTACGTGCCCTTCCTCCAGTCGATCTTCCGCACGGCTCCGCTGAGCCTCGAGACCTGGGGATTCATGCTGCTGATCGGCTCGACGGTGCTCGTGGGCGGGGAGGCGGATAAATGGCTCAACCGGCGGCGGGGGGTGACACTAGGGTGAAGAGTGAAGGGAGAAGAGTGAAAGTGACGCGCTCCTGTCCTTCGCCTCACGTCCACTTCACTCTTCACGATTCACTCTTCACCCTTCGTCTATATGGCATTCGATTTCAGCGACTACCTGGTCATCGGCATCTCGTCGCGCGCGCTCTTCGACCTCGCCGCGGAACACGAGGTGTTCGAGAAGGAGGGCCTCGACGCGTACGCGAAGCATCAGTTCGACCGGGAGGACCAGCCGCTGCCCCCGGGCTCGGGTTACCCGCTCACGAAGGCGATCCTCGGCCTGAACGCGCTCGTTCCGGACGCCCGCGCGACCGAGGTCGTGGTGATGTCGCGGAACAGCGCCGAAACCGGACTGCGGATCTTCAACTCGATCCGCCACCACGGTCTCGATATCACACGCGCCGCGCTCGCCGGCGGCGAATCCCTCGCGCCGTACCTGGAAGCCTACGGCGTGGATCTCTTCCTCTCCGCTGACGAGTCGGATGTGCAGGCGGCGATCGACGCGGGCATCGCCGCCGCGATGATCTACGATCCCCCGGAAGGCCATGACGTCGTGCCGGACCAGATCCGGATCGCGTTCGACGGCGACGCGGTTCTCTTCTCCGACGAGTCCGAACGGATCTACCAGGAACACGGCCTCGAGGCATTCCTGGCGCACGAGGAGGCGAACGCGAGGAAGCCCATGGCCGAGGGCCCGTTCGCGAAGCTCCTGAAGACCCTTTCCTTCCTGCAGTCCGAAGTGCGGGCGGAGAAACCGCCGATCCGGACAGCCTTGATCACCGCGCGGAACAGCCCCGCGCACGAACGGGTCATCCGTACGCTGCGCGCGTGGAACGTCCGCGTCGACGAGGCGCACTTCCTCGGGGGCGCGCCCAAGCTCCCCGTGCTCCGGGCGTTCCGGCCGCACATCTTCTTCGACGACCAGGACCTCCACCTCGCCGACGCCGCCCGGTCCATGCCAGTCGCTCGCGTGCCATACGCCCGGCGCCCCACCGACTCGATCGTGGCGAAGCCGCAACCGACGGAATAGCGTCCCCTGGACAGGAACTCCGTTTGCATATATGGTACCATATGGACGACACAACCAAGACTACCGTTTATCTGCCTGCCGGCGATTACCGCAGGTTGCAGGCGCTCGCCCGGGCCGAAGGACGGCCGACGGCGGCGTTGATTCGCGAGGCCGTGGCCGAGTACGCCGGTCGGCGCGCGGGGCAGAAGCGCCCGCTCAG
>CAZUVK010000112.1:7597-11509 GCA_964623785.1 uncultured Gemmatimonas sp. | reverse complement strand
CCGGAAGCTGCCCCAGGAGGAACGCGACGGGATGCGCGTGGTCGATCTCTTCGTGCAACGACCCTCCCGTGACCTCGGCCGCCTCGCCCGCTATTACGAGCCCCGACTCCCGAGCACCTTCCGCTTCCTCAGCCGCGGGTGGGGAACCCGCCAGACCTCCAGCCCCGACATCCTCAGCATGCTGATGTTCCAGCCGGACTACATCCGCCGGCTCATCGAACTCGGCGAAATCGACGCTGAGGTTCGCGCCGCGGAGATCGACGCCTTCATGCAGTCGTAGGGAGGGACGAAGGGTGTCGGGCACGTTTCTGGCCCTCGATCGTATTGCACCACCCCGGTTCCCTGTCCCAGGAGGCCCCTCGATGACCCGCTATGAGAGAGAGTTCGAAGGCATCTCGTCGGACGCCGTCCCGCCCGAAGGGCAGGACCCGAACTTCAGGGGCGGATACCACGGAATGCGAATGACCGCCCGGAATGGCCAGGCCGCGTACGGCGCGCATCGGCTCCTCCGGCGCGCTGACCTCGAGTCCATGGGGGGATTCACGGGAATCCACGGTCCCGACCGATCGACCACGAAGGAGGACCGCTTGCGTGATGAGGAGGGCGCCGGCGGCGTCCACCGTCTCGACGATCCGGAGTTCCTGAAGGACTTCGATTCGAGGGGAATCCACTATTCGGATGACGACCGGCCTGATCGGGGATGAGCCGGTCGGTCGATGCAGGAGGGAGGATCAGCGCCCGTCAGGCTTCAATACCGGCTCCTCTTCCGATCTGACCACCTCCAGCGCCGATGTGTCCTCGCGGGACCGGATCAGAATCTCCAGCTCCCGCTCCCGCAGGTCGAACGAATATCCCGCACCGACAATTCCCACTCGAAGATAGCTCAGCGTCAGCGGCCGGCCCGAAAGGCATTCGTCCGCGTTGTCGAAGCGGACGCCGCGACCGTCCACGAACGTAAGCGAGCCGCGTCCGACCACCTCGCCCAGATGGCCCTGCACCACGATCGCCGTGTCCTCGTCGATACCGAGCCCCATGAGTTCGGGGTTCTGCGCGACGACCATGAAGAGGCGCTGCAGACGGCGGCGTTGCGCGAAGTGGGTGTCGATCACCGCACGGAAGCCGAGGATCCCGAAGCCCGGCCCGAGGTGGAGGTCGACCATCTCCCCATAGTCGTCGGGCTCACCTCCGGCCAGAATCGTCTCGGTCAGCGCCGCCGCTCCCGCGCTGGTGCCGCAAACCACCGCGCCGCCCGCGTACGCTTCGCGGATCGCCTTCTCGAGTCGCGACCCACCGAGCGTCGCCACCAGGTGGACCTGGTCCCCACCGCCGAGAAAGATGCCGCTCGCCGATCTCACCATCTCCGCCACGCGTCGGTCCTGCGCGATATCCCGCCGATCGATGATCGGGATCTCGACGTTCGTGACCCCCGCGCGGTTGAAATCGGCCAGCCAGGTCCGAGCCGATTCGCGCGGATCACTCGACGCGGTCGTGATCCCCACGATACGGCCGCCATCCCGCGCCCGCGCCAGGTCAATAAAGGCGCCCAATGCCCTGCCCCGGGGGTCACACGCACCGCCGATCAGCACGAGCGTGCCGGCGTGACGGTCGGTTCGTCGCCTGCCGAGGGGACCGTCCGCCCGCGCCGATCGTGGCCGCGACCCCGGTGCAACTCCCTCGACTCGCCTGGCCGCGCCACTCGAGTTCTTCTTCTTTCCGTTGGGTCCCGGATCGCTCATCCGCGGGCGGCTCGCTTCCGTACGGAGTTATCGATCGCGTCAGGACGGACCGGGCGCGATTCGCTTCTCTTCTTCCTCTCCGCGCCGAGATCCTCTCCGCCGCGACGCCCCGGGCAAAAGCAATCCACAGGCCACATCGGCGTTCTACCATGTCTGGAGCGGCCCAGAGTCGCTCAGAGGATCCGGCGAAGCTCCATCCGCGCCCCGTTGATGAAGAAGCCTTCCACCCGAATGTTCTGACCCCTGCGAATCCGCCGGAACTGGTCATCGAGAGAGCGAGACCGGTTCGCGGGAAGGATCACCTGCACGGTGCCCGCACGGCTCCGGCGAAGGTCGAGCGTCCCTCGCTGGTAGTCGATTCTCGCGACCGACCCTTCCACCCGCTCGAGCCGCACGACGCCGCCGCCTCGCCCACGCCCGCTGTTCGCGCGATCAAGCAGGTCGATACGCCGCGCGTACAGCCCTCTGCCTTCATCCAGCTGGATTCTCACCACATCGCCTCGTTCAAGGCTTCCAACCGAGTAGCGACCAGACCTGCCCTGGACGATGGTTCGCCCATCGAACCGGATCCGTGCGGACCCGCGCCGATCCGTGTCGACCCGGAGTTCCTGTCTCCGGGAATCGATCGACCGGATCTCGCCGGTCACCTGCCTTCCGACGATCCCGCCGCTGAGAACGTCCATCAGTGGCTCATAGCCCGCGCACGACGTGGATGCCGCGAGAACCAGTCCCGCCGCGAGCGCTCGGCTCGCGGTTCGTCCCATGCCGTTCATGACCATACCTCTTGTTCGACATCCTCCGAGCATCGCCCGCTATCCGGGCCCTTCGTTACCTCGTGCAAAGGGCAACCCCGGTGCCGACCCCCATCTCCCAAGTAACCTATTGCGACATCACCAGTTACGAATTTTTTGGAGGACCTTCCCGTCCAACGGCGAGGGCATTCGTGCGTCCACGCGGCGGGACGCAGGCGAAAAAAGGCCCCGCCGGAGCGGGGCCATCGACAGACTGAAAGACCAGATTGGGAGGATTGCTCGGCCGGTCTCAGCGTGACTGGGGAATCAGGAGAACCTGACCTGCCAGGATCCGCGACCCGCGGAGGTTGTTCGCCTGGCGAAGCTCATCGACCGTGAGGTCGTTGCGGCGCGCGATCGTCCAGAGCGAATCCCCGCTTCGCACCTGGTACCGGGTCGCCGCCGAACTGACCGACGTCGACGCTCGCGCAACGGGGGCCGCGGAAGCCACCTGCGGTCCTGGCCGCGCCGAGACGTACTGCTGATACTGCCGGGGGAAGATCGCGACGTGGAAATGCGGCGGGTTCCGCTCCTCCACCGCCTCGAGCACTCCGGTGGCATCGAGCGCGACGAGTGTATCTCGCAACCACCGCAGGCACCGCGCGTTGCTCGGCTTCCGGAGATCGATCGCCATCCCCGTCGGATGGACCGACTTGTCGATGCTGTTGGGCAGCCGCATCGACGTCGGCCGGCTCGCGCTCGTCACGACGAGTTTCTCGCCGCACGCGGCGCGATACTGGGATGCCAGGCGAAGCACGAAGGTATGCGCCGCGGGCACCGCGTACGGATAGCTGACGTCCACCAGCGTGTAGTCCGCGTTGCCGGTGAGCCGGACCAGTTCTCCATCATCAACCGCCTTGCGGATCGCCGCCGCGCTTTGGTAGAACGGAAGGTCGTGGCTGAGGGCCTGCCGGTAGATCCGATCGACGCTCGCTGGTGAACCTCGCAGCGTCTGGGCCTGCGGGATGGATGGCGAACCGAGGATGATGGCGCACGTTAGGGCGCAGCGTGAAAGCGTCCTGAGCATTGTGCCGGTAAGCGTCTGTGTGTTCGACTCGACGTCTAGGACGTCACTCAAAAGCAATACCACCGCCGCGCATTCCGTCCACGGGATCCAATCCGCTGCCGGGTGAATCCGGCGCGGATCGCGGAGTTCCGTTCCCGCGGGGCCGTCGCGTTGGGGCTCGAAGATTGGGGGTGTCTACTCGCCGACGCGCCCCAATGTTCCAGCCGCGGCCTATCGCGGTCCCGCAACCTCGCCGAGAACACGCGTCTCGCGACCGCCGTAGAGGCTCTGGTAGAGGGCCGCGTTGCGCACGACGATCATCACGTAGTTCCTGGTCTCATCGAACGGAATCGCGGCGCGGAACGCGTCGGTGTCGCGG
>CAZUVK010000112.1:5026-7587 GCA_964623785.1 uncultured Gemmatimonas sp. | reverse complement strand
CCATAGTTGAACTGATTACGCCACCGATCCGCCCGGCCCGGGCCTGCGTTGTACCCCGCGAGCGCCAGATCCACGGCCCCGTTGTACCGCTTCAACAGATCCCCCAGATACTTCGTGCCCATTCTGAGATTCACCTCGGGCACCTCGAGCAGCGAATGATCATAGTCCCGGATACCGACCGAAGGCGCGAGCCACTGACCGGTCGCCGGCATGATCTGGCCCAGCCCGGTCGCGCCAACCCGCGATTTGATCCGGGGCCGGAACGTCGACTCCTGCCGGATCAGCGCGGCGTAGAGCGTCGGGTCCACGCCGGACCGCTCCGCCTCCGCCACCACGAGATCCCGGAACGGGAACGGATAGACGAGCCGGAGAATCCGTTCATCCCAGTATCCGTTGCGTTGTGATCGCAGCAAGTTCCCGAGGCGGATTCCCTCGAGGATCTCGCCGCGATCCCGGAGCCCTTCCGCGAGTGTCAGCACGGCGACGGGCTTGTTCTCGAACGCGATGAGCGCCGCTCGATACTCCAGCTCGCGCGCCTCCGTGAGACCCGCGGCGCTCAGTTGGTCCAGCCTGCGCAGGACGCCGGCCGCTTCCGCGGGCTCGGACGCGAGGCCGACCCACGCGCGGGGTTCGGCGCGCACCGTCTCGAGCGCGGGCACACCAAGCTGGTCCCCCGCGCGAATCGCCCAGTACGAGGTGGGTTCGGCCGCGGTCGCCGCCGTGTACATCTCCCTCGCCCGCGACGCGCGCCCAGCGGACGCGTGCAACCGCCCGGCCTCATACGCAGCGCGCGCGGTCTGCTCCCCCGTCGGATACCGTCTGACGTACTCTTCCCAGGCTTCGAGCGCCGCTCCCGTCTCCCTGAGCCTGAGACTCCGGTCACCAACCCGGAAGAGCGACTCCCGCGCATCCGGCGAGTGCTCGATCGCGGCCGCGCGTCGATAGAATCCCCGACCGGCTTCGGTGGATGACGCCTCGTCACCGAGAATGAACAACGCCGTGCCCGCCGCGGCCGTGCCCGGGTACTGGTTTGCGATCCGGGTCAGGTCCGAGAGCGCTGACTGCCGGGCGTTCTGGCGCACTCGTGCGGTGCCGCCCGCCCGGAGTTGGGAGCGCGCCGCGTAGACCTCAGCGTACGCCTTCGCCTCCAGGTCGTCGTGCAGCTCAGCCGCGCGCAGGAACGCGGCGCGGGCAGGACCGTAGTCTCGGGCATCGAAGAGGAGCAGCGCCAGCCGCAACCGGCCCTCACCCGAATCCGGAGCGCCTGCATCGAGCGCCGCCCGGAGCGATGCCGCCGCGAGCCCGGGGCGCGCGCCCGCTTCATTCGCGTTGGCGCGCGCGAGTTCCTCGGCGATCGTCAGGTCGCTCATCGAACCCAGCCGTTCGGCGGCCGTCACCCGGAGATCCGCGGGAATCCGGGCGTCGGCGACCACCTCGCGAAGCAGGATGCGGCCCGGGCCAGCGTTGCCATCCGTGATGTGCATCTCGGCCAGCCGCAGCTTCAGCCGCGCCACCTCGGCGGTCGCGTCCTCCCCTTCGAGAACCCGCACCTCCTCGTTGAGCCGGTCGATCGCCGCGTCACGCTCGCCCATAGCCAGATGGTTCCCCGCATCGAGCAAAGCGCGCCGCATCCGCACCGTCGATGTCCCGCTCAACCTCTCGCGATCCGTCAGCGTCACCGAAAGGTCCCCTACATTCGTCCGCTCCTCCCGCGCTCGAAGTCGCAGCCAGTCAGCGATGGCCGGCAACTCCGCGGCGGCCGCGTCGAACGCGTCAGCGCTCTCGGACGCGAGGCCCAGTCCGCTCAGGATCCCCGCGTGGCGCGCGTGCGCGACCGCCCGGCGCTCGGTTTCCGCCTCACCGACGCTCAGGTAGACGCGGTACGCTTCGTCGGCCCCGACGGCATTACCCAGCTCCTCTTCGGCGCGCGCAAGCAGGAACATCCCTTCGCCGCGCGAGAAAGTCGAGAGCCAGGTCCGACCGGCGAGGACCGATCTCGCGCGATCCCATCCACCCCACTCCGACGCCGCTCGAGCCGCCAGCAGATTCGCCCGCTGCCCCTCGGGACCGGCGAGGTCCAGGTACCCCTGGAGCGACTCCCACGCGGCGTATGGCCGGCCGGCCGCCAGATGCTGCTCCGCCTCGATCGTTGCCAGGAGGCCCGCAGTGCGCGGGAGCGCCCGAACGGGATCCAGCGCAACGAGGGCGCGCGGTTCCGCCACCGTGGGCATCGGCCACCGCCATTCCGTCGACTGAAGGCGACCGACGAATACGCCGCCCGCCACGACCACGGCGGGCAGGAACAGACGTACGGTAGCGCCAGTGCTTCGGCGAGTGAACTTCAAAGCAGGCCTCCGGTTGTGCGGTACGCGGGCAAGCATCACCCGGGCTCGGGGCATTTCTCAGGAGAGCAATTCGGATTCCGGCGGGGCGGGCGTGGAATGGCCGCACCCTAATCTTAACCAGTCTCGACGCCGACGCCAACCCCCTGAAGTCGTTCCCCGACAGGCGGTTCAGCGACGAATGGCCGGTCCGGAGCGGGGTTGACTTCGGCCGCGATT
>CAZUVK010000112.1:0-5016 GCA_964623785.1 uncultured Gemmatimonas sp. | reverse complement strand
GCCGTATTTTTCGATGTTGGTGTGATCCCGCGTAGCTCAGTTGGTTAGAGCATCTGACTGTTAATCAGAGGGTCGTAGGTTCGAGTCCTACCGCGGGAGTGGAGAGAAGTCTGAAGGGCCCCCGCCGCGTTTGCCGGTTGGGGCCCTTATGTTGTGCGCGAATAGGGGAATCCGCGATGTCGGCAGCGGGGTGAAGTGAAGGCCCCGCCTTCACTTCACCCTTCTTCACACCCGCTCCCGCAGCCCCTCCGCGATCCCTTCCAGGTACCTCCGCGCCGCTGCCCTCGGCTCACTCGCCTGGTAGATCGGCCGCCCAACGACGATGTACTCGGCCCCATCGCCGATTGCCTGCCTCGACGTCCCGACCCGCTGGTGATCGTTCGACGAATCGCCGTCCCGGATCCCCGGTGTGACGACCAGCAACCCCTCGATCTCGGCCTTCAGCCGCTTCGCCTCACGCGGCGAGGCGATCACGCCGTCGCAGCCCTGCTCCACCAGGTACTTCGCCATTCGTAGCACCGTCTCGTCGACCGGATGGTCGATGCCGTAGATGGCGTTCACGTCGTCACGGTTCAGACTCGTCAGTAGCGTCACGGCGAGGATCTTCAGGTCTGTCCCCTCGGTTCGCCGCTTCGCCTCGGCGATACTCGCGCCGTTGCCGTGCACTGTGGCGAACGTTACTCCCGCGTCGGCGGCGCGCCTGACGTTCTCGGCCGTCGTCTCCGGAACATCGAAGAACTTCAGGTCGAGGAAGACCTTCTTCCCCCGGTCCCTGATCAACTTCTCGACAAAGCCGAGCCCCCCGTTGAATACGCCTCGATAGCCGACCTTGTAGAAGTCGACCAGATCACCCAGTTCATCGACGAGGGCGAGGGTTTCGTCTTCGTCGTACAGGTCCAGCGCAACGATCAGACGCTCGCTGATCGGGATTTCGGATCGGTCGACCACGGCCGAACCCGGAGAGGAGGAATTCATCGACTGCCTCCCCGGCGGGAGGTTGTGTCAATCTCCGACACCACGAGCGTACGGACCCGCCTGAATTGGTAAGACATGAACCTAGTGCTTCAAGTGAAGGCTACGCGCACCCGCCGTAGCCGGAAACCGCCGTCACCGTTACTGCGTCACCACGACCCGGACGTACCCGTTCGACCAGCAGCACTGATCCCCAGCGCCGCTGTCGTTCGCCGAGAAGTTGTCGACCCGTGCCCGGATCACATACTCGCCCGGCGCTACGAAGGTTGCCGTCGTCGCGGTCATCCCATCGGTTATGTTCGCCTCCGATTGCGGCTCGAAGGTGATGGCGGCGCCCGCTGGCCCCGAGTACTTGAACCAGGCCGCCTCCAGCCCTACCGGATCCCTCTCGCTCCCGGAATCGTCGACCCACAACTGGATTTCAACGGGAACTCCGACCCTGGCCGAGGCGACCCGTTCGGCCATGAGGCCCACGATTCCGCGTCCGCTCGGCCCATTCTGCGAGAACCTTAGCTCGGGCGGTATCGACCCGGCCGCCATCGGCTGATAGCTGAGCTGGTAGGCATCCGACTTCACCCGACCGGGAACCGCGAATGTCTGACCTCGATGGCGAAGCGTCCAGACGACATCCTGATCCGCCATGTCAGCGGGAATCGTCACGCTGAAGACTCCGCGTTCGCGCCGCGGGGGAAACGCGGTCGGCTGGGACCCGTCGAATCGCTCAGGAACGATGAAGTTGTCCGGGCCCACCGGAATCTCGGGGGTCTCCTGTGTATTCCGATTGAAGTAGCCGAAGGAGAGCGTATAAGTCCCGTCAGTGTTCTGGTACCATCCTTCGAAGAACGGAGAGACCGTCAATCCACGCGGCGGGGTCGGAGCCAGGGGGAGTTCCTGTTGAGCGTGCGCTGGAAGCCGCGCGGAGACTACGAAGCTCACAACGATCAGGCCAAGGACCGGAAAAAGCCGCTTCATCGCGTCCTCCTGTGGGTCACCGGATGGATCGAGAGATCGCCGCCAAGGCGAATCTAGGGGTTTCGGGGAAAGAGTCCATATCCGTCGCGCGGGAAGGCGGAGGCGGGAGCGATTTCAACGAAAAAGGAGCCCTCCGGACCGGAGGCTCCTTTTTCGTCTTCTCCCGTCCCGGCTGCCCGCCAGCGAGGAATCGCCTGATTCCCCGCCTCTGCATCGTCTGTCGATCCCGCTACTGATCTTCCGTAACTGGCGTGCGTTCCGTGTCACGCCCGCCGCGGAGGTCCAGAAGTCGCTGGTACTCGGCCTCGTCCAGGTGTGTGAGGGCGATCCAGGCGTGTGACATCTCATCGGTCGTGCGCGAACCGCGGCCAACCCACTGATCCGGATCCGGGTTGTGCGGATTGTTCGCCGTATTGTCGTACCAGGCGGTGAGCACGATCACCGACCCGGTTGGAACGAGCGGCGCGACGTCGTCCTCGTACATGTGGCTCAGGTGCCAGCCCGGGTTCCAGTTCGAGACCATGCTGACCATCTCGCGACGGTTGATGTCGGGATGGTAGATCTCAATCGACTTCGCCTTCAGCCGGAGGTGACCGTGCGGCTGGAAGCTGTCGATGCGGACCGGATGGTCGAAGGAATGGAAGCCCTGCGTCATCGCCGTTCCGTGCGGGGCGAGGTCGATATCACCCTGCAGCCCGTACTGACGGAGTGTCTGCTTGAACGGAGCCTCGTAGCCCTCGGGATAGAGCCAGATGCCGATCTCGACCTGGTCGTCGATGATCTCTTCGCCCGCCGGGTAGTAGTGGATGTCCCAGGCTACCCGGGCGTTCGCGGGCATGACGCGGCAGGTACCCTCGGGGATGATCTCACCGAGCTTCCCGAGCGCGTACTCGGAGAGTCGATCGCCAGCGACCCAATCACCCTTCTCGTTCTGAACGCGGAAGTTGGAGTTGGCGTGGTGTGTCACGCCCCGGCCGGGAACCGAGGGCTTCACCTCGATCGCACGGATGCAGCGCTCCTGGGTGACCCCCGTCTCCACGGTCGGCCTGTGCCAGAGGTCCTGACCCTGTGCCGGCACCGTGTAGGGCGCAGACTTGACCACGACATCGGGGGCGCCGTACGTCGCCGCGAGCTCGTAAACACCGGCCGTCGGCCACTCGACCGCCGCCGGCAGGTCCGCAAGATCACCGAGCGGAGCGCCCGCGTCGACCCAACGGGCGATGGTACTGATCTCCTCCTCGGAGAGCCGCTTGTCGTGCTTGAGCTGCTGGATGCCGACATCCGTGTCGTAGTGATACGGAGGCATCTCGCGCTCGACGACCCGAAGCTTGATCAACGTCGCCCATGGCCGGACCTCTTCATAGCTCATGAGCGACATCGGGCCGATCGCGCCAGGCTGGTGACATACCTGACAGTTCTGCTGCAGGATCGGGGCGACATCCTTCGCGAAGGTGATCGCCTCATCCGGGTCCGGGTCGGCCACCGAAAGTGTCACCGACGCGAACGCGATCCCCGTCGTCGCCACAATCGCGAGCGACGGAATCACCGTCCAGATCGACCACCGAGCCAGCCGGGACGAATCGTTTGGCCTCATGAGATACTCCGAGTAGCGGGTGTGAGGAGACCAACAAAACGGCAAAAGACGTCGCTGGCTCAAGCCTGGCGGCGCCGTGGATCGGCGACGATCACGGGTCTGCGGAACCCATACGCGTGCAATGTTGATAAGCCGAATACGTTCGGTCAAGGTTTTCATCAAATCCCGGGCCATGACACCGGTGTCTCGCGGGGCTCTCGTCCGCGATCTTGATGTGAAGCCGCGATGTCGCGAATCGGCGGGTGGGAAGACCGCGCCTCCCCATGGCAAAGGCCCCCGCCCGCGGAACGCGGACGGGGGCCTGGGTAGAGCGGCTCGGATCGATCTAGATCACGTGCGGCTACTCCGAAACCGTGACTCGATAGTATCCGTTGGACCAGCAGCACTGATCAGCGAAGGAACTGTCGGACGTGGTGAAGTTGTCGACACGAACTCGCACGACATACTCACCCGGGGCACCGAACGTCGCCGTGGTCGTAAGTTCGCCGCCAGGCTGGGAGGGCGTGCGCAGCGTCGTCGGCGCAAAGGTGACTTCACCGGGACCCTGGTGCTTTACCCATGTCGCGTTGACCTGGTAGCGCGCGTCGCGCTCGCCACGGTCCTCGCCCCAAACCCAGAGCGAAACCGGCTGCCCGACCTTGGCCGTGAGCGACGTCGTCGCTTCCGGCCCGCGACCGAAGTGCGGCTGCGCATTCCGATCCACCTTCAGGATCGGGGGAAGTGATCCCGCGGCCTGGGGCGAGTGGCTGAGCTCATACGCGCCGTAGGTGGCGCGGCCCGGAACGCTGGATGTCTTGCCAGCATGCGTGATCGTCCAGACGACTTCGCCCTGGAAGTCCGCCGGGACAGTCACCGCGAAGGTGCCACGCTCCCGTCGACCGCTGAAACCACCGTAGCTGACCGGACGGAAATGCGTCGGCTGAAGCCCGTTGTATTCGGCCGGCTCGATGAAGTTGTCCGGGCCAACCGGAATCTCGACGATCTCCTGCGTGTTCCGATTGAAATAGCCGAACGAGAAGGTGTATGTACCGTCCGGATTCTTGTACCAGCCGTCAAAGAATGGAGCGACGATGTCGCCCGCCGGAGCAAGGGGGGTCAGCGGAAGTGGTCCTTCTTGCCCCTCCAGAGGCGCCCCGGCAACCACTCCGAGGGCGACGGCGAGGGCCGCAACGGCCCGATGGCTTTGCTTCATGGAATCCTCCTGAAGGATTTTGCGGCCCGATTCGATCGGGCGGGTCCAACTACGTACTCCGAACGGGCCGAACCAGGAATCATCGCCGGCTTCTGGACGAAGGAGCCCCCCAGACCTCGAGAGGCTCCTTCGCGGCCAAGCGACAGGTCCGGCCCTATTGATGTTCGGCCGAGGTCAGTTCGCCCCGGGGCGGCCCCGTCCCGCGGAGGCGGGCGTCGGGTTCTTCGCTTCACGCTCGGCGACGAGGCGCTCGTAGCCCGCCTCATCCAGGTGCGTGATCGCGATC
>CAZUVK010000111.1:10550-11523 GCA_964623785.1 uncultured Gemmatimonas sp. | reverse complement strand
CCACCCCGCCTCGCGAAGCGCGAGCGACGCCTGCACGCAACAGTAGTCGAACTCCACACCCTGCCCGATCCGGTTCGGCCCGCTCCCCAGGATCACGATCTTCCGGCGGTCCGTCCGCACCGACTCGTTCTCATCGGCATACGTCGAATACAGGTACGGCGTGTGCGCGGGGAACTCGCCGGCGCACGTATCGACCGTGTTGAAGACCGGGTGAAGTCCCATCGACCACCGGCGTTCCCTCACGTCGGATTCGCTCTCGCCCCGCAGCCGCCCGAGCTGCACGTCGGAGAAACCCAGCCGCTTCATCCTCCGCAACTCCCGCGGCGTGATCTCGGCCAGTGCCTGGTACGCGGTCTCTGCGTCCACCAGCTCAGCGAGCTGCGCGATGAACCACGGGTCGATCCCCGTCAACTCAGCGATCTCGCCAACCGACAATCCGCCCGACAGCGCGCGCTTGATCTGGTAGACCCGCTCCGGCGTCGGGCGGCGAAGGGCGGCGCGCAGTGCGTCCGGCGTGTCCTCGGTCAAGCGGTCGTCGGCGAGCGTGCGGCCGATCTCCCACCCCATCCGACCCACCTCCAACGCGCGAATCCCCTTCTGCCACGCCTGCTTGAACGTTCGCCCGATCGCCATCGACTCGCCGACGGCCTTCATCTGCACGCCCAACGTCGCGTCGGAGGCGGAAAACTTCTCGAAAGCGAAGCGCGGGAACTTGACGACCACGTAGTCCAGGACGGGCTCAAACGACGCCGGAGTCGTCTGGGTGATCGAGTTCGGCAGTTCATCCAGCGTGTAGCCGACCGCGAGCTTCGCCCCGATCCGCGCGATCGGGTAGCCCGTAGCCTTCGACGCCAGCGCCGATGATCGCGATACCCTCGGGTTCATCTCCACGACCAGCAGCTCACCGTTCGTTGGATCGACCGCGAACTGGACGTTGCACCCACCCGCTTCCACGCCGATCTCCCGGATGATC
>CAZUVK010000111.1:0-10540 GCA_964623785.1 uncultured Gemmatimonas sp. | reverse complement strand
TCTGGTACTCGACGTCAGTCAGCGTCTGCGCGGGCGCCACCGTGACCGAGTCGCCCGTGTGCACACCCATCGGATCGAAATTCTCGATCGAGCAGATGATGACGACGTTGTCCGCACGATCGCGCATCACCTCCAGCTCGTACTCCTTCCATCCGAGCACGGATCGGTCGATGAGCACCTCGCCGATCGGCGAGAGCGCGATCCCCGAGCGCACCTGGTCTTCGAACTCTTCGCGGTTATATGCGATTCCGCCCCCCGTTCCACCGAGGGTGAACGAGGGGCGGATGATCGCCGGGTACCCGGTTTCCTCCACGATCCGGCGCGCTTCGTCGAACGACTTCGCGAATCCACCGTGCGGCACAGCCAGACCGATCCGCTCCATCGCTTTCGTGAATTCGCTGCGGTCCTCGGCCATCCGGATCGCCCGGGCGTTCGCGCCGATCAGCTCGACGCCGTGTTTCGCCAGGATCCCGCGATCGTGAAGCTCCAGCGCCACGTTCAGCGCCGTCTGACCACCCATCGTCGGGAGGATCGCATCGGGCTTCTCGATCTCGATGACCCGCTCGACCCACTCGGGAGTGATCGGTTCAATATAAGTTCGATCCGCCAGATCAGGGTCCGTCATGATCGTGGCGGGATTCGAGTTCACCAGGATGATACGGTACCCCTCCTCACGAAGGGCGCGTATCGCCTGCGTTCCCGAATAGTCGAACTCAGCTGCCTGACCGATGACGATCGGTCCGGAGCCGAGCAGGAGGATACTTTCGAGATCCGTTCGCTTCGGCATCGAGTCTATCGTTCGCGAGCGCTTCGGCGCGCCCCTTCAATGGCGAGAGCGCCGGCGGCCATGCTTGGCCAGCCGGCGCATGTGGACCGCTCCACCGCCAGATAAACTATACCGTTGGGCGGGTCATCGAAAGACGATCAGGTACCGTCCCCGTGTTGACACGCCCTTCCCCGGCGGCCGTTCAGGCCCCGGGGGCCGCCCAGGGGTCCGAACGCATCCAGTTCGCGTCGTTGGGCGAGAAGTGGAAGACCATTCCGCCATTGGCGATCTTCGGAAGCAGTTCCGACGCGAGCGCCTGCGGCATCGCAGGGCAGCCCTGGCTCCGGCCGGCCCGGCTGTTGGTCACGTACGGCGCGCCGTGCGCGACGATTCCGCGGGCCCGGGCCTTGTCGTTGTACTTGCCGGACACACCCTTGAGACGAAGGCCCACGGACTGGTACGGACGCCCGCCCGACTTGCCGTTGAATCCGTACGTCTCCTGTGCCAGGTAGAGCCCGAGCGAGGTCGCATTGCTGCCACTTACGTTCAGGAACCGCGTCGGTGTGCCCGTCCCGCCCGAACCGCTGCCGTGCGCGACGTGGAACGGCCCGCGCACCACGGTCAGTTTGTCCATGTCGAATACGTATCCGCGCGCCGTCTCGCTACCAAGACCGAAATCCACGAAGTAGAGGTACGGCTTGCGCACCGCCGATGGGTTCGCCTCCCGGTACTTGTAGTACGCCCGGAACGCGTAGTGAAGAGCTTCGGAGTGGCTCTTCCGCGTGACCCGCGCTCCGAGGCGGTCCACAGCCCGCTGCACGTCGGCGGCAACGCTGGTGAGCGCCGCGGCCTCGGCACCCGCGATCGCCGGGGAAACCGCGGCAATCGTGGTCAGATCGGCTGCCGGCGCGGCCGACATCGTCGTGGCGCTGGCCGCAACGGTGGCGCTGGCCTCATGCGCCGTGAAGTGGTTCTGGACGAAGCCCGCGATGCCAACAATGGCACTCGCGGTGATCGCGACGATAGACTTCAAATACATAGCAACATACCACTATGGGCCGTGGGTGGTGGAACGCCTCCCCACGGTCATTTCCGGACTACGCGTTGTGCGTGTGACGTTCGTGTAAACACTTGAAGTCAGTGGCGGTTCCCCGATACCGGCCGCGGGGCGAGTATCGGTCGGGCACGGAAGCGCACGATTGGTCCCGGATCCACCGCGTGGATCGCGAACCGCGAGACCAACCTTGCCGCCGCGCCCGCGGAGGCACAAATTGGCCTCATGGCGGTCTGACGGCGCCCTCCTTCGCGGAGACACCGGAGCCATGGAGCCCGCCTGCTCACTCCCCTCTCCTCGACCTCACCGAGCGATGACCAATCGAAACGCGGCCCTTGTGCTTTCGTTCATCCTGATCCTCGCTGCCGGTTGCGCTGCGTCCGCGGGAGGGCGCACCCTGAGCGGAAACACCGACCTGATCGAGCGGGAAGATATCCTTGGATCCAACCGAGGTACGGCCTACGAGGTCGTTGAGATGTTGCGGCCGCAGTGGCTCCGCGCGCGTTCGGACCAGAGTGTTCTCCGGGAAGGTGGCATTCTGATCTACGTCGATGATGTCCGGTACGGCGATCTCAATTCGCTTCGGGCGATCAACGCGCGCGAGATCTTCCGGATGCAGCGGTACAACTCCACCGCCGCGTCACAGCGGTGGGGGCCGGGGCATAGTGAAGGGGTGATCTACATCAGTACCCGGGCGGGCGGAGTGTAGGTATCTCCCGCATTGCCTCGATCACGAACTGGACGTGTTCTCGCAGATCGACGTTCAGTTCGCGCACCGCCTCCTCGACCTCTTCCCGATCGACCCCCGCCGCGAACGCGCGGTCCTTGAACTTTTTCATCACCGATTTCGCTTCCAGGTCGGATAGCGACCTCGAAGGTCGGACGAGCGCTGCCGCCGTGATCAGGCCCGTGATCTCGTCGCACGCGCGCAACGTACGGTCGAGCGGCGTTTCCGGCGCGACCCCCGTCAGCGCCGCGTTGTGCGCGAGGACCGCGTGCACGATCTCCTCCGGATACCCCAGTTCCCGCAGGATTTCCGCGCCCGGAACCGGGTGCTCGTCCGGCCACTTCTCGTAGTCGAAGTCGTGCACCAGGCCCGTGATACCGAAGAGATCCTCATCCTCGCCGAGCCGGCGCGCGTAGGCGCGCATCGCGGCTTCGACGCTGAGCATGTGCCGGCGCAGGCTCTCGCTCTCCACGTGGGCGTGTACCAGCGCGAGTGCGTCCTCGCGTGAGGGAAGCGGCATGGCGAATCGCGGGAAGGGGGTGGAGGCGAAAGTGACGCATCAGAACTCGGCGTTCCCCGGGGTTCTCGGGAACGGGATCACGTCACGGATGTTCGCCATGCCCGTGGCGTACTGGATCGCGCGCTCGAAGCCGAGGCCGAAGCCGGCGTGGGGTACGGTCCCGAACCGCCGGAGGTCCCGGTACCACCAGTACGCCGCGGGATCCAGCCCGACCTCCCGGATGCGCGTGTCGAGCACGTCCAGCCGCTCTTCGCGCTGCGACCCGCCAATGATCTCGCCGATGCCCGGCGCCAGCACGTCCATCGCCGCGACGGTCCGGCCATCGTCGTTTATCCGCATGTAGAAGGCCTTGATCTCTCGCGGATAGTCCGTCACCACGACCGGCTTTCCGAAGAGCGTTTCCGTCAGATATCGCTCGTGCTCGGTCTGCAGGTCCATCCCCCACTTGACCGGGAAGGCGAACGGCTGGTTGGCCTTCTCCAGGGCCGTGATGGCGTCCGTGTACGTCATCCGTTCGAAGCTATTGCGGACGAAGCTCTCCAGGCGGTCGCGGACGCCCTTCTGAATCCGCTCCTCAAAGAAGTCCATGTCCTCCGGACACTCCTCGAGGACCGCCGTAAAGATGTAGCGCAGGAACTCCTCCGCGAGGTCGGCATCCGCCTCGAGATCGGCGAACGCGATCTCGGGTTCGATCATCCAGAACTCGGCGAGGTGGCGGGCGGTGTTCGAGTTCTCGGCCCGGAACGTCGGACCGAACGTGTACACGCGCGACATCGCCAGGCAGTACGCCTCCACGTTGAGCTGGCCGGAAACCGTGAGGCCGGCGCGTTGCCCGAAGAAATCCTCCTCCCAGGCGACCGATCCGTCGGTACGCCTCGGCGGGTTGGCAGCATCGAGCGTCGAGACCCGGAACATCTCCCCGGCTCCCTCGGCGTCGCTGGTCGTGATGATCGGGGTGTGGATCCAGTAGAACCCGTTCTCGTGGAAGAACCGGTGAACCGCCATGGCGAGCGTGTGGCGGACCCGGGTCACCGCGCCGAACGTGTTCGTCCGCGGACGGAGATGAGCCACCTCGCGGAGAAACTCGAAGCTGTGCGGCTTCGGCTGGATCGGGTACGTCTCGGGATCATCCACCCAGCCAACCACTTCGATCGCGTCCGCCTGGATCTCCAGCGACTGCCCCTTGCCGGTGGACTCGACGACCGTCCCCGTCGCGGCGATCGAACAGCCGCTGGTCAGGTGGATGATCTCATCCGCGTAGTTCGGGAGCTCGCCAGGGGCCACGATCTGCAGGGGCGCGAGCGTGGAGCCGTCGTTGACGTGAACGAACGACAACCCGGCCTTCGAGTCGCGCCGCGTGCGCACCCACCCTTCGATTCGTACGATGGTACCCGGCGCGATGCGCCCGGCGAGTATGTCGTGGATGCGCGTCGGACCTGAATTCGGCATGGATCGGTTTCGGGATGAGATTTCCGACATGGCTCTCGGGACGCACCGCCGGGGAGACGCCAACGCCGGTACCGCCCGGGTATGGCGGTCGCGCCCTGCTCAGCCGACGGACAGCACGCGGGCGGAAGGGCACAATGACGCCAGGTCGCAGATTTCGCAACGCGGTCTGCGCGCCACGCAGACGGCGCGCCCGTGGTCGATCACGCGGTGCGTGAAGATGACGCGGTCCTCTCTCGGCAGCAGATCGACGAGGTCTCGCTCGATACGCTCCGGATCCGTATGTCGCGTCAGGCCAAGCAGGTTGGCGATGCGTTTGACATGGGTATCGACGACGACCCCATCCGCCTCGCCCCACGCGACCCCGCGAACGACGTTCGCGGTCTTGCGTCCCACCCCGGGAAGCGTCGTGAGATCCTCGATCGACCTCGGGACCTCGCCCCCGAATCGATCGCGCAGCGCCGCCGCGAGCCCCAGCAGCGAACGCGCCTTGGCCCGGAAGAAACCGAGCGAGTGGATCGTCTCCTCGACCTCCTCACCCCGCGCGGCGGCGAGCGCGTCCGCGTCGGGGAACCGCCGGAACAGCTCGGGCGCCACCGAGTTCACCCGCGCGTCAGTGCACTGCGCCGACAGGACGGTCGCCACGAGCAACTCGAACGCGTTCTCGTGTACCAGCGAACATTCGCTGTCGGGATACATGACCGCGAGCCGGTCGAGGATCTCCCCCGCCCTGGCTCGCTTCGCGGCCCGGCTTTCTCTTGGCAATTTGGCCACTCGACGACGTTCAGTACGGCGTTACCGCCCTGCACAGATGAAAATACGACGCCAGGGGCGGATCGAAAGAAGAGTGAAGTGGAAGGGTGAAGAGCGCCGGGACCCGAGGCCAACCTGGCGTTTGCGTTCTTCGCGCCCCCCCGAAAGCAACGACACGCGGATTCCCCCTCAGCCGCCAAGCGTAACCGCCACGTACCCAAGACGCGTCGGAGGCGGATCGCTATCCGCCTCCCGCGGCTCCGGCGCGTCCGCGGCGACGAGTGCGGCCGGGAACCGGTCGATGTACCAGAACGCCCGTGCGGCCAGCTTGAGCGCCTCCGTGGTGGTCAGGATCGAGTAGAGCCCCGAGATCTCGCCGCCCGGCAATACGTTGGTGAAGTCCCCGTCGGCCCGCGTCTGCTCGATATCCGCAACCAGGTCGGCGCCGATCCCGGTCTCGAGCCGCACGACGCTGAACCCGGCGCGCGACCGGCGGACCCCGAGCACGAGGAGGAGGTTGATCCGCCGCAGGTCCGGATCGGCGTTCTGAAAGCTCTCCGTGAAGAAGAACCCGTCGACCGGCTCGGGCGGAGTGTCTGGCGCGACGCTGCTCCAGAACAGGTTGGCGGGGAGCTGCAGGTAGCCGCATGGGCTCGGCGGAACGAACGCCCAACCGGCCATTTCCGGGGTCGCCTCGACGAGGAACCGGGCCACGGCGCGATCCAGAACGTACAGCCGTTTCCCCGCCTCCCAGAAGTGATACGCGTGGAAGAGCAGCGTGCGGTACTGTTCCAGTGCCTCGGGTGGCGCCTCCTCAGGGGTGACGTCCCGAAGGCTGTCCCCCACGACGCTGAGAAAGGCGAACCGCTCGGGGTTGGTCGTGTCGACCTCGCGTTCCCCGGCCTCCGCCCGGAAGGAGGGAAACACCGTACCCTCGAAGTCACCCTCGGTGAAGACGAGTTCATACGGAGTGAGCCGGGCGGCAGGGGCCCGAGCGGGTTGGTCAGACGGTTGCGGCATCGTCACGATCCAGATTGATTTCCGATTGTTCGACCTGGAGTGGAGCCCGCCGCAGGACGCCCCGAATCCACTCTCCCGCCCCCCGCCGCCACGTCACGACCAGGAACAGGTCACCCGTGACCGCGAACGGTGGATCAGTCACGCGCAGGAAGTGGACGTCCGCGGAACCGTCAGGAAGCACGACGACGAACGACGAGTCCCCCAACGGCGCTTCCACCCGATGCACCCGCCCCGCGAACCGACGCCCGACCTCGACTTCGATGTAGAGATCGCGTTCGACGGTGAACACGCCCGGAGCAATCGGCTCGCCGAACCGGTAAAAATGCGGATCGAAGGGCTCTCCCTCCCGCATGGCGAAGCTCTGGTCCGCCGCGTAATCCATTTCCTCGAGAGCGTCCTCGGACGCCAGGTGTTCCAGGTGATGACGGATCTCGTGCGTGATCGTCTCCCAGATCTCGTCATCCCAGTCCCAATCCTCCTCGTCACGGGCGACGGCCTGAAACGACCCGTAGTAGAGCGCGACGCGCGACCGTACCTCGCCCGCCCCGCCGAACTCCGAAGGATAGAAGTCGGAGAGACACTCACCGAGCGTGTAGACCTCGGGCAGCGTCGGGTGCATCACGGTCTTTCGGGTAACTTCGATACCCTCGACACCTTCACGATAGTCATCCGGGATGCCGGCGAAGACTTCGTGCGCCCGCGCCTTGAACTCCTCGAAGGTCATCGTCGTCACGGGATCATGGCGTTGACGGCACGACGGCCACGCCGGTTGCCTGCTGCCCCACCTCGACGCTCGAGACCCGGCGGATTTCGCGCAGGTCGACCAGGTCGACCTTCCCCGGCTCCGATCCGACCCCTTCCACGGTCACGAAGGCGTACCGCGAATCACCCGTCACCGCGATTCCGTGCGCGAGCGTGGTGGAGAGCGGAACGCGACCAACCATACGCCCATCCGCGAGGTCGAAGACCTCGAGCGCGGTGTCCGTCCGGTTCCGCAAGGAGACCAGCAGGCGCCGGCCGTCGGGCGTGACCGCAAGATTGTACGGGCTCTCGCCGGTACCGAAGCGGCGGACGATCCGCCACTCCTCTACGTCGATCTCGATCACCTCGGCGGCACGGTTGCATGTGACGAAAACACTGCGCCCGTCGGCGCTCGGCTCGACCCATGTCGGCGAGCACCCGGGCTCCCCATGCACGACGGCTCCGTCCACACCCCGGCCTACCGGCCCCTCCCGCCCCCGGGCAACCGAGAACTGCCGAAGCCGCTCCCCGGTCGTAGCATCCAACTCCACGACCACCTCGTCCATCATGCATACCGAGTAGTGACGCCGTCCGCCCGGTTCCACACGGCTTCCATGCGGCATCACGCACGTCTCGACGCGGGCGACCTCCGCCATCGACGGAAGATGGACCATCGAGATCGAGCTGGGAACATGGTCGCCGTGGAGGTTGAAGTTCGAGACGAACCCGTACTCGCCGTTTGGAGTAAGCGACACCGTGGCGGGGAAGAGCCCCAGCGGCGTTCGTCCAGCGACCCGGCCCGTCCGCGATTCGATCTTGACGAGACTCCCGTTCGGAGTCCCGTGCCCCAGCGTCACATAGACAGACTGTCCGTCCGGGGAGACCGCGACACCGTGCGGTCCGTCGATTTCGACGGGCATGCTCCCTACCGAGCGGCGCATCGCAACCACCGCCGACCCGCCGTCGAAACGGATCAGCGAGATCTCGTCGACGGCTTCGCTCGTCACCCATGCCTCATAAACCCGGCTCGGCCCGACCTCACCGTTACCGGCCCCGGCCATGTCGCCGCTCGTCGCGCACCCCGAGGCGAGCGCCGCCAATAGCATCGCGGCGAAGTACCGCCTCCTCGTTCCACTCGGCCTCATTGTGATTGCCCTCCTCATCAACGAACGGGGCGGGAAGCCACCGTCGGCCCCCCGCCCCGGGTCGACGCCCGACCCATTCTTCAGTTGGCGTTCCGCCTCAGCCGCGCGATCCAGAGTCCGGACGTATGATCCGAAGCGTACACGAGGCCGCGGTAGACCTGCGGGCCCCAGGTGAAGGGCCGGTTCGCGACGTACGCATCCGCATCGCTCGTGGCCAGCGCGGCGATCTCCCTGCCCTGCCTCCCCAGGTCGCCCCCGAGGTCACCTGACACGTCGACCGCCCGGAGCCCCGCGTTGTAGTACGCGACGTACATCACGTCGTCCTCGATCCAGACGTTGTGCGGACCGGCCCGCGGAATCCGGTATTCAGCGACCTCCACCGGCATCTCGAGGTTCGAGATGTCGAGTACGTGGATGTATCCACCCGGGGCGGTATTCACGTCCTCGATGTCGTACCCCGGCGGAAAGATCTCGTCGCCCACGAAGAGGTATCGATTGCCCGCCGCGTTCGTATAGGGGAAGATGACATGGGTGTTCCCGTACTCGAGCCCAAGGTGCGGATACCGGTAGCGGTACTGGCCCACGTACTCCGGCCGTCGCGGGGTGCCGTCCTTGATTCCGTTCCCTACATCCAGAATGATCACACCGTCATCCCAGTAGGATAGATACGCAATCCCATCCTCCACGAAGACATCGTGGAGATACTTCATCGGATGCGCGGGGACGCCCCATCGGCCGATCTGTTCCGGCTCGGTGGGATTGGAGATGTCGATGATGTGGAGATCCGCAGTCCCGTTGTGCACCGCGTAGACGAGGTCACCGTCGATGAACGTGTTGTGAACCCCACCGGTTAGCGTCTCCCAGTAGCTCGAGGCGATCGTGGGATGGGCCGGGTCGGCGAGGTCGAGAACGACGATCCCGTCGCGCCGGCTGGAGGCGCCTTCCCGGGTGATGACCGCGAGCGTACCCGCGGCATTCACCTTGACGTCGTTGACCACGCGCGCATCGACCATCACCGAATCGGTGAGCACCGGGTTCGCGGGGTCGGTGACGTCCCACGCGTACATCCGGTCGCCGTAGCAGCCCGAACAGGCGCCCCACGTGCCCGTGTACGCATAGTCGCGACCATCGCTACCGCGGAAGACCCAGAGGTCGGAGGTATACGTATCCGCGACAGGCCCGCGACCCACGACTTCGAAGCTTCCGCTCGGATCCGGCAACGGGTCCGTGGGAGGAGTCACGGCCGCCGTGGCGCATCCCGCCACAGCGAGGACCGCGAGGGCAAGGATCGCGCGCCCCGGGTTGATCGTCATCACGCGCTCCAATCGCTTTGAGTTCTCGAACGGGGCCGGCCGGCCGCGAGGTCCGCAAGCATCAGGCCCATGGACGTCGCCGCGCCAGCGGTCTTCATCCTGTGGAGGTGCTCCTCAGAATCGCTCTCTCAGGTAGTTGACGACTTCATCCGCCGAGAGGCGTTCCTGCCGCATCGTGTCGCGATCCCGGATCGTGACGCTCCCGTTCTCCATGGTCTCGCCGTCGACCGTGAGACCGTACGGAGTCCCCGCCTCGTCCTGCCGGCGATAGCGGCGCCCGATCGCGCCCGACTCGTCGTAGAAGCTCGGGATGCCCTTCCGGCGCAGATCCTCGTGGATCGCCATCGCCCGCTCCGCCATCCCATCCTTCTTGACGAGCGGGAAGACGCCGACCTTGAGCGGCGCGAGCGACGGGTGGAGGCCGAGCACGACTCGCGTCTCTCCCTCGACCTCCTCCTCGCGATACCCGTTCGCGAGCACCGCGAGCGTCAGCCTGTCCGCGCCGATCGATGTCTCGATGATATAGGGCAGATACCGCTTCTGGTTCGCCGGGTCGATGTACTCCAGGCGCTTCCCCGAGAACTCCTGGTGGCGGCCGAGGTCGAAGTCGGTCCGGTTGTGGATCCCTTCGATCTCGCCCCAGCCCCCGTCGCCGATCGTGCCCCCGAAGAAGAATTCGATGTCGAACGCGGCCTTCGCGTAGTGGGCGAGCTTGTCCGGCGGATGCTGGTGGAAGCGCAGCCGGCTCGGGTCGAGTCCGAGGCCGTGCAGCCACGTCATCCGGTCGGCCTTCCACCGCTCGAACCACTCGTCGTCCGTCCCGGGCTCGACGAAGAACTGCATCTCCATCTGCTCGAACTCACGCGTCCGGAAGATGAAGTTGCCGGGCGTGATCTCGTTCCGGAACGCCTTGCCGATCTGCGCGATCCCGAACGGCACGCGCTGGCGCGCGGTGGTCTGGACGTTGAGGAAGTTCACGTAGATGCCCTGCGCGGTTTCCGGCCGCAGGTAGACGATCGCCGTGTCATCCTCGACCGGCCCCATGAACGTCTTGA
>CAZUVK010000110.1:0-11541 GCA_964623785.1 uncultured Gemmatimonas sp. | reverse complement strand
GTGCCCGGCGGCGGCGTCGCGCTGCTCCGCGCGCAGAAGGCGCTTCGCTCATTCAAGGTTGACGACGCCGACGAGCAGATCGGCGTGCGCATCGTCGAGCGGTCGCTCGAGGAGCCGATCCGCCAGATCGCCGGCAACGCCGGCGTCGAGGGCTCGATCGTGGTCGAGAAGGTTCGCAACAACGACACGGTCAACTTCGGCTACAACGCGCGCACCGACGTGTATGAGGATCTCGTCGCGGCAGGCGTGATCGACCCGACCAAGGTCACCCGCACCGCGCTGCAGAACGCCGCGTCGATCGCGGGGCTCCTGCTCACGACGGAGACGGTCGTCGTCGAGAAGCCGGAGAAGGACAAGGGCGCGCCGGCGATGCCGGGCGGCGGCATGGACGGGATGTACTAGGCTTCGGTCGCCCAGGCGACTGTTGGCGGCCCGCCTCGCGCTTCTCGCGCGGGGCGGGCCTCTTGTCGTCCTGAGCGCAGCGAAGGACCTGCACGTCCTGTCGCGGATCGGGATTGCACCCTTCACTCTTCCTTTGAAACTCGCCGTGCCGCGCAACCGTAGAACGGCAGGACGTCGCTGCAAGCGACCTGATCCGACAATCTCATCGACCCGATAAATGACGATCGCGAGCAAGACGCGCTGGGTGATCCTGCGAGATCTGGTGATCTTCCAGATCAAACTGGTGATGGACGGCGCGAAGGACATCATCCTCGCGCCGCTCGCGACCGGGGCGGCGGTAGTCGACGTCTTCTTCCCGGGGGCGCGGCCGGGTCGTCGCTTCTACGCGGTGATGCGAATGGGCGAGAAATACGATCGCTGGCTCTCCCTCTTCGCCGCCGCGCACAAGGCCGACGCGCTCGAGGACGGGCTGTTCGGCGCCAGCCGCGCCGGGAACGACTCGCTGCTGGGCAGGTTGGAGGAGATCGTCATCGGGGGTGAGGAGCCGATCGACCCGACGAACCGCCAGCAGCCAACTTCAAACGCCGCGTGATGACCCGGGGCCTTCTGATTCGGCGCTAGGGCGCTCCCTCCCCGACGCTCTGCAGGAACGCCGAGATCTTCTCAAAGATCTCTCGCGTCTGCGCTTCGGTGAACCCGCCGTGCGCGCCGCCCGGCACGGTGTGCAACTCGTGCCTCGCCCCGGCAGACCCCAGCGCGTCGTGCAGGCGGACCGCCTGGCGGTACGGAACGGTCCGGTCCGCGTCCCCGTGGATCGTCGGGATCGGCGGCAGGTCCGCGCGTACGTAGTTGAGCGGCGACACGCGCTCGGCCACGTCGAATCGGTCGGTCCCGCTTCCCAGCCATTCGACCACGAGGTTCTGCCGGTCCGGTCCCTCCAGGAAATCCGCCACCACCGTCGGCCCGTACCAGTTGATCACGCCCGCGACCTGGATCGGGTCGTTCCCGGCGCATCGGGCGTCGAGCCCGACCGACGCCGGGATCATCCCTGTCGACAGCGCCAGCTGGCCACCCGCCGAGTGCCCCGTGGTCACGATCCGCGACGGGTCGAGGCCGTACGTCTCCGCGTTGCGGGACACCCACCGGACCGCGCAGAGCGCATCCTCCACCGCGGCGGGGGCAAGGTCGGTGGAGCCGAGCCGGTAGGAGACGTTCGCCACGCCCCATCCCATCGCCAGGTACGGAAGGATGTTGAGCGCACTCGCCGCCCTCGACCCCCGCACCCAGAACCCGCCGTGGAAGTAGAGCACAGTCGGGATCGGCCCGGCCGGGTTCCGCGGCAGGTAGAGGTCGAGCTGGAGATCCTGTCCCTCCGCCGTCAGGTAAGAGAGGTTCGGAACGATCCGGTACTCGTTCGGCATCTGGGCGGCCCAGGCCTCCGGGTCACTCAGCTGGCCCGATGCGACGTCCGGGGCGGCGATCGCCAGCACCGCGCCGATCGCCAGCAGTCGAGTCCATCGGGGAATGAGGTCGATCATCGGATGCCTCCGGACGTGGGTGAGTTGGGTACGGGTAGCCCCGCGCGGCACGCCTCGGTGAACGCACGCCGACCGATGCCCGCACGGTAGGCGCGGGACGCGCGAACGGTCAAGGGTTTCGAACGGGCGGGTTGCGCGGGCGGGAGTCGAGGTTTACCTGAGATGAACAGCCGGGCCCGCAGTCGCGCCGCCACCCGCCACCCTCTGAGCGACCATGAAGGATTCATTTGCGGACGTCCGCCTCACTGCTGGCACCGACACCGAGACTCGTGCGGTGGCGGTGCCGATCGAGGAGCGCGCCTTCTCGATCGCCATCCTGGGTGACTTCTCCGGGCGCGGGACACGGACCGCCGAGCCCGGCGCCCGGCACCCGAATCCGCGGCCGATCCTGGTGGATCGCGACGATTTCGACGATGTCCTGGCCCGCCTCGCGCCGACACTGCACCTGCGCCTCCCCGAATCCGATGGCCGCTTCGAGGCCCGCTTCCGCGAACTGGACGACTTTCACCCTGACGGTTTGTGGGACCGCCTCCCGCTCTTCCGCGAGTTGCGGGACCTTCGGGCCCGACTCGTCGATCCGGGCACGTTCCGCCAGGCCGCCGCCGAGCTGCGGGGCGGGGACGCGCCCGAATCCCGCGTCGCGCCGACCGCTCCATCGGCCGCCGCCCCTCTCAACCTGGAGGGCATCCTCGACCGGGTCCTCGACGTCTCGGCACCCGCCGCGATCGAGCCGGACACGGGGGATGTCCTCGTCTCCGACAGGGATTTTCGCGCATACGTCGGCCGGATCGTCGCGCCGCACCTGGTTGCGGACGCCGATCCTCGCCAGGCTGAGACGATCGCCCGGGTCGACGCAATCACCTCGGAGCAGATGCGGTCCGTCCTCCATCACCCGGACTTCCAGGCGCTGGAATCGCTGTGGCGGGGCGTCTTCCTGCTCACGCGCCGACTTCCGACTGGCGCGTTCCTGCGAGTCTACCTGATCGACGTCAGCAAGGAGGAACTGTGGGTGGATCTGCTGGCCGAGGACGGCACCCGGACGCCGCTGCGCGAGCTGCTGACGCGCGGGCCGGAGAATGGAGCCCGGGGACCATGGAGCCTGCTCGTGGGAAGCTACTCCTTCGATCCCGCCGACGATGACATCAGGTCAATGACCGAACTCGCGGCGGTCGCGGCCGCGGCCGGCGCGCCGTGGATCTCCGCCGCGGATCCCGCGCTCGTCGGCTGCCCCTCGCCGGCCGATCTGGGCGAGCCGGCGCGCTGGGGTCCGATCGCCGCCGGGTGGGAAGCGCTTCGCCGCGCCCCCAACGCGCGGTGGCTGGGCCTGGCCCTGCCGCGAATCCTCCTGCGACTCCCTTATGGCGAAGACGCCGACGAGTGCGAGCGCTTCCGCTTCGAGGAGTCGCCGCCGACCGGGCTCGACCACGAGGCGTACCTCTGGGGCAACCCTGCCCTGGGCGTGGCGCTCCTGCTCGGCGAGACCTTCGACCAGGCGGGGTGGGGGATGCGCCCCGGCGCCGTCCGGGAGATCGACGGGCTGCCGCTGCACCTGGTCCGCGGCAACGACGGGGCGTCCGCGGTGCCGTGCGCCGAAGCATGGCTCACCGACGAGGCGGCCGAACGGATCCTCGACGCGGGCGTGATGCCGTTCGCCTCGCGCAAGGACCGCGACTCGGTGCAGCTCGTGAGATTCCAGTCAGTGGCTGACCCGTTGCGAGCGTTGAACGGGGCCTGGGTCGCGAGGTAGGCGCGGTCGACCTGCCGCTACCCACACGCACACCCCGGCGCAGGAGACGCCGGGCGGTCGAGGAGAATCGTCGGAAAGACAAGGGGCCCTTACCCCGCGAGAGGTAAGGGCCCTTGGCATGCCGGACCCGGAGAGCGAGCCCGGCGACGCGATCAACAGTGCAGGTTTACGCTGCAACGACCAATCGCGAGCAAGGACACGCGCGGCGAGGTCGACGTCGGGCTCGCCAGCAGCCTCCACGTGATGTCCGAACCCGTCGGCACGCGGACGATCTCCGAATAGTGCCGGCCACTCGGGCCGAGCTCCATCATGGGTCGTGTCTCCAGCCGAAAGCTGCCAAGGCTTTCCGGTGAGATCCCGAAGGAGCGCGTCGCGTTGGCCGCCACCCGGCCGAGGTAGAGCGCGACCTGCCCTTCGGACACCGCGAAGACCTTCACCGCCAGCATTCCGTCGTTCTCCACCAGAATGCGACCGGAGTTCGGCGGCAACTGTGGCGCGGGTGCGAATGAGCGGGCAGGGGCACACCCGCTCGCCAGACAGAGCAACGCGGCGATCATCGTCATCTTCATGATATACCTTCCATATGGTAGAAGCGTCGAACTCGCGATGAGCGACGCTGGATTTCTCGAATGCGCGCACGCGGTATCCGCACGCCATTGGCGCGCGGCCGGTACGAACGATTTTTCGCGATTTGAGACTGCGAGGTGCGTCGACGCCCGGAGACGGGCCGACTCACCGGTGCGCTATTGCGCTTGGGCGGGGGCGTATGGGGCAGTGAAATGCGGTGCCGAAAACCTCATTATCGCTACCATAACAACTGTTGCGGTTCAGAAAGTTAGTTCAAGTACGAAATCAAGCTTAACATGAGTGGAAGTCGACGCACAAGGGCCTGGAGCATCCGGGGCGCGGTCGCGACAGGACGGCGGCCGCGGGCTCCCTTCCGAACCCCCCGGTGGTGCGTCGTTGCCGAACGCGAAGCCTATTCGTCAGCTCGCTCGAACCGCCAGGTCCAGACCGTGGTCGAGTTGTCAGTCCCGTGCCTCACGACGGATCCCTGGATGAGGTTGCGATTCGCCGAGTGCGTCCAGATATCGCCGGAGCCATCGTGAGTCGTCAGCCAGACGATACCGGTCGCGAAACGATAGGCCTGGGGGTTCGGGTTGAACTCTGACGGACAGACCTTGTTGAATATTTCCAGCCCGCCCGTGTAGGCGTTTCCGTTGTACCAGAGGCCCGGCCCGGAATCGGTCCCTTCCGAGGCCGAGGGGTCCTTGTCACTGACGACGAGCCACTGCAGGTCCGAATTGGTCAGCGTCGCCTGCGAGATCGGCGACACGTAACCCGCGCACGGGACCTCGTTCCAGGCGGTCAGATGCCCCGACACGACATGGAACCGCGCCGCGCTCGGGCCGACTTCGGCGACACGCTCGAGCCGGAGATCGGTGGCCTCGGCGCGCATCGTGCCCTGGAAACCGGGAGCATTGTTCGTTCGCGCGACGGTCGCCGACCCCACCCAGACGCTCGGCCTGGCGCGCACCCGCACGGTGTCCACGGCGAGCCTGCGACGCTCGGCGTTCGTCATCAGCGTCGCGACAATGTCGTAGGTCTCGCCCAGTCCGCCGAACTCGTGCGATGCGGTCATCAGGCCGAGGTGTTCGGTCTTCTCTCCATCCCCCCAGTCCCACTCGATTCGGAACCCGCCATCCGGCGGGAGGGGGATGGCCGCCTCCAGTTCCACGGTCCGGTTGTCCGTGCTGAGGGTAACCTCGTCCGGCGTTACCTCGAACGGGGCAACGGTCACGCGCGCCTGGGCGACCGCGACCTGCCGGATCGCGCCACCCACCGACGTGGTATACGCGGAGATCGTCCGCCCCACCTGGGTCACGGTGGATGCGGAAGCCACGCCCAGATCGTCCGCGATCGACATGGCCTCCCCGCTCCCTGACCGGGTGATCTCCGAGCCGTCCGGCAGGTGGACCGTGGCGGGATTCGCCAGGACTCGCAACTGGGCGGCCTGGCTCCGGATCGTAATCGCGTTGAGATCGGTCGACGGTACCCAGGAGTCCGCCGGGAGATGCCGGATCTCGACACGCACTTCGGGCAGCCCGGCCTGCGTCGCGAGTTGCGTGTTGATCGCGTCGCGCTGTGATTCGGTCGCCGCCTGGGTCATCCGCCCGAGTGTTTCCACCAGCGCTCGCGCCTCAGCGGTCCTGTACGTGAACGAGTTGATCGGGACCAGGTCCGAGACCTCATGGTCCGGTCCGTCGCCGACCAGCGGAAGCCGGGCCGTGCCCAGGCCGTCGGGGCCGACGGACAACGCGGTCGGACTGGAAGCGGCGGGGCTCTGCAGCGTCAGGGCGCCGCCGGAGCCCCCGACCACCGATGCCACGACGGGTCTGTCGTCCATGGCCGCCGAGAGTACCGCGAGCATCGCCGTTCTCGGATTGAGGCGCGCGTTCGCGACGACATCCTGTACGACGAGCGCGTCGCGATCCGCCTTGGCGTGCTTGCTGTAGATCTCCCGCAGCCGCCGCATGGTCTCGTTCACTTCCGGGCCGTATGTCCGCTCCGCGATCTGGGCGGCGGCCAGCGGCGCGGCCTCCGCGTAGAAGCCTTCCGTGGGCAGCGACCTCACGATCGATTCGAAGGGCGGAGAACCTTCGGCGGATCCCACGGCCTGCAGCACCGCGATCCCCGTCCCGTGCCCCTCGGGGAGCGCGGCCGATCCGTGGTCTCGCACCGGCCACTTGTTCAACTGCGTCTCAAACTCCATGAAGGCCGTGAGAAGGTTCTCCATGTTATTCATGGCCATCACGACCAGTCGCGGCATCAGTTCATCGGCCGCCGCCGGTGGTCCGTCGAACCCGATCGCCATTCCGGCCCGGTGGAGCGCCCCTGGAGGAGTCGACCCGCCGAGGAGATCGCCGCGCAGGTGGTAGGTGACCACCACGACCGTGCTGTCCGTGCGGTCGACGGTCGGCATGAGCTCGGTGACGCCGCGGATCGGATCGTACAGCCCGACAAAAGCCAGCTCGCCGGGATTGGTCCGCGCCGGGACTTCCAGGGTCATCAACCGCCCGCCAAACGCCTGGTTCGTGGAGATCTCCATCGCCGGTCCCACGACGCGGATCCCGGCGGGCAGCGGGATCGCCAGTGGCTGCTGATCCACACGAAACCGCCACTCGGCGGATCCCGTGACCGTTCCCGCCGGCACCGTCAGCGTCAGTCCATCATACGGGCTCGCGGGATCGGAGATCGCGAACGTTCCGCCACCCGCGCCCATCGTGGCGATAAGTTGCTCCGTTCCCGGGATGATGCCTGCCTCGAAGACCACCTCGGGAAGGGAGCCGACCCGCGCCGAGAGCCGCTGCGCGCCCACCGGGCCCAGCGCCCAGCCGGACACGGTCGCGACGCCCGAACCGTTCGTGGATGGGCTGCCACCCGTCACCGTTCCGCCGCCGGCCGTCACCGTGAAGTTGACCGCGACCCCGGGCACGGGATTGCCCTGGGCATCGCGGACGATCACGGAAGGGGCCACGGGAACGGACGCGCCGCCGGCCGCCTGCTGCTGATCTCCGGCGTTGGCCGAGACGGTGGCTGGCACTGGCGATCCCGGGTCGACTGGTGAACCGGAATCACCCCCGCAGCTAGCCGCGAGCAGGACGAGGGGAAATACGGTGGCCAGCCTTCGCAATATCGTCATCGAACCATTTCCTCCGCTTCGTGCGGGACTCGCGATGTATCGGGACGGTCGGTGGCTATCAGGCGGGGATGCAACCATTCACCGCCATTCGAAGATCTGGCGGACCATGATGAGAAGCCGATGTCTCGCGTCGGCGGCGCATCCCTGCAAGTATTCGCGTGGAACCGGGCGGACCGGGATCAACGAATTGCGCGCGGCAGTGGCCGCCCGGCGGAACGGGGAGGGGAATGGAGCAAATCCGGATCACGTGAGGCGGGCGACCTGCGGCCCGCCGTGCTCCGGTTTCCGCACGCGTGGATCCATCTTGCGGTCTACGGGATTCGTCCTAACCTTGGCTTTAGAGAATTTTCGCGGATACGTACAGGAGGTGTGGACATGAAACGATTCGGATCCCGAGCGATCCTGGCGGGACTGGCGCTCACGCTCGTGCTCCCGACGCTCACCGGCTGTGCAACCCCCACGGCGGTCATCGCGCAAGACGAAAGCGCGCCAATTCAGACGGACCGCCTCAAATACACTCTCCGGTCAGACGGACTCGGTTACCAAGCGACGATCCGGTAGGTGCCGCTCGGATTCGACACGGGGAATTGCGGATAGGTGGACCGCCCGTTCATGTCGGCAGGTTCTGGCAGGTGGAGCACGCCTATCCGAGCCGACTGCTCGGCTGGATGGTCATCGTGCTTCGGCGGCACGCGGAGTCGCTCCACGAGCTGAGCGGCGACGAGTTTCAGGAACTGGGTGAGGTGATCGAGCGGACCGTCCGCGCGTTGCACCGGGTGTCATCGTGCGCGAAGGAGTATGTGGCCTGCTACGCGGAGCTAGAGCACTTCCAGCACGTGCACTTTCACGTCGTCCCCCGGGCGGCCGATTTGCCGGCGTAGTTCCGCGGCGGCGGAAGCTTTGCCCTGCTGAAAGTGTCCATGGCGGATGCCGTCGCGGCGGAGGACGTTCGCTCCTGGTGTGAAACCGCGGCGGCGGACTTCTGAGGAGATTATGCGATCGCGCACTCCATCCATCCATCCACCGGAGCCTATGTTTTCAGAAACCGCCGAGCTGTACGACGTCGTCTACGGGCAGTTCAAGGACTATTCGGGCGAGGCGGCTCGGATTCACGAGCTGATCGAGCATTTCCGGCCGAGCGCCACGCGGGTGCTCGACGTCGGTTGCGGCACCGGCGAGCACGCCAGGATTCTCGCCGCGGAGTTCGGCTATATTGTCGATGGTCTGGACCTGCAGCTGGAGTTCGTCGAGATCGCGCAGCAGAAGTCGCCGAACGCGGAGTTCTTCCACGCGGATATGCTGGACTTCTCGCTCGATCGTCGGTACGACGTGATCCTCTGCCTCTTCAGCTCGATCGGTTACGCGCGCACGGTCGAGGGGGTTCGGCGCTCGCTCGCCCGCATGCGTGATCACCTGTCGCCGGGAGGTGTGCTGATCCTGGAGCCGTGGTTCCAGCCCGAGAACTGGGAGGAAGGCTTCGTGCACGCCAGTGTCGCCGAAGCCGACAGCATCAAGGTCTGTCGGATGAGCCACTCCAGAGTTCGGGATGGCATCTCGGTCCTTGAGTTCCACTATCTCATTGGCGAGGCGGGCGGTGTCGAACATCGGATGGAGACCCATGAGCTGGGACTGTTCACGCTAGATGAGATGAAGTCGGCATTCGACGATGCGGGTCTGGAGATCATCCACTATGATCCCGTGGGGCTGATCGGTCGCGGGCTGTTTGTCGCCGGCACCAGACTCGAGTGATCGGAATGGCCAAAGCGGTGATCGCACCCTCCTCCCGATCGGGCCGCCACTGTTTCAGAGTACCTTGCGTCCGCCCGTAGCGGCGGCAACCCTGGTGTCGGGCGATCGACGAACACATAACGGAGAGTTCACATGAGACCATCTGCCTCTCGTCCGGAACGCCCGGGCGCCACGAAAGCCGGCCGATGCTCGTTCCTCATCGCGATCAGCGCGCTTCTGCTTTCGGGCGTGGTGGAGTCCACCGCGGCCCAGGTGGGGGAATCCGCTACCGGCTCGCTGCGCGTTGAACCGGTCATCGGTGTGACTCATTTCAAGTCTTCTCTGTTCGAAGGTCCCGGCTCGACATCGCTCGGAGTCACGGTCGGCGGGTTGGTGGGTATGGGAACGGGGCGCGGTCTCGAGGTCACCTACACATACCTTCCACGGACCGAGACCATCTCGCGCCGGTCGCCTGGCCTTCGTGTCTTCCGGGTAATGGCGATCGGTTCTCTCGTGCCGGCGGAGGATTCGCGCACGATCCTGACCGGCGGCTTGGGCGCCTCCAGTCTTACGCTGAGTGCGTTTCGCATCGACTGTGGAGAAGCCATGTCGGTCTGCGGCGAATGGGCGCCCATGTCAGGGACTCGGACCGCGCTTTCCGCAAGTGGCGGGATGTTGGTCAGGCTTCCCTACAGCCTCGATGCGAGCGGCAGTGTTCGCCTGCACCGCCTTGTCGGCGACGATGACTGGAGCGCGGGGGGGGATTCGGATTGGCTGCCAGAATTCAGCCTGGGACTACGGCTGCGTCGCGGCGGGTGATCGAACATCCGGCCGGTGAGAGGCCGGTCGCGCCACGAACGTCACGCAGGAACGCCGGGCGGAAGCCGGTCTGAACGGCGAAGGGCCCGGATGCGTCCCTCCGCACCAGGCCCTTCTTCACCTTCTTGCCCCCGCCGCGTTACGGCAACCGCAACGCCACCAGCGATCCGGGCACGTCCCCGCCCGCCACTGGCAGGACGATGTACTGAACGCCCTCGTGCCGGAACGTCATCGGCGCCGTGCTCACGGGCGCGGGGATCTCCACCGACCCGATCCGCTCGCCGGTAACCTTGTCCACCGCGTACCAGAGCGGTCGCCCGCCCCGCCCTTCCGCGAACATCAGCAGGCTCCGCGTGACGAGCACGGTCGCGTCGCCCTGGTACCCGGTGTTCGGCAGATCTACTCCCTCCAGGAGCGGGTGCTGCGCGATGCGGTCGGGCGTGTCGCCGTTCGGGATCCACCAGAGGTGTTCGCCCGTGTTCATGTCGATCGCCGTGATCCGGCCGTAAGGCGGCTTCATGATCGGCAATCCATCGATGGTGGCGAATGCGCCGCCGGTACCGGAGGCGAAATCGCTCACGGTCGCCCCGGGCCGCCCCGGGCCGCCGGGGTCGCGAATCGATGACGGAGCCAGCACCCCGCCGCTACATGCCTTCCGTGACTGTACGTAGAGGATCCCCGACTCCGGGTCGAGCACGGGACCGCCCGGGATGTTGGTCCCGCCGGTCGCGCTCGGGCACTGGGCCGTCGCCCGCCAGCCGTCCTCGTTCCCCGCGTGCACGTACGGCGTGAAGATCGGCCCCAGCTTGATGTCGCTCACCTGCTCGATCGCCCTCGCCCGCAGTTCGGGCGTGAAATCCATAAGGTCATCCACCGAGAGACCCTGAAGCTCGTAAGGCGCCGGCCGGGTCGGGAACGGCTGCGTGGGCGAGTACCACTCGCCGGGCACATCGCCGCGCGGCACCGGCCGCTCCACGATCGGCCAGATCGGCTCGCCCGTCTCCCGATTGAACGCATAGATGAACGTCTGCTTGGACGCCTGCACGACCGCGGGGATATCCCGGCCATCGACGGTCAGGTCGACGAGGATGGGCGCCACGGGCAGGTCCCAGTCCCAGATGTCGTGGTGGATCATCTGGAAGTGCCACCTCCGCTCGCCGGTCCGGATGTCCACCGCGACCAGGCTGCTGCCGAAGAGGTTCGCGCCCGGCCGGAACCCGCCGAAATAGTCGTTGGTCGGGGCGTCGGTTGGCAGGTAAACGAGGCCCAGTTCGGGATCCGCGGAGAGCGGCGCCCAGACGTTGACGTTCCCGCTATGCTGCCAGGCGTCGTTCTCCCAGGTGTCGTTGCCGAACTCCCCGGCCCGGGGGATCGTGTGGAACGTCCAGAGGTGCTCGCCGGTCCGCGCATCGAACGCCTGTACGTCACCCGGCACGTTCTCGACCCGCGTGGCCCCGGCGCCGCCGGGGTGCGCGGAGTTCCCTACGACGATCACGCCATTGACCACGAGCGGCGGCGACGAGGTCGTGATGGCGCCCACCGACTCCTCGATCCCGTCGTAGACGTCGTAGGGATGGCCGAGCGTCGCGAACATGTCGATGACG
>CAZUVK010000109.1:0-11569 GCA_964623785.1 uncultured Gemmatimonas sp. | reverse complement strand
GACTGGATCTGGACCATTTTCTGGCTTGCTCCCGCTCTGATCGTCGGAGGGGGGAGCTTGCTGCTCGCCGAGCGGGCGCCACGCGCCGCCTGGGCCGCGGCCGTTCTCGGGGCTCTGGGTGCCGCCGCAACAATGAGCGCGACGCCGGGCGGGCTCGAGGGTACCTTCTTCGCCCTTGTGATGGGTGGCAGTTTCGCGGGTTACGTCCTTCTCTCCCGCGTGCTGCGGGGCGAGAAATTGGCGGCGAGCCTCTTCTATACCGCGGTTGGGGCACTGGCGCCCATGATTCCATTTATTTGGCGGGCCTGGAGCCCTGTTACCGCCGCGGATGTGCTTCCGGCCCTCGTCACGGGCCTGCTGAGTCTGGTCATCCTCGGGATACTCGACGTCGTGGCGGAGACCGGGGCCGCGTGGAGGATTGCTGTGGTACTGCCTCTTGTGGTTCTCTGGGAGGTCGCGCTGTCTCACGTTAGCCAAGAGTCCCCGGTCCAGGCGTCGACCGTGATCGGCGCGGGAATAGTGATTGTCTCCGCGGTGATCGCGCTGCGGCTTCTGCTGCTGCGGACGAACGAGGCAGCGCCCGCGGCCCCCTCGGCTTCGAGGGGGAGTCAGCGCCGGAGAGCTGCGAGGAGCGGGGACCTTCGGTCGTGAATCCGCGACTGTTGTACCGGCGCAACACCGAGTCCGGGACTGACACGGAAACCAGGACCGCAAACTATTGCGTACACGGCACTTAGGAGTACTGGTTGCCCGCGGTGTATCCCTTGCTTTGGTGACGGCCGTGATTTGACCATGATGGCCGAGAGTCAAGCGTTCTCGCCGTGATTGCTTCTGTATGCTCAGCGTTCCTGGAGATCACCTGATGTCGGAGACTCGTTGGAAGGACGGCCGCACCGCCGCCGATCTGGTACGGACTCTACGAGCCAGGGGCGTGCAGATCCGGATCCACGATGGTCGGATCCAGGTATCCGCGCCGGCGGGTGTAGTGGACGTCGAGCTGCAGGGGGCGATCCGACAGCACCGCGACGAGCTTCTCGAATTGTTGCGGATGGAGGGTGCTGCGCACGCGGGCGCCCCTCCGCGACTGTCCCCGGCGCAGGAGCGACTCTGGCTCTTCCAGCAGCTGGAGCCAGATGCGTTTACCTACAATCTCAACCTCGTCATCCGAATTGGCGGTCCGCTTGACGTTCCCCGCCTCGATCGAGCGTTGTGCACCGTGCTCGAGCGACATGAGCCGTTACGCAGCCTGGTTGGCACCGCCGATCCAGCTGGGGTGCTCGAGGTGCAAGAGGTGCCCGATCACGTCTTGAATGTGATCGACCTCGCGGATGTGCCCCCCGCCGCGCAAGCGACGGCTGTCCGGAATGCAATCCAGCGCGATCAGCAGCGGCCGTTCGATCTGGCGAGAGAGATTCCGTTCCGAGCGACTCTCATTCGTCTGGGCACGGAGCACTATGAGCTATCCTCCACCATTCACCACATCGCGGCCGACGGCATTTCGATGCAGCGGTACTGCCGCGATCTCGCCGCGCTTTATGCCGGGCGGGAGCTGGCTCCGCTAAGAACAACCTATCGAAAGTTCGCTGAATGGCAGCGCGCATTCTGGACGCCTGAGCGCACGGAAGACCGGATCGCGTTCTGGAAGGAGCGGCTACGCGATGCCCCGACCGTTCTGGATTTCCCCGCGGATTACCGTCGATCGGCGAGGCAGACGTTCGCCGGCGGAGCGGTGACCCACTCCATCACCGGTGCCGGGTACCAGAACGTCAGGGCACTGGCACGCGGCGAAGGGGCGTCGCTGTTCATGGTGATGCTCGCCGTGTTCAGTGCCGCGCTCCACCGCCACAGCGGGCAGCGGGATATGGTTATCGGCACTCCCCTGCACGGACGCGACCGCTCCGAACTGGGGGAGCTGATAGGCATGTTCGTGAACCAGCTTCCGTTGCGGATGCAGATGGATCGCGGCTCGAGCCTGCGGAAGTTGATCGGTGTCGCACGCGATGTCACCCTGGGGGGCATGGCCGAAAACGAAATCCCGTTTGGGACGCTGGTAGAAGCGTTGCGGTTGCCGCGCGATCCGTCGCGGAACCCTCTATTCCAGGCGATGCTGAACGTCCTCCCCCCTCTCGATCTGAGTGAGGATTTGATCGGCGGCGGAATCACTTTCGAGGTCCCGGGAATGCAGGACTTTCTCGCGGTTTTCGATGGGCAGTCGCGGTTCGACCTCACGCTGTATGTCGTCCAGAAGGAGAACTCGATGGAGCTCGCGTTGAATTACAACGCGAACCTGTTCGGTGAAGATCGGATGGCGTCCCTGCTGCGGACGGTGTCCGAGATCCTCGAGTTCGGGGTCACATCTCCCGACATGCCGCTGGATTCGTACTGGCTCGACAACGCCGGTCTGCCTGCATCGTCTGTTGCCGGTCCCGACCCCGATGGTCCTGAGGAATCCGTAACCGAGCGCTTCACACGCATCGCACGGGCGCACCCGGACAGGCCAGCCGTCATCGGAGCTGATTTCGAGGTCACCTACGCGGAACTCCATGAGGAGAGTGCTCGAGTCGCCGGGCTGGTAGCCGACAACGGCGCTACGCCGGACTCGGCCGTCGGTGTATTCGTCCCCCACGACCCCAGCCTGGTGCCTGCTATTGTTGGTGTGTTGATGTCTGGACGTCCCTATGTGCCCCTGGATCCATCCTATCCAGAGGATCGCCTGACGTTCATGGCAGAGGACTCGGGGGCGCGTTTGATATTGACGACTCCGGCGCTCAGATCGCGCGCAGAGGCGATCGCAAGCCCTGGAACCCGCGTAGTTACGATCACTGATGTCCGCGGAAGCGATCCACCGGTCGCTGTTCCCGGTCCGGAGAGCACGGCGTACCTGCTTTATACCTCCGGCTCCACCGGGCGTCCCAAAGCGGTGGTGCAGACGCAGGGCAACCTGGTCCGGCAGGCCGATCGATACGCGCGGGCATTGGACATCACGAGCGAGGACCGGATTGCGCTTCTAGCCTCCATATCGTTCGATGCTTCGCTCATGGACTTGTTCGGCGCGCTGCTGACGGGTGCGGCGATCTGCCCGATCGATCCTCGCGAAACCGACCTGTCGCGGCTGCCAGACATCGTGAGGGAGGAGGGGATAAACATCCTCCACTTCACGCCGACCGTCTTCCGCAGCCTTGCAAAGATTGCCTCGGCAGCGGATTGGTCCTCGGTTCGTGCGGTCGTTCTCGGCGGCGAACCGGTCCGACCAGATCACCTCGAGTACTTCGATCGGCTCTTCCCCGCGGGCGCGAAGCTCCTCAATCTCTACGGCGCATCGGAGCACAGCTTCTCGATCGGCGAGTTCGTCGACCGCTCTCACCGCAGCCTCGAGGTGCCAGTAGGTCATCCGCTCGGCGACGTCGAGATTAGGCTGATCGACTCGGAGGGACAGGAGGATCCGGTCCGCGGCGAAATGGTCATTCGCAGTGCCGGCAACGCGCTGGGATACCGAACCGCTGACCCGTCGTCTCCTCCGGTCTTTGCGCGCGACGACGAGGATCCGAGCCGTTCGCGCTACCGTACCGGGGATCTTGCCCGGCGCCGAACGGATGGGCGCTATGTGGTGCTTGGCCGGGTCGACGCTCAGGTCAAGGTGCGTGGTCATCGGGTCGAACCGGCCGAAGTGGAGGCGGTACTTCACGGGCATCCGGACGTCCTGGACGTCGGTGTGCATGCGCCGGCTGGCGCTGACGGGGAACGCGCGCTCACCGCCTGCTACATCCCCGTGGAGGGTGCGAAGACCGATTATCTCACTCTCGCCGCCTGGTGCGCCGAGCGCCTACCGCGCTACCTCGTCCCCACGGAATGGGTCGCGGTCGACCGGCTGCCGCGCACTCCTTCGGGCAAAGTTGACCGGCGGGCGCTGCCGGCGGCTGATCCCCTACTTTCCCGCGGCGACGGAGGCGAGGCTCGCTACGCCGAGGAGCAGGAACTTCAGCAGATCTGGTCGGAGGTGCTGGGTCGCCCGAACATCGGCGTAGACCGGAACTTCTTCGAGATTGGCGGGCACTCCCTGACGGCGACACAGGTGGTCTCGCGGATCCGCGATGTCATGGGGGTCGACCTTCCGCTACGAGTCTTCTTCGATCAGCCGACGATCGCGCAGCTCAGTCAGTGGCTTCGTGCGAGTCGCGAGATCGGGTCGGCCTTGCCTCCCCTGAGCGCGCGGTCGAACGGAAGCAGTAGCGAGTTGTCGTTCTCACAGGAGCGTTTGTGGTTCCTCCAGAAGATGGATCCGCAGGGCACCGCGTACAATATGGAGGGCGCGGTCCTGTTGCAGGGGGACCTCGACGTCGATCGCCTGCGACGGGCGTTTGAGACAGTGGCAATGAGCCAGGAGAGCCTTCGTACACATTTCCACGATGATCAGGGCAGGCCATTCCCGGTCGTTTCCCCCACGCCCACGCACGTCTTCAGCTTCGAGGACCTATCCAGCCTATCCGCGGAAGCGGGTCTGGAGAAAGCTCATGCCCTCGCTTCCAGGCTCATGAGCGCGCCGTATATCCTCGAGCAGGGTCCGCTGTTCCGTATCCTCGTGGTGCGGTTGAGCAGTCAATCGCACCTGCTTGCCATCGGGATGCACCACACGATCTCGGACATGTGGTCGCTCGGGGTGCTCGGCCGCGCCCTACGGGTCGCATACGCCAGTGGAACGGTTGATCCGCCGCCTGTTTCCTACCGCGACTATGCTGCCTGGCAGCGCGCCTGGCTTCGTGACCAGGAACTGCAGAGACAGATCGATTACTGGCGAGCCCGCCTGGCGAACCTCGCTTCACTTGACGTTCCCACGGACTTTCCACGGCCCGCGTTCGTGTCGTTCGAGGGGGACAGGATCGAGGTGGAAGTTCCCGAGAATCTTCGCGAGCGGCTACAGCGATTCTCCGCGGGGAACCGGGCAACTCCGTTCATGACCTCACTCGCGGCGTTCAATGTTCTCCTCGCCGCCTACACGCGGAGCGAAGATATCCCCGTCGGTGTGCCGATCGCCGGGCGGAGGGCAACCGAGACGCACGACCTCATCGGGGCGTTCGTCAACACCCTCGTCCACCGGAACGATCTCTCGGGGGATCCAAGCTTCCGGGAGCTCATCCAGCGCGTCCGGTCCACGGCCCTGGAGGCATATGGCCACCAGGACGCACCTTTCGAGTTGCTGGTGAAGGAGCTGCGTCCCCCCCGGGATACGAGCCGTGCGCCGTTCTTCCAGGTGCTCTTCAACATGGCCAACGTTCAGGTCGAAACCGAAGGCCCCGGGGATACGAAGCAGGTGTATTTTCCGATTCAGCGAAAGGGTTCGCAGTTCGACTTCGCCATCAACGTAGCCCTCTACGAAGCCGTATCGAACGTCCAGCTTACCTATAATACCGCGCTTTTTACGCGCCAAACCGCTGAGCGTCTGCTGTGGCATTACCTCGAGATCCTCGAGCGTTGTATCGCCGAACCGGATCTGCCCCTCAGCCAACTGCGACGGACCGCGGCGCTGGATCGCCAGCAGTTGGCCGAGTGGAACCGGACTGAGGTGGAGTACCCGGAGCATTCAACGCTTCATGGGCTGATCGAGGCGCAGGTGGAGCGGACGCCGGACGCCGTGGCGGTTAGTTACGGGGAGTCGCGGTTGAGCTACCGCGAGCTGGATGACCGTGCGAACCGGCTGGCGTATGCGCTTCGCCAAAAGGGCGTGGTGGCCGAAACTCCAGTGGGCGTGTTCATGGAGCGCTCGCTGGAGATGGTGGTCTCGATGCTGGGAATCCTCAAGGCGGGCGGAGCATACGTGCCGCTGGACCCGGAGTATCCGTCAGCGCGACTGGAAGCGATGCTGGAGGATGCCGGGGTGCCGGTGATCCTGACACAGGCGCGCATGAGGGGGAGCCTGCCGGATGGCGGCGCGGCGCAGGTGCTGAGCGTGGATGCGCAGTGGGAGGAGATCGGGACCTATCCGGCGAATCCGGTCGTCTCGGGGGCCACGCGGACGAGCGCAGCCTACGTAATCTTCACTTCGGGCTCCACGGGCCGGCCGAAGGGAGTGGTCAACACGCACGCCGGGATCTGCAACCGTCTCCTGTGGATGCAGGAAGCCTTCGGTCTGGACGCGGAAGATGTGGTGCTGCAGAAGACGCCGTTCAGCTTCGACGTCTCGGTCTGGGAGTTCTTCTGGCCGTTGATGACGGGAGCGCGACTGGTGATGGCGGAACCGGGGGGGCACCGCGATCCCGGGTACCTGATCGAGACGATCGCGGCGGAGAGGGTCACGACGATCCACTTCGTGCCGTCGATGCTGCAGGCGTTTCTGGAGGCGGAGGTGGAGGGCTGCGACTCGCTGAAGCGGATCATCTGCAGCGGGGAGGCGTTGCCGGTCACGACCGCGAAGGAGACGATGCGGCGTCTGCCGGGCTCGGGGCTGCACAATCTGTACGGGCCGACGGAAGCGGCGGTGGATGTGACCTGGTGGCCCTGCGAGGGCACGGAGGAGACGAGCGTACCGATCGGCCGGCCGATCGCGAACACGCGGATCCACATCCTGGACGCCTACGGCAATGAGACGCCGATCGGAGTTCCGGGCGAGTTGCACATCGGCGGCGTGCAGGTGGCGCGCGGCTATATCAACCGGCCAGAACTGACGGCGGAGAAATTCGTGGCGGATCCGTTCGCCGCGGGCGATGCCCGGCTCTACCGGACGGGGGATCTGGCGTACTGGCGCCCGGACGGGGCGGTGGAGTTCCTGGGGCGCCTGGATCACCAGGTGAAGATCCGGGGGCTGCGGATCGAGTTGGGGGAGATCGAGACCGTATTGGAAGAGTTGGAGGAGGTCAGGCAGGCGGTAGTGATGGCGCGAGGGGAAGCGGAGGACAGGCGCCTGGTGGCTTACGTGGTCTTCACGGAAGGTCGGGAACTGTTGGCGGCGGAGATCCGCAAGAGCCTGGGCGGGAAGCTGCCGCAGTACATGGTGCCGGGAATCGTGGTGCCGCTGGAGGCCTTCCCGCTCACACCGAGCGGCAAGGTGGACCGCAAGGCGCTTCCTGACCCGCTCTTCTCGGAGTTGCTCACGGCAAGTCGCGAGTACGAGGCACCCGTGGGCGAGATCGAAGAGGCGCTCGCCGGGGTGTGGACCGAGGTGCTGGAGGTGGAGCGCGTCGGCCGCCACGACAACTTCTTCGAACTCGGCGGCCACTCGCTGCGGATCCCCCAGGTGGCCAGCCGGCTCCGCGAGCGATTCGGGCCACTGAATATCATTATCTTCTTCGAGCACCCGACCCTGGCCGGTCTTGCCGAAGTGATTGCCAACGGGGAGGATGCCGGTACCGCCCTCGCGGCGGTGGACGAGCATGCCGATCGACAGCGGGCCGCACGCATGCGTATGCGCCGCGCTCGGGGCAATGGGTAACAGGTGACGGAATACATGAATGAAGGGCCGGAGGGGATCGCGATCATCGGAATGTCGGGGCGATTTCCCGGTGCACCTTCCATCGAAGCGCTCTGGGAAGCGCTGCGGGAGGGCCGGGAGACCATCCACCGATTCACCGACGAGGAACTGGAGGCGGAACAGTACGATCCCGCGGAGGTGAGGGGTCGTCCAAACTACGTGCGCGCACGTGGGATCCTCTCGGACGTCGAGTTGTTCGACGCCGCGTTCTTCGGCATGAACCCTCGTGAGGCGGCGGTTACGGATCCGCAGCACCGGCTATGGCTCGAGTGCTCCTGGGAAGCCATGGAGCGAGCCGGGTATGCTCCGGGAACGATCCGCGGCGCAGTGGGTGTCTTCGCCGGCACCTTGATGAGCACCTACCTGCTCAACAATCTCCTGAGCGAAAGAGACCCCTTAATTCTGCTCAGCAACGACAAGGATCACCTCGCGACGCGGACCGCCTTCAAGTTCGACCTGCGGGGCCCCGCGGTCACCGTGCAGACGGCGTGCTCGACATCGCTCGTGGCCGTGGTCCAGGCATGCCAGAGCCTCCTCCAGTATGAGACGGAGATGTGCATTGCCGGGGGGGTCTCGGTAACCTTCCCCCAGGCGCGCGGCTACCTTTTCCTGGATGGTGCGATCACGTCGCCAGACGGGCATTGTCGTCCCTTCGACGCGCGGGCGCAGGGCACGGTTCCCGCGCACGGGGTCGCGGCGGTCGTTCTCAAGCGACTCGAGGACGCGGTCCGGGACGGGGATCACATTCACGCGGTAATCCGTGGCTCGGCCATCAACAATGATGGCGCCGCAAAGATCTCCTACACCGCGCCCAGCGTGGAGGGGCAGGCCGAGGTGATCGCCCTCGCCCAGGCACTCGCGGACGTCCATCCGGATACCATCGGCTATGTGGAGGCGCACGGCACGGCCACGCCTCTCGGAGACCCGATCGAAGTCGCCGGACTGACTAAGGCCTTCCGCCAGAAAACGGCGCGCAAGCAGTTCTGCGCCCTGGGTTCGGTCAAGGGGAATCTCGGGCATCTGGACTCGGCCGCCGGCGCGGCCGGGCTGATCAAGGCTGCCCTTGTACTCGAGCGGGAGCTGGTCCCACGCAGTCTTCACTACGAAGCGCCGAACCCCGAGATCGACCTCGAGAACAGCCCGTTCTTCGTGGTACGGGAGCCAACCCCCTGGCCACGCGGCGCCGAGCCCCGGCGCGCCGGGGTGAGTTCGTTCGGGATCGGCGGAACGAACGCGCACGCCGTCCTGGAGGAAGCCCCGTCGCGGCCGCCGTCGGGGCCATCGCGTCCCGGTCAGTTGCTGACCCTGTCCGCCAGGACCTCGACCGCGCTCGACGCGGCGACCGGGAACCTTGCACGGTATCTCCGCGAGAATCCGGACGTGCCTCTTGCCGACGTCGCGTACACCCTGGCGCTCGGCCGCGCGGACTTCGGGCATCGTAGATTCGTCGTGGCCCATGACGTCGACGATGCCGTGACGACGCTCACCGGTGACGACCGGTCACGACTTGATTCCAGCGAGGCCTCGAAGACGCGGCGCGAGGTAGTCTTCATGTTCCCGGGGCAGGGCGCTCAGCATGTAAATATGGGGCGTGCGCTCTACGAAACGGAGCCGGTTTTCCGCTTGCATGTGGACGCGGGTGCGGACGCCCTGATTCCCCTCCTGGGGCAGGATATCCGGCACCTGCTGTATCCGCCGGCCGGAAGTGAGGAGCAGGCGGCGGAAGGCCTCAAGCAGACCGCCGTTACCCAGCCCGTCCTGTTCGTGGTGCAGTACGCCCTCGCCCGCCTCTGGGAGAGCTGGGGGGTGGTCCCCGAAACGATGATCGGCCACAGCGTGGGTGAATACACCGCGGCATGTCTCGCGGGTGTCTTTTCCTTCGAGGACACGGTCAAGCTTCTGGCGACCCGGGGGCGGATGATGCAGGATCGTCCCGCGGGGGGCATGCTCGCGGTCAGGCTGCCCGCCGCCGAACTGGTCGGGATGATCGCGGAGCCACTCGCGCTCGCTGCCTCGAACGCACCCGCGCTGACGGTGGTCTCCGGCCCGGCGGACGCCCTGGATGTCTTCCGGCGGGAGTTGGAGGATGGCGGGGGTCGTGCGTCGCCCCTGCACACCTCGCACGCGTACCATTCCCCCATGATGGACGAGGTCCTCGCCCCGTACACGGAATTCGTGGCCGGAGTCGAAAGGAACCCGCCCACACGGAGATGGATCTCCGGGCTTACCGGTGAACCGATTACCGCCGGAATGGCGACCGATCCGGAATACTGGGCCCGGCAGCTCCGGGGCACGGTTCAGTTCAGCGCGGGCGTCACGGAGCTGCTGCGTACCCCTGGCCGAATCTTCCTTGAAGTAGGGCCGGGTACGACGCTCAGCACCTTCGCGCTCCAGCACCCCGAGGGAGATTCGCATCGAACGGTGATCGCCTCCCTGGGACATGCGCGCGACGATGGCTCCGCGCTGGACGCTCTGCTGGACGCGGCGGGCAGGTTGTGGGCGGCAGGAGGCACGATCGACTGGAACGGATTCTTCGGCGAGGAAGAGCGCAGACGTGTGATCCTGCCTACCTATCCCTTTGAACGGAAGCGACACTGGGTCGACCCGCCTGTTCGGCGCGCCGCTCCCACAACCGGCGTTTACGAGGAACGGATGGCTGAGACCGACGTGGTGATCGCGGAGGGCCCGGCTCCCCAGGCTGCCGGGGCCTCCGGGGCCGCGCACCTCGAGAGAATCCTTGGACAGGTACTTGGCATCCTGGGCGAGCTCTGGGGAGAAGACCTGCCTGCCAGCCAGGTGGATCGCGCCTTCGTCGAGGTTGGTTTCGATTCGCTTCTTCTCACGCAGGCGAGCGCGAAGCTGCAGGCCGAGTTCGGCATACCGATCAAGTTCCGGCAGATGCTTGAGGAGCTTTCGACTCCGCGCAGCATCGCGGAGTACCTGGCGGAGCGACTTCCGGATGAAACTCTGAAGCCAGCCGCCCACATGACCTTACCAGCGCCCTCGAGGGCAGTGGAAGGATCTCATATGTCGGCATCCGGGATCATTCAATTCCCATCCGGCGACTTGGGCGCCGTGGACCGGATCGTTGCCGGCCAGCTCGAGATCATGCGACAGCAGCTCGAGGTCCTGAGACTCCACGGGCGTGCTGACGCAGCGGGGGATGTCGAGGATGTCGTCGGGGAAGTCGCGCACGCCACCGCTCGGGCGAAGCCAGCGGCGCTCGGCGCGCCCCATGCCGGGGCGGAGCCCGTCACGGAGCGGGAGACGGAATCCGCATCGCCTTCGGCGAAGGCGTTCGGCGCCGCCGCGCGCGTCGAGCTCGGGGCTGTCGGGGAACTGACCCCGACCCAGCGCGACTGGCTGGACGGCTTCATGGCACGGTACGTCGCCAGGACCGCCAGCTCCCGTCAATTCACCGAACGCCATCGCCCCTCGCTCGCCGATCCGCGGGCGGTCGCCGGATTCATGCCGCTCCATAAGGATATCGTATATCCGATCGTGGTCGAGCGGGCCGAGGGCAGTCGCGTCTGGGATCTCGATGGAAACGAGTACATCGACATGATCAACGGGTTCGGCTCCGTCTTCCTGGGGCACCGGGCACCCGTCGTGGTGGACGCGGTTTCCCGATGCCTCGAGCAGGGGTTCGCCATCGGTCCGCAGCACCCGCTCGCCGGAGAGGTGGCGGAACTCATGCGGGAGATCACGGGACACCCGCGAACGGCGCTCTGCAATACCGGGAGCGAGGCGGTGCTCGCCGCGATCCGGATGGCCCGCACCGTGACCGGTCGCTCCACGATCGTGGTCTTCCGGGACTCGTATCACGGCATCTTCGATGAGGTGGTCGTGCGTGTGGGCCGTAGCGGCAAGAGCCTCCCCGCCTCCCCCGGTATTCCGGCGACCGCCGTCGAGGAGATCCTTGTGCTGGACTATGGCGAGGAGGAGAGCCTCCGGACCATCGAGCAGCGGATCGGTTCGATCGCCGCGGTGCTGGTGGAGCCGGTTCAGAGCCGGCACCTGGCGCTCCAGCCGCGTGATTTCCTGCACCGCCTCCGTGACATCACAAAGAACGGGGATGCAGCCCTGGTTTTCGACGAGATGATCACC
>CAZUVK010000108.1:0-11675 GCA_964623785.1 uncultured Gemmatimonas sp. | reverse complement strand
AGCATGTAAACCAGGACACCGGCAACGACGCCAGCGCCGGAGATCAGGTCCTTCTGCTTCTGTACCTCGGGCATGAGGTTCGAGGCAGCCACGTAGATGGTGACGCCGGCGCTGAGCGCGAGCCCGTGGCGCGCGAGCGGCGCGATCCACGAGGTCAACAGGACGCCAGCGACCGTCGACAGGCCGAGCAACATGACGCCCAGGAGCGCCTTTCGCTTCGTGTTCCCGCTCACCAGCATGATCGAAGCGATGGTGACGCCTTCGGGAACCTTGTGCACGAATACGGCGAGGAAGACGACAATCCCAAGAGATGCGTCGACTTCGAAGCCGCTCGCGATCGCGACGCCATCGAAGAAGGTATGGAGGAGCAGGCCAAGCAAGGCCGCGGTACCCACCCACTTGTCGACCATCGCCTCGTGGTGCGTTTCCTCGCCGAAATGGAAGTGAGGCGTGAGAACGTGCTGGGTCACGTGCACGAGCAGGTACCCGAACAACGCGACGAACCCGCCGTTCACGTCCACTTCGATGGCGTGAGGCAGCATCGAGACGAAGGCGACCGACAGCATGAACCCGGCCCCGAATCCGAGCAGCATTCGCTGGGCGCGGATCCCGCCCGGCGACGCGCTCGTGATGAGCACACCACCGGCAACGTTGGCCACCGCGGCCAGCAGGGCATAGGCAACCGCGGGGGTGATCATGTGGTCCTCCGCCGGATTTGAAGACCGGCGGCCATGTTTCTATCTATGATCGGGACTCTCTCCGACAACGATTTGTTCGTCGAAGTCGTAGTATGTATGGAAATGGTGCGCTGAGCCGGGGAAGAATATCCTGTTTGGCGGATTCTCTCAACGGCGGCGGGGGCACGCTCCTCGCTAGATTGCGTCACCATTCGTACAGTGTCGTTCCGACGGACGATCACGGGGAGAACGGTGACGCGAGGAAGGACAAGGCGGCGCGTTTCGATCACGCTGGTGGTACTGGTGGGCGGGCTGGCCGGCGTTGCGGTCGGTCTCCTGCTCGTACGGTACCTTCTATGACGGCGTTGCTGGGAGTCGGGTGCGGAGCAATCGGGGATCCAACGTAAACCGGACGAACGGGGCGATGACCGGGAAGATGAAGATTCGGCGGAAGTTACCGATGTTCGGAGCGGTGCTCGCGACGCTCGGGATCGCGTCGGCCCAGTCGCCGACGTCCGAGCCGCGGCCGGCCGTGGCGTCCTCGAACGCTGTCGCGACCGAACTGGCGCTCGTCACATCCGCCGCGGGCGGGCGCTCGGCGGTCGTTACGGCGCCCGTCGCGCCGGAACCACTTTCCGACGAAGTCGTCACGCTTCGGGCCGACCTCGATCGACTGGTCCGCAACCTCGAGACCCGGAACTCCAACCACGGGATCCTTGTCGTCTCGCTCGACCGTGGCGACACGCTCTATGCGTACAACCCGGACCTCCCGCTCGCCCCCGCGAGCAACATGAAGCTCTTCAGTACCGCCGCGGCGCTCTACTATCTAGGCCCCGATTTCCGCTATTCCACATACGCGCTCGCCGACGGGCCGATCGAGAATGGTGTGCTGCGCGGTGACCTCATCCTGTACGGCACGGGAGATCCCGCGATCTCCAGCCGGATGCTCGACGGGTCGCTCGCGCCGCTCCGCGCGCTCGCCGATTCACTGCGCGCGAAAGGCGTGTCGGAGATCACTGGCGATATCGTCGGCGATGGCAGCTACTTCGATGACAGATGGATCGCGGAGGGATGGCGCGAGGAGTACCGGCTCGATAGCTACTCGGCACCCGTCGGCGCGCTGTCGCTCGGCGAGAACGTCGTCAGCGTCCGGGTGACTCCGGGCGGATCGGCCGGCCAGGCGGCGACGATCCGGACGACACCGAGTACCGACGGACTTCTCATTCAGAACCGCGTGACGACAGTCGGCAGTGGCAGTTCGACCATTCGTTTCTCGTACGACCCGGAGGGTCTCATCATCGAAGGCCGCATTGCCCGCGGCCATCCGGGTGTGGCAAGGAGCGTGACGGTCGTGGACCCCGCGAACTTCGCGGCCGCCGCGTTCAGGACCGTCCTGGAAGGCGCGGGGATCCGGGTCGGCGGAAGTGTGCGGATGGTGAGAAGGTCAGAAGGGTCGCCTATCAGCTTTGGAGCCGTTTCGACCGGCGGAGGCTCCGCCACGCCGCCGCGGGTGCTCGGGACGCACCTTTCGCCCACGCTCCGCGAGGTGACCGCCGTCACGAACCACGTGAGCCAGAATCTATTCGCTGAGTCGCTGTTCAAGACCGTGGGACGGGTTGCGCTCGGGGACGGGAGCTTCCAGAGCGGGGCGCTGGCCGTACAGTACTTCCTCGAGTGCGAGCGCCCGTTCGACTTCTCGGAGATCCGGATCGTCGACGGCTCGGGGCTATCACCGATCAACCGGGTGACGCCGCGCGCCACGATCCATCTCCTGGATCTGATGACGCGGACGGACGTGTGGGATGCGTTCTACGAGTCGCTCCCGGAAGCCGCATCGCCGTTGGGCGGCCAGCACAGCCTTCGCGGACGCATGGGCGGGACTCCCGCGGCGCGCAATCTCCGGGCGAAGACGGGCACGATCGCGAACGTGTCGGGCCTCTCTGGTTATGTACACGCCGCGGATGGCGAACTCCTCGCCTTCAGCATTCTCACGAACGACATCCCTTCAACGAGCGCCGCGAAGCGCACGGAAGACGCGATCGGAGCGCGGCTCGCCAGATTCACGCGGCCGGCCGAAGTTGCGCCGGCTGATCTCCCGCTGATCGGCGACCCGGCAGGGACGATCCCCGACGTGGAGGAGGTCCTTCCGCGGCCAGGAGATTCACCCGATGATGCCGCGGGCGACCCGATGCCCGCCCCGCCGTCCCGGCCGGAAGCGGCGGCCGCGCCGGTGGCTCGAACGCATCGAGTGACCTCCGGGGATACACTCGACGAGATCGCCAGGCGCAACGGCACCACCGTGGCTGAATTGCGGCGCCTGAACCCCGGTCTCGACCCGCGCCGCCTGGCGATCGGGCAGGCGGTCAACCTCCCGTCACGGTGATCCTCCGGGCAGCGACGAGAATCGACCGCAACTCCTTCTCGTACGCGCCTCCCGACGCCAGGTCGTTCCGGGCCACGCCCCCGTTGCCCACCGCGGAGTGGACGATCCGGAGCCCGCCCATCGATATGGCGACGTGCGAGATCCTGCCACGGCGCTCCTCGAAGAACAGGAGGTCACCCGGCTGCAGCGAGTCGGGTGCATCGATCGGTAGCGGATCGCCCATCCCCGCCTGTTGGTCGGAGTCGCGTGGCAGCGGGATGCCGTGCATGCGAAACACGGACTGGGTGAGTCCCGAGCAATCCACTCCGGCCAGTGTGGTCCCTCCCCACAGATAGGGCGACCCGAGCCACCGCAGGGCGGTCGAGACGATGGGTCCACCGTCGGGCGGGAACCTCTCGGCGAGTTCGTTGAACGGGACGGTCTCGCCGACGACCTCGCCGGCCGCGCCGCCGGGAGTAACCGCGCGACCGTCTCGTACGGCCACGCGCGCGCCCCATGGCAGTCGTATGATCGTGATCCCGTCGTCCGCGACCAGGCGAGCGCCGAGTGACATGTGCAACGTCCCCCGCGCGCCGGACTCCCACGCACGGAACTCGTCGTCATCGAAGCGGGCCACATAGCCGCGGTGGATCCACCCTATATAGCCGTCGTTTGCCCGGCACTGCAGCCATCGCCCGTACTCTCTGAGGACCAGCGCGGGGTTGCCATGGGCGATCTGCGAGAGGTGCGACTCGGAGATTCTCGGCCCGGCCAGCATGGGGGCCATCGCGGCGGCGACGAGTGCGTGGGGTCGATCCGGGATTCCGTGTTCCGGCACGCGAGCAACCCTGTCGACGACGGCGCCCCTGCCCTTCAGCGCGAAAAGCCGATCACGGAGCGCCGATTCCGCCCGGGGATCAGAGATCGCGCCGTACGCTTCGATCGCCCCCGCCCGCCTCCTGAGGTGAACATCGAACACGGCAGTCCGGGCATCCGGCGCGAACTCCGCTCTGACTTCCTCAATAATCGCCTGGATCTCGTCGATCATATTGGCTAGGCGCTTACTCCATGGGGGGGCCGACTGGCGCGCATCATCAGCCAGGCCCCAGGCGACCGGGCGGGGCGCTGAGCGACCAGCGCGTGACGAAAGCGATGGACCTTGCCGGAGATGCCCGTGAGGGCTTGAAGCGAAGGGTCGGCCGGGTCAAGTTGTATGCGTCGCTTCACGCCTGTCTTCCGAGCGGCGGGACTCGTCGACCGCGGAGAAGGCAGGAACACCGCCACGCGCATGGAAATCACGGCGATTCGAAGGCAGAAGCGAAAGCGCGACCGGGTGAACGTCTACCTGTCCGATGATCGTCAGGTCAGCCTTTCAGCGGAACAGGTCTATCGCGCGGGCCTGCGCCGCGGAATTTCACTCGCGGAGGATCATCTCGCCAGACTCGTCGAGGAGGATTGCGAGATCCGTGCGAAGGACGCCGCGCTGCGCCTGCTGGGCTACCGACCGCGCACCCGAACGGAGCTTCGTGGCCGACTCGCGGGTAAGGGATTCGGAGCGGCGGCCATCGACGCATGTCTCGATAGGCTCGCGACAGCGGGCCTGGTCGACGACGCGGAGTTCGCCGGGGCGTTCATCCGGGATCGGATCCGCGGGCGCCCGCGAGGAATCGGCGGCCTGAAAGCCGACCTGCAGGCGCGTGGCGTGGACGCCGAGACGGCGGCGATCGTGATTCAGCGCGAGCTGTCCGCGAACCAGGTGAGCGAACTCGACCTGGCGTCGATGGCGGCCCGCAAGTTCCGGCCGAAAAAGGGTGAACAACCACGCGCAACACTGCGTCGCCTTCACGGGTATCTTGGCCGACGCGGGTTCTCAACGGAAACGATCGCCAGTACAATCTCGGAATGGCGCTCGAAATCCGCCGACACGGTCGAACACGGATTCCGATCGATCACCGACTGAGAGCGCATCGTGGAAACCGCGTTGAAAATTCGCAATTCCTTAGAGTCCAAACCGATGGGAAACATCCTCTTCGCTGACGACGACCCCGCGATGCGCGAAATGGTCACCGACGCGCTCACGTCCGCGGGGCATAAGGTCCGGGCCGTGTCCAACGGAACGGATGCCCTGTTCCAGGTGCGGGCTGATCCGCCCGATCTGGCCCTGCTCGACTATCGAATGGGGGTTCCCGACGGGCTCGAGGTCTGCAGGCGAATCAAGGGCAATCCTCAGTTCGAGCACCTGCCGGTCCTGATGCTGACGGCCGAGGGCGATGTCGAGGATCGGATCCGCGGCTTCGAGGCGGGAGCCAATGATTACCTCGCGAAGCCGTTCGACTCCCGCGAGCTGATCGCCCGCGTCCGGGCGCTGCTCGTACTGAGCGAACAGGCCCGCGGCCTGAACCCGTCGACGGGGCTACCGGGGGGCGTCCTGATCGAACGTGAATTCGAGCACCGCCGGGAGATCGCCGAACCGTTCGCGCTCTGCTATCTGGATCTCGAGCACTTCAAGTCATTCAACGACCGGTTCGGGTTCGCGACCGCGAACTCCGTGATCGAGCATCTGGGGGCCGAACTGAGGAACGCCGTGGCGGGCACGCCGCACTTCGCTGGACACATCGGAGGCGACGACTTCGTGGTCATGTGCACGCAGGACGACGCGCGCGGTGTCGTTGACCTCGTGCAGGCGCGTCTCCGGGAGGCACTCGTGCGCTATGTCCCCGCCGAGGTCGTGGCGTCGGGCGTCTACAATGGGCGGCGGCGGGATGGCAAGGAAGAGGCGGTGCCCCTCACGCGCGTCACCGCCGTAGTACTGTACCTGGATCCGGCTACCATGCCATCGCTCACCGTGCTCGCCGAAACGGCGGCCGAGGGCAAGGCACACGCAAAGGCGGCCGCCGAATCGGGGATGGTGGAGATGGAAATCATCGAGAGCCCGTGAGAGAGCTGGAGCTCCGGCCGAGACCGGCCACCTCAGCCGTGTAGCAGTTCCCTGAACTCGTAGACGATCACCCCCTCGTCGGTGACCGTGGAGTTGACCCTCCAGCCGTCGTCGAGCGAGTTGAGAACCTTCTCCGCGCGCCGCATCGGCCAGGAGAGGGCGGCGGCGACCTCGGTCACCGTCAGCCGGCCCCGCCGTTCGCCCGCCAGCTTGAGGACGTTCAGCTGCAGGTTCGCCAGAAGGGCCTCACGGCGCCGCTCCCGGGCGGCGTTCGCCCCGCGATGGAGCAGGAAAGCCCCCACGCCGGCGAGGACGCCAAACGAAAAGACCAACAGCTCGAGTTCCGCGGCACCCACCACGAGCATGACGGCGGCGAGTACGCCGAGCATGACCGACCACGCGCGCATCACCCCTTCCCCCCCTCTGGCCGACCGCATCGGCTGACCCGCCGGAGCGACGGACCCGCGGGGTATGTTCACGAGTTCGCCACCGGCGCCCCAACTCGCGCCGCAGCGCGGGCAGATTCGATGATCGTGACGCAGCCAGTAGTAGAGAACGCCGCCGGCACCGAGCGCACCTGGCAGCGTCACGACCGTAGCGGCCACAAGCCCGGCGATGTGTGAACCCCGGCTGAAGTAGCTGATCCCGCCACCTCGATAGTCACACTTCGGGCACACCGGGATCGACGGGGCGGCAAGCGGCAGGGTCGCGCCGCCGGCGCCATCCGGGGTGGGGGTGAGGCCGGTGGACTCCACTCGCCCTCCGCACGTGCCGCACTCGAGGCGGCCAGCCGGGATCGATGCTCCGCAGGTCGAACAATACATGCCGTTCTGCCTGAATCCAGTCGTACGGGGACGTGTTCGTCGAACGCTCGCAACCGCGGCAAATTCGGGAGACACGCCCTGGGGGCGTCTCCGCTCTACCCCGGGTAGTACGTCGGTCGAAACGGAAAGATTCATTCCCGCTCGAGGCGCCTCCGGCGGTACGGGGGCTCGGGGGAAAGCGGCGCGAAGGCCGCGGCGGTGCGGAACCAGGCGGTCGCGTTCGCCGAGTTGCTACCAGCGGGAGTGATGTCCGCGCGCGTCGATGTGGATGTACGGACCGTGCGTCGACGTGGTCGGATACAGACCGGCCCCGCCAATCAACTCCGGAAACCTCGCCTCGACGCGGTCGACCGCCTTCATGATGACGGCGGCATCGGTCATGTTGATCTCGCCATCACCATTGAGATCGTCCATCAGGCCATCTCCGTCGTTGTCGATCCACATATCCGCCGCAACCCCCCACATGTGCCGCGGGAGCGAGGCGCGACCATCGCCGCCGGGGCCATTGTACTGGGGTGTGCGGAATCCGCTCATGACATGGACACGATCCGCCCGGATACCCATGCCGTTCAACTCCTGGACGACCAGCTCCAGCTTGTCGATCAGCCGCATGTCCAGCGCGACGTACTTGGGCCAGACGTTGACCTGATCCTTGGTGATGAACTGACCCACGGTGAGATGGCGCGAAACCGGCAAGTCGACGGTCTCGGGGTGCAACTCAATGAACCCGGTGGGCGGCGCGTAGACGTCCGTCCTGCCACTTCCGGCCGTGGGGTATGTACCGATATGATAGCCGTTGAGCCGCCCACCGCGGGTCTCGGTCGCCGGGACCACGGCGATCACCGTGACAGCGTTGCCCACCGCATCCTCGAGCGTCCAGATACCGGACTCACGGGGCACGACGACTTCAGTATCGGATGGGACCAGCGGATCGTTGGACTCGATCGAGGGGCGCATCGGGACACCCAGCACCCGCGGCCCGACTGGAGCGGCGGGAGCGGCCATCTGCACGCCGTCACGCAACCACCGATGGCCATGCGCGAGAACCATCCCCGCGGCCGCGAGTTCAGCGGGATCGATTCGGGAGGCCGGCGTGGCAACGATCACGTGTACCGCCTCGCTCAGCCCGAACCTCAGCGTCGCCGCTCGGACGGACGGCGCCGTTGCGTTCGCGGCGCCCCGCGATGAGACACCGTTGGCCGGGGGCGGCGCGAACGCCGTCTGCGCCGCACTGACTCCAGCCGCAACCGTGAGAACCACCGGCGCGACAAGGGCCAGTATGCGGCCTCGGGAAGGTCTGCCCAAGGCGCCCAATCGATCCTCATATCTGGCCACGGCTGGTGGAATCATGGGTTAGCTCGATTGGGGGCCGCCACGGTGCGCGATCGCGGCCGTCCGGTTGCATCCGATGATGACGTGGGGGCAGGGCCTTCGGTCGGCATGGCTGGCCCGCGGCCCTCTCCAGGTTATCTTGAAGTATCGTCCATTATACCGCTGTCGAAAAAGACTGTAAACCAGATGCCACCCAACGACAACTCCCCGGCAACGCCCCGCGTCGCGCTACTGATCCTGGATGGCTGGGGCCTGCGCGAACCGGCTGACGATAACGCGGTTGCGCTGGCCAGTACCCCCGTGTGGGACTCCATCTGGGAGCGGGGCGAGTTTCCTAGTGCCCGGCTGAAGACCGACGGGCCCGCGGTCGGCCTGCCTGAGGGGCAGATGGGCAACTCCGAAGTCGGGCATCTGAATCTGGGCGCCGGACGGGTCGTGAAACAGTCGCTGTTACGCATCAGCCAAGCCATCGAATCGGGCGAGTTCTTTGAGAATCGGTCGTTCGTGGACCTCATGCGGTCCGTGAGTACCCCTGACGCGACGCTACACCTGATGGGATTGGTTGGACCCGGCGGCGTGCACGCGGTCGATTCCCATCTACTCGCCCTCTGTGAGATGGCGACGCGCCACGGTGTCCCGCGCGTGCGGGTTCACGCGTTCCTGGATGGTCGGGACACGCCGCCGCAGTCCGCGCGCGATTACCTCACGGAGCTGGTCGGTCGCGCCGGAAGTGGCGGCGAGTGCAAGCTGGCGACGATCATGGGTCGGTACTGGGCGATGGACCGCGACCGCAGGTGGGACCGAACCGAGAAGGCGTACCGGGCGATCGTGTATGGCCAAGGCATCGAGGTCACGGATCCGATCGCGAGCGTCGAGGCCGCGTATGATTCCGCCGAATCGGACGAGTTCATCGTGCCGCGGGTGGTCGTCGACGAGGCAGGCGATCCCGTTGGGCGGGTTCGCGACGGGGACGGCGTGATCTTCTTCAACTTCCGCGCGGACCGGGTACGACAGATCACGCGCGCGCTGATGGAAGAGGATTTCGCGCACTTCGACCGCGGGCCCGCTCCGCCGCGGGTCCGGCTGGTGACGATGACGGAGTACGACCGGGATTTCCCGCTCAACGTGGCTTTCCCTCCGCAGGACATGTCCAACATCCTGGCCGACGTCCTGGCGGACCATGACATGACGAGTTTCCGTACCGCGGAGACGGAGAAGTACCCGCACGTCACCTATTTCTTCAACGGAGGCGTGGAGGAGCCGCGGCCCGGTGAAGACCGGCGGATGGTGCCTTCCCCGCGTGTCGCCACCTACGACCTGCAGCCGGAGATGAGCGCCGCGGGAGTGGGCGACGTTCTCATCGCGGCACTTCGGGAGCGGCGCTACAACGTGCTCGTCTGCAACTTCGCGAACCCGGACATGGTAGGTCATACGGGAGTCCTGGAAGCGGCGATTCGCGCCGTTGAAACGGTGGATGCCCAACTGGGCCGCGTGATCGAAGTCTGCCGCGAAACGGGAACGACACTTCTGGTGACGGCCGACCACGGCAACTGCGAGCAGATGTGGGATCCAGAGACGAATGGTCCGCATACTGCCCACACGATGAACCGTGTCGGGATCGTCCTCGTCGAGCCGGGCGGATCGGCGCCGGGGACCGCGCTGGTTGACGGAGCGCTATGCGACGTCGCGCCGACCATCCTCGGCCTTCTCGGGATTTCGCGGCCGGCTGACATGACGGGCCGCGACCTGCGGATGACGGGCGCTCCGTAGTGCGTGATTCGCCTTGCGTGCGGCTCGACGCGTGGGATAGCTTCCCCGACCCATCACGCCCCGGTTCACCTCCGGGGCGCAACGTTTACCGAAGATTGTCGCCGCCAATGCGATACATCCGTTCAATCCTGCTGGCCACCGCGCTCGGATTCATGGCGACTCCGTTGCGCGGGCAGACGATCGAGTCACCATACAGGTTCGTGGAGACCCGTCACTCCGTCGGGTTCTTCGCCGGATACATCGACATCGACCCCGGCAGACTGGATCTCGCGCCGCGTTCGGCGCCGATATTCGGAGGACGCTACGACATCCGGTTCACCGGACCGCTCTCCGGCGAGGTCGGGCTGTCGTTCGCGCCATCCGAACGGACGATCTACCACGTTGGCGACGAGGGCGACGGCGAACTCGTGCCGCTCGCGGAAACCAGTACTCTGGTCGGCGTGTTCGAGGCGGGACTACGCTTTCACCTGACGGGTCAGCGGACCTGGAACAACATCGCGCCATACATCGTGGGCACGGGTGGTGTCGTGACCGATCTGACGAGCAACAACAAGGGCGAGGAGGTGATTCCGAGCGATCAGTTTTTCCGGTTCGGCCTCGGCTTTGCAGCAGGGATCGGAGTGGGAAGCGACTTCTTCGTGAGCGATCGTTTCTCTCTTCGGGTGGAGGTCCGGGACCATATCTGGCGTCTCAGCTACCCTGGCGGCATCTCCGGAACGGGCAGTCGGGAGACCGAATGGACCCACAACTTCGCGCCCACACTCGGAGGTTCGTACCACTTCTGACGAGGGGGGCCCCATGCCCGGTGAGTTTACAGGCGATATCTACGACTTCGAGAGCATGACCGATGATGAAGTCCGGGGAATCGTCATGGAGCACCTGCGAGATCAGACGAACCTGGACGCCGACGACATAGAGGTGGTCGTTCGCGAGGGGGCCATCACGCTGACGGGGCGGGTTGGCACCGACGCCGAGGTTGAAGTCGCCGGCGAGGTTCTGGACGATGTACTCGGGTTCGACCGCTATTCCAACGAACTCGTCGTCGACGAACTGCGACGGGGGATGACGCCGCTCGATGAGGACACGCTGATGTCGGCACCGGGAGGGGGCGAAGACCAGCTGGGTGGCACCGACCTGCAGCAATCCGATACGGCCGAACATCTCGTGGAAGACCTCGATTCGGAGACGCTGGGAACTCACGACATGGGCCGCGCCATTCGGGACGCGACCGCGTACACGCCCCCCGACGGCCCCGTGGGCGACGGATACGGCTCTCGCGAGCATCACTGACCAGGGTCCTCCAGACTCGGGCGAGACTCACCTCCCGCATCCCTCCCATCCCCGGATCGCCGGCGCCGGCTGCCTGACACGGCTTGTTCGGTGATCCACCGCGGCATACCTTCCCGCCTCACGAGCTGAGACACCCGGAATCGAACGACGCAGGTGGCGACACCCCACTTCGGAGCAATTCTCGCGGGCGGCAAGAGTCGGCGGTTCGGCTCACCCAAGGCATTGGCGACACTCGGCGGCGAGCCGATCCTCGCCCGTGTGCTACGCGCGCATGTGTCCGCCGGGTTGTCGGCGTTTATCGTTGCCGATCAACCGGGCAGGTTCTCCGAGTTCGGCGTACCCGTAATTGTGGACAGGGAGCCAGGGACAGGCCCGCTAGGCGGCCTCCACGCGGCGCTGGACCACACGATCGAGGCCGGCGGCGACGGAGTATGCGTTACCGGGTGCGACACGCCTTTCCTTGAAGCGGGAGTACTGCGCAC
>CAZUVK010000107.1:0-11706 GCA_964623785.1 uncultured Gemmatimonas sp. | reverse complement strand
GGCCGCTTGGCCCGGACGTACTCAATTCGCGCCCACCTGGCCGCGATCCGGCGCTCCACCTCCTTTCCTGGTTTCCCCAGCGCAGCCGCGCCGAGTGATTAGCTTTCCTGAAGAACGATTCAGCGCCGATGCACGGGACACGGGGATCCGGGCGCAGGTGATCGGATCGCGCTCGAAAAATCGCGATCGGCGTGATCGGAACGAGTTGCCGGAAACGCTGGTCGACCGTTGACTTCCGGACAATATCCTGGCCCCAGGGATCGGGGCGCGGGGTGCGGGGGCGAAACCCGACGCCTTGGCTGGAAGCATGTTCGTGGAACGATCGCCGCGCTGATGCGACCCGGACCCGCGTACATACGCGCAACCCGACCTCTGGACATACGAGCCGCCAAGAAAGGAATGAATCGCGATTGAACCCCGAGTTGTCAAGCAATGGCCCGGGCCCCCTGTCCGAAGGACATGGACGTTGCCACCGGTTCTGGGCACGAACAGCGTCGTCATGGGGTGACCCTGCGGTTCCATGAACCGCGACGAGGGTGCGTTCCTGGACCGGGTCCCAAGGTGGTCGCGAACGGGAAAACCCCGGTCAGTGTCGGCGACTGCCACCCTTCAGGACGTCTCCGTAGATCCGGGACCGGGTGGACTCCCCTCCCCCCAAATCACGCATTCTTGGCCGCAAGAAGTTCCCAATTTCCCACCCGCGCCCACCCGTTCCATCTCCGCGTGACAAGACCTTAAACACCCGCGCCCAAACACGATCCAGCAACGCCACCGCCCGCGCCCCCCACGTGCAAAAATAAATGGATGGAGCTTGACACGCGGCGACTTGGAGGGCATTAGTATATGCGTTCGATACCATATAGTATCGGACCATATGGTTATGCTTTCCTGCTCTGCAACGTTGTCGATGATCGATAGATCGAACTCTGGCCAACGCTGTTCCCGTCTCGCAACCCGCCCCGCGTCCGCGCCGGCGGTGCTTCCCGATGATATCCGTGACCCCCGTTTAGGGGTGGTCCGTGCCCATACCGCCCGTCCATTCACCGGACGGGCGACGCTTTTTTCTCGCACGTCCAGCACATCGACGAAATAGCCTGACATTCACGGCCGTACCACCGGGAGCCCGGTTCCGACGATGACTCGCGGGGACCGGAAGGAATGCGCGTCGCGACCGTTTTCCGGGCGCGCCGGGCCCGAACGGCCGGGAGAAGACCGATTTCACTCACCAAACCGCTGATCGAAAGGAGGTTCTGACGCGAAGTACCAGGTAAGGACTCGAGGGGGTTGGCTTGGAAAGCAGCCACATACCACTCTCCATGGGAGGACCATCAATGGTTCGGCAATTGTTGAGGAAGGGCACCGGAGTCGCGGTCGCGATGTTACTGGCGGCGGCATTCCCGGTGGACACTCATGCGCAGAACGGTACCATCTCCGGTACCGTCACCGATCAGCAGACGGGTGGGCCGCTCTCCACGGTTCAGGTCTATCTTCAGGGCACTTCCCGAAACACACTCTCCAGCGCCACCGGAACGTTCACGCTATCGGACATTCCCGCCGGCACGTACTCGATCGTCGGTCAGCGAATCGGCTACCAGGAAGTCCGTCAGGACAACATCGTGATCGCCGGTGGTCAGACGGCGACGGTGAACCTGGTGATGAGCCCGTCGGTGCTGCAGCTGCAGGAGATCGTCGCCACGGGTCTGATCGACCCGGTCCAGGGCGTTCGTTCGCCGATCTCGGTGGCGCGAGTCGACCGGGAGATGATGCCGGTCGCGGTCGCGGGCAACGCGGTCCAGAACCTTCAAGGGCGTGTCGCCGGTGTGCAGATGACGCGGCAGAGCGGCGAGCCGGGTTCAGGCACGAGCATCATGCTGCGGACGCCGACGAGCCTTCGCGGAAGCGGCGCACCGCTCGTCGTGGTGGACGGCGTGATCCTTGGCGGCGTCACGGCGGACGCAAACACCACGTCGATCGAGGGGATGGACATCGAAAGCATGGAGGTCATTCGCGGAGCCGCTGCCGCGTCCCTCTACGGCTCGCGCGCGGCAGCGGGAGTGATCTCCATCACCACTCGCCGTGGACAGGCCCTGCAACAGGGGCAGACGCAGTTTTCGGCGCATACCGAGTTCGGCATCACGGAAGCCTTCAAGATCGATAACCTGCCAAGCCATCATCACTACATGATGAATGCGGCGGGCACTTCTTACGTGAATGCCCAAGGCGTCGAGGTACCGCGCGATCGTCGTGCCCCGTTCTCGACCAACGAGGCGCTGCAGTTCATGGATAAGCCATACCCAGGACCTGTCTTCGACAACGTTGGCAGCGTCATGAAGCCCGGCAATTTCCAGGCGCACAACTTCGTCGTGTCACAGAACACGGCGTCCACAAACTTCGCCGCGAGTCTCGGCCGAACCGTGGAGGAGGGAGCGGTTCAGGAAAACTCCGGCTACTATCGGAATTCCGTGCGCCTGAACCTCGATCACCGGTTCCTCAATACGATGAACCTGGGAATGTCGATGAGCCATACGCGCGATGGTCGGGACGAGCTCGAGCCCAACAATTTCTTCACGCAGGTCTTGACGGCTCCTCGCGACGTGGACCTGAGCGTGAAGGACGATGCTGGCAACTATCTCCAGCAGCCGAACCCGGCGGTCGTCTTCCAGAACCCGCTCTGGACGCAGGCAACGCGTGACGGGACCATGAACAGCAACCGCACCATGCTGAGCAGCAACTATTCATGGAATCCCTTCCCCTGGTTGAGCGCCAATGCCCTTGTCAGCTATGACCGGCGCGAGGTCGTGACCCGCACGTACGTTCCGAAAGGAACGCCGGCGAACGTCGGTCAGGAGGGCGAGCTCGACGGTGAGATAAGCTTCGGCCACACCTGGACCGATACCTGGAACGCCGAGAGCCAGGTCTCCCTCCGTCGCGATTTCGGTCAGCTGAACACCCGGGTCACGTTCCGCGGCCTGATGGAGAGGGACAAGACCGACACGGGTTCCCGGTCGGGAGAGAACTTCATTCTCTACGGGATCCCGAACATCAATAACACGGCGCCGGAGAACCGCAACTCTGCATCAGCATCGCGCGAGGTTCGCGCCACCGGCTATCTCGTGGACACCGGCCTGGACTACGCGGGCAGGTACACGGTCACGATTCTCGGTCGCCGGGACGGGAGCTCCCTCTTCGGGGAGAACGCGAGATGGCGGAACTACTACCGCGTCGCCGGCGCGTGGCGTATCGCCGAAGAAGCCTGGTTCAACGTTCGGAATGTCAGCGAGCTCAAGCTCAGCTATGCGCGGGGTACGGCGGGTGGCCGGCCCGCCTGGGACTCCCAGTATGAGACCTGGAGCCTCACTGCGGGACTTCCAACGAAGGGTCAGCTCGGCAACAGCAACCTGCGGCCGGAGCACACGACCGAGAACGAAGTCACGCTGAACGCGATTCTGTTCGACAAGTACGGCCTGACGCTCACGCACGCGTGGCAGGAGACGACCGACCAGATCGTTCCCGCGCCCCTTCCCGGGTATGTCGGCTACAGCTCGCAGATCGTCAACGCGGGTGCGGTCGCTGGCCACACGACCGAGTTCAGCCTGGAAGCCAACCTGATCCAGTCCCCGAACGTTGGATGGAACAGTCTGGTCATCGCGGACTACTCCGCATCGAAGATCACGGACTGGCCGCTGCCGTGCGACGCCAGCCGCACGTGGCGGTTCGACTGTGAGGGCGAGCCCGTTTACGGGATCTATGGCTTCCGCCTTCTGGAGAGCGTGAAGGACCTCCAGGCGCACCGAGGTGGCGACGCCGTTCCGTTCGCGAATCAGTTCCAGGTCAATGACGAAGGCTATCTGGTCTGGGTCGGCGACAAGGACTACCGGGACGGAATGGTGAACGGCGAGATCCAGCCGGGAACCTGGGGCACCGTATCACCTAGCATCGGAGGCCGGTCCTATGAATGGGGCATTCCGTTCTTCGAACAGGACGAAACCGGAGCTACCAAACGTCCATCGCTGGGCGAGGGCAACGCGGTAAACCTTGGATGGGTCAACAATTTGCGCCTGGGCAACTTCAATTTCCACGCTCAGTTACATGCTTCGCTTGGTGGCGTGGCCAACAACCGGGCTTTCCAGGACCTGATCAACAATGGTCAGCGCAACTATCCGGGAATGGATCAGTCAGGCAAGCCTGACGGGCTCAAGAAGCCGATCCGCTACTACAGGGAAGCGGTCGGGTCGGGCGGCAGCACCTACATCACGGAAAAGGCCGACTACGTGAAGCTGCGGACCCTCTCCGTCGGATACCAGCTCAATCAGTCGCACTTCGAGAGACTTGGTGTCGACCAACTCGGAATCTCCAGCCTTCGGCTCGGGCTGACGGGACGGAACATCTTCACCATCACCGGCTACTCGGGCTTCGACCCGGAGCAGGCGTTGAATCTCAACAACCGGCTGAACAGCGCTGGCACCGGAAACTACCCGGCAACCAGGACATGGACCGGCGATGTCACGCTTACCTTCTGAGCATTGCACACAGGGGTTGATACGGCACATGTTGAATAATGTGAATTATAGAAAAGCCGGTAGAGCAGGCACGCTTCTCGCCGCGGTGTTGCTGGGCGGAACCGCATGCCAGGATCTGCTGGTCACCAACGACATCGCACCAGACCGGCGTCGAGCCCTCGGCAATCCCAGCGATGTCGAGGCATTCATCGGGGCGGCGTTCTACCCGACGTTCTACCGGGTTTCCCAGGGCGCCTCTGGCGGCCTGAGCGGCCTTACGGTCAGTTCGTGGCTCTACGCTTCCGCCGAACAGACCGCGACCCTGGCGGATGGCACGACGTCCGTCCAGTTCCAGGATATGGCTGAACCTCGTCAGGAACACAACAACGCAGCGACGATCTGTTCAACGATCTGTGAATGGGGGCCGAGAGACTATTGGGCTCGCATCGCGTCGGCGGCGTCAGTCAACTATGACGGTCTGCAGATTCTTGACGACGACATGGTGATCATGTCGGATGGGACTGATGTCACGCCGAGGGCGCGGGCATTCGCGAAGTTCATGCAGGGCTGGTCATGGGGATACGCGGCCCTCATCTTCGATCGGGTTCACGTGATACCGGAAACAGTTGCGATTCCGGGGTCGCTCGCGGAGCTCACCGCATTTTCTCGTGAAACGTTGACTCCGTATGACGACGCAATCGAGGCGGCGGTAGCATCACTCCAGGAAGCAATCGCGATCGCACAGGCGAATCCCTCCTCGGTGCATTTTCCATTGGAGGGTCCGACCCAGTCGATCCCGTGGTTCGGCTCGGCTACGGCGATTACCAATGCGAGGTTCATCCAGATGGCGAACACGCTGTCGGCCAGACTTCTCGTGCTTGGTGCCCGCAATCCGCAGGAAAGGGCTGCCGTCGATTGGCAGCGAGTGCTTCAGCTGACTTCCAATGGGGTTACGCAGGGGAGTGACTTCGAAGTGCTCCTTTCCTCGACGCGCGTAAGTCAGGTTCTTCAGCGAACCCAGAACAATTCAGCGGGCGGTACCACCAACGGTCGATGGAACTACCACACGATCGGAATGGCGGATCAATCCGGCGGTTACCAGGACTGGCTGGATACGCCGATCCCGAATCGCGTCCGATTCGACATCGTCACACCGGATCGACGAATCACCGGTGACACGCCAACATCCGACGGTTCCTACACGTGCTACCGAGCCGACAACAACGGGTTCGACGCAGGACGAGGAACCTACAGATTGTCGGCCTACCAATGGGGACGCCACAAGATTCGCAACGGTATCCTGTGCTCGGCTCTGACCACGACCGGGAACAACACGGGAACGCAGCCGATGATCACCGCGGATGAGAACAACCTGCTGCGGGCCGAGGCCCTGCTTCGCACCGGTGACGCCGCGGGCGCTGCCGCGCTGATCAACGTCACCCGGACGCGTGAGCACCTCGGGCAGTCCCTGCCGCCGGTTACGGCCGCTGGCGTTCCTGAGGTTGGGAATGTCTGCGTGCCGCGTACGGATTCCGGGGCCTGTGGATCGCTGATGACCGCGATTCGCTACGAGCGCATGATCGAATTGGCTGGTCAGGACGCAATTCGCGCGTACGCTGATTCGCGAGGGTTCGGGATGCTTCCTGACGGATCGCTCGAGAGCTTCCCCGTCCCGGGCAACATTCTGGACCAGTACGAGATGGCGCCGTACACGTACGGCGGAGTCGGCAATCCGGGCAGCCTGATGTACGCTCCGGTGAACTGACGTCGCGGAAGTGGCAGTCTGTCGGGCGGCGCGAGCCGCCCGGCACGGGTTGAAGCGGGTGCGTCGGCAACGGCGCACCCGCTTCGTTCTGTCTTCCACCGAACGGCACCCCCGGGAGGATGGAACATCGCCACTTGGCGGCAAGTATGCAGAGAGCAGGGGGATTCTCCGAACTTCCACCTTCCTCACGCCACCCTGGATCCGGAGCGTGGTCATGCGACATCAACCTGGTGGTCTCCTCGCCGGCCTGGCCGCGGCGGCCGTGGCGCTGGCGGTGATTCCCGCCGAGGCCCAGCTCTCGGGGGACGGGTACCTCTTCGGCCGGCCGGATGTGACGGTCACGCTGAACGGCGGCTTCACGCGGCCGAGCGCGGACAGCGAGATCTTCGGCTTCGTGAGCGATATGCTGACGGTCGGGCGTGGAGACTTCTCCGCATTCGCCGCGGGCACGAACCTTTCCTTCACGGTAGGGCCGCGCCTCGCGCTGGGTGCGAGCGTCGGGTACTCGGGTCGGACCACCAACTCGGAATACCGTGACTGGGTGGACCAGGACGACCTGCCAATCGAGCAGAGCACCAGCTTCTCGAGGCTCCCGGTGCTCGCCACGGCGAAGGTCTACCTCATGCCTCGTGGCCGCACGGTCGGCAACTTCGCGTGGATCCCTTCCGAATACGCGCCGTACCTCGGGGCGGGGGCGGGGTGGATCTGGTATCGCTTCCGCCAGTCGGGCGATTTCATCGACTATATTGATGACAGCGTCTTCAGCACCACGCTGGAATCCTCGGGATGGACTCCCGCCTTCCAGGGGATCGCGGGAATCGACGTGGATCTGACGACACGGTTGATGTTGACCGGTGAAGCGACCTATACTCGTGCATCAGGGTACCTCGGCACCGAGTTCAGGGACTTCGACGAGATCGATCTCTCGGGTTTCGCGGCAACCGTTGGCATATCCATCCGCATCTGACGAAGGAAGGGATTCCATGAATACCGGAACTCTCAGGCTCGGGCGAATGGCCGGAGTGGCGGGCGCGCTCGCCGCCCTCCTCGCCATCGCCCCGGCCACCGGGTCGGCGCAGACGGAAGCGGGATGGGGCGCGTACCTCGGTTGCTGGGCGCCGCTGTCCAGCGGTCAGGCGGTCGCGGGAACGACCGATACGGAACGCACGCTCTGCATCCTGCCCGGCGCCAACGCCGTAAGCGCTGAACTGGCGACCGTGGTGGACGGCGAGATCGTCGAACGGGAGATCATCGACGCTTCGGGCACCCGGCGTGACTTCGAGCGAGACGGCTGCTTCGGGTGGGAAAGCGCGCGGGTGTCCGCCGACGGAACCCGGATCTACCAGAATTCGGAGTACGAATGCCCCGGGCCGTTCCACCGCACGACCTCCGGGATCCTGGGCGTCCTGCCCGGGGGCGAGTGGGTGAACGTGCAGGGTGTCTCGGCCGGAGAGTACACCTCCGTCCAGGTGATGGTGCACCGGCGTATCGTTGACGTGAACGCCGTCAACGCGGATGTCGCGCTCGCGCTCCAGGACCGGGCGATGCAGATCTCGGCGGCTCGTTTCGCCGCGGCGGCACCGCTCAGCCTCGACGACGTGGTCGACGCGTCGCGCGAGGTCGACGGGGCGGTCGTGGAGGCGTGGCTCATCGAGCACGGGCAGAACTTCCGGGTGAACGCCCGGGAACTGGTGGCGCTGGAGGACGCCGGGGTGCCGACGGGCGTGATCGACCTGGTGGTGGCGCTCTCGAACCCGCGCGCGTTCGCGATCGATCTCTCCGCGCGGCAGGCGGAGTACAGCCCGCCCCCGCCATCCGCGGTCGGCGTGCCGGTGGGAGTTCGGGGGATCCGCGACCCGTGGTATGATCCCTGGTATGATCGGTATGGCCGCTACGATCCCTGGGGCTACCGCTACGGGTATGGGTACGGCTACGGGTACGGGTACGGGTCGGGCTACTATTATCCGCGGTACCAGCCGCCGGTGATCATCATTCGCGAGCCGGGCGGGGAGCAGGGCGGACGCGTCGAGTCGCAGCCCGCGCGCGCCGTGAACGGGCGTGGCTACACGCGCGGCGGTGCGCCGGCGCCGAGCAGCGGATCGAGCGGCGGGACGGCAACGCGGCCCGCGGAGCCGTCGAGCTCGGGGTCGGGGTCGGGGTCAACCGGTGCTTCGACCACCCGATCCGGCTCGTCGGACACATCGGGTGGCGCTCAGGCGCCGGCGGGCCGGACCGCGAAGCCGCGGGGGTCGTAGCGGACCGCCGCTTTTGAGACGGAAGGTCGCGACGCGGCGCCGGGGCATCACGCCCGGCGCCGCGTTTGTGTTTGATGGCGCCAACGCATGCGGGTATCCACGACTAGTTATTCATGAACCGCCTGGACCCAACCCCACCCCTGCCCAGCCGGGAGGACTCGATGCGCATGCGCTCGCCGAGCGCGCCGAAGGGCCGCGACGGATTTACACTCATCGAAGTGCTGGTGGTGATCGTGATCATCACTGCGCTCGCGGCGCTCGTGGCGCCGAACGTCTTCCGGCACCTCGCCGCGTCGAACGACGCCGCGGCCCGGTCGCAGATCGAGATGCTTGGCGCGGCGCTGGATGCATACCGGATGGACAACGGCCGATACCCGTCGACGGGACAGGGGTTGAACGCACTCTGGACCGAACCGACGGGCGAGCCCTCCCCCCGAAACTGGCGGGGCCCCTACCTCCGGAGGGCGGTGCCCCTCGACCCCTGGGGCAACCCGTACGCCTACGTGAGCCCCGGCATCGTGAACCCGAACGGATACGACCTGGTGTCATTCGGCGCCGACGGGCAGCCGGGCGGCGTGGGCGAGGACGCCGACATCCTGAGCTGGGAGTAGGAATGCCGACCTTCGCCTACCGGGCCGTCGACGCGGCCGGCCGCCGGACGACGGGTGAGGTGACCGGGGCGACGGCGGCGGCGGTGACGCGGGAGCTGGAGGTCCGCGGGCTGTACCCGCTGGAAGTGACGGAGGAGGCCCGGGCGCCGGCGGGCGGCGGGTTCCTGACGGGGCGGCGTCGCGCGGTGCTGGAGTACACGCGCGCGGTCGCCGCGCTGCTCCCGGCGGGGATGCCCCTCGCCCGCGCGCTCGCGACCGCCGAGACGACGGCGCCGGCCGGAACCACCGCGGTGTTCACCGAGGTCCGCCGGAAGGTGGAGCGGGGCGAGTCGCTCGCCGTCGCGATGGCGGAGCACCCGGGGTACTTCTCGTCGCTCTATGTCGGAATCGTGCGGGCCGGCGAGAAGAGTGGATCCCTGGACGGCGCGTTCGGGCGGCTCACATCGCACCTGGAGCGCGAGGACGCGTTGCGGTCCCGGCTGCTCTCGCTGTCGATCTACCCGATCCTGCTGACGATCGTGGGCTTCGTGTCGGTCGTGGTCCTGGTGGTGTTCGTGCTGCCGCGATTCGCGGATCTGCTGCTGACGTCGGGCGCGAGCCTGCCCAGGGCGACGGCGACGGTGCTGGCGATCTCGACCGGCGCGCGGGAGAACTGGCGCCTGCTGCTGGCGATCCCGCTGCTGCTCGCGATCCTGGTGGCCTGGACGCGAACGACGGTGGGCGGGCAGGATTTCGCGGCCCGCGCGATCGTGCGGATTCCAGGGATCGGGCGCCTGCGGCGGCAGCGGCTGGCGGCCTCGTTCGCGCGGATGGTCGGCGAACTCGTCGCGGGCGGCGCCCCGCTCCTCACGGCCCTCGCAGACGCGCGCGACTGCCTCGCCGACCCGGTCGCCCGCGGGGAGACCGACCGGATCCGGACGCGGGTCCGCGAGGGCGGCGCGCTGAACGCGGCGATCGCGCAGAGCCCGCTCTTCCCCCCCGTCCTCGCGCAACTCGTGGGGCTGGGTGAGGAGGCCGGGCGACTCTCCGAGTTCCTCCTCCGGGCCGCGGATATCCTGGAACGCCGCACCGAACGGACGCTGGAGCGGATGGTGGCGCTCGCCGAGCCGTTGATGATCGTGTTCTTCGGCGGCCTGGTGGCGCTGGTCGCGCTGGCGCTGCTTCAGGCGATCTACGGTGTGAACGTGGGCTCCTTCCAGTGAGCCGCGCGGGGTCGACCTGGACGGTCGCGCGCCGCGACGGGTTCACGCTGGTGGAGTTGATCGTGGTCATGCTCATCCTGACGCTCGTGGCGGGCGTGACGGTGCCCGCGCTGCTGGCGGGTCGGGAGCCGGACGACGACATGACCGGTGCGGTCCGCCGGGTGGAGGAGCTCTTTCGCCTCGCCCGCGACTCGGCGATCCGCGGGGGTACGGCGGTGACGGTGGTGATGGACTCGGCGACGAACCTCGTCTGGCTGGTACCCGACCAGGCGCCGGAGGCGGGGGATGGGTCCGGCGGAATCACCCTCCTCGACGAGGGCACCGCCCTCGATCTGCCCGCGACAGTGGAGGTACTCCTCGGCCAGACGCGCGCGCGCTTCACCTTTCTGCCCACGGGCGCGACGATCGGCGACTCGCTCGTGATCAGCCACGCGGGCACCGCCGTGCGGCTCACACTCGATCCGTGGACGGGCGATGTCATCGCGCGATGAGGTCTCCGGTCGTGACGGTTTCGCGCTGATCGAGGCGATCGTGGCGCTGGCGATCATCGGCACGTTCGCGGTCGCCGTGCTGGCCACGCTCGGCGCGCAGACCCGGGCGGCCGAGCGCGCGGCGACGCTGCTGATCGCGCAGGCGCTCGCCGAGGACCGCCAGATGGCGCTGGAGCTTCTCGACCACGCGGACCTGGAGTCCCTGCCGGACTCGGTGGCCGCGGGGGTCTTCCCCCCGCCCTTCGAGATGTACTCGTGGACCGCGCGCGTGGAGGAGGTCGAGGACGAGGATGACCTCTTCGCCACCGAGATCGTGGTAACGGACGGCCCGTTCGCGTACCCACTCCGGGGGATGATCCACCGATCCGGCACGGTCGTGATCGCGGGAGGCGCCCCATGACCTCGCGCGCGGCCGGAACCGGGGGGTTCACGCTGATCGAACTGATCGTGGGGCTGGCGGTCTCGTCGATCGCGATCGCCGCCGGGTTCGCGACGCTGGCGCTCGTCCAGGATCGCGGCGGCGCGGCGGAGGAGGTCAACCGCGCGGCGCTGAGTGGCGCCACCCAGCGGGCGATGCTCATGGACTGGCTGGCGAGTGCCCGCTACGAGTCGCCGACCGGCATCGTCTTCCAGGGTCTCGACGCCGAGGACGGCCGCACACCGGTCGACGAGCTGGTCTTCCCGACGATGGCGCGAACCGCGCTGGGCAACGCTTCGACCGTCGTGAGACTCTATATTGACAGCGACCCCGAGACCGAGGAGACCGGTCTGGTCGCGGAGCTCATCGGGACGGCGCTGGGGTCGGAGCGCAGGCTGATGGTGATCGCTCCGTCGGCGGGGGGGATGGAGGCGCGGTATCTGCCCGGACCCATCCGCTTCGGGC
>CAZUVK010000106.1:10666-11892 GCA_964623785.1 uncultured Gemmatimonas sp. | reverse complement strand
CAGCTCTCCCGAGCGGTGGAGTCCCGGCCGGACAAGCGTCCGATGATGAGCGACCTCCGGGAGAGCGGCGCGCTGGAGCAGGACGCGGACGTGATCATGTTCCTCTATCGGCCCGAGTACTATCACGGTTCGGTGGACAAGGACGGAAACAGCCTGGAAGGTCGCGCGGAGTTGATCGTCGGGAAGCAGAGAAACGGCGCCACCGGCGTGGTGAACCTCATGTTCCATAAGGAATACACCCGGTTCGAGAGCTACTCCGGCCGGGCCGACGGGCCGGGGGATTGACGGTCTCGGCGCGATGACGCGAACAAGGGTACTCTTCGTCTGCTCGGGCTGCGGCAACGAGACCTCGCGATGGCAGGGGCAGTGCACCGCGTGTGGTGACTGGAACACGCTGGTCGAATCCCGCCAGCCGAAGCCGGCTCGCGCGTCCCGCGGGGAGCGGCAGCGGCCCGGTCTGCCGACCGCGGAGGTCGCAAGCCTCGGCGATGTTGGCGGGCCGGGCCTCCTGCGCTGGGCTTCCGGGATCGCGGACCTGGATTTCGTTCTCGGTGGCGGCATCGTGCCGGGCTCGGTGGTGCTGATCGGCGGCGAGCCGGGGATCGGCAAGTCGACGTTGTTGCTGCAGGTGGCGGGGAACCTCATGGGCGCCGGCCGGCCCGTCCTCTACGTTTCGGGAGAGGAGTCGCCCGCGCAGGTCCGATTGCGGGCGGACCGCCTCTCCGAGAACACGGACGATGTGCGGATTCTCGCTGAAACCGAACTCGGCGCGATTCTGACGCAGGCGGACGCGGAACGGCCGGCCGTGTTGCTCGTCGACTCGATCCAGACCGTCTACAGCTCGGAGCTGGAGGGCGTCCCAGGGAGCGTCGGCCAGGTCCGGGAATGCGCGGCGCGCCTCCACCGGTACGCGAAGGAGCAGGGCGTAACGGTCGTCCTCGTCGGGCATGTGACGAAAGGGGGCGGGATCGCGGGGCCGCGCACCCTCGAACACATCGTCGATACCGTTCTCTATTTCGAGGGAAGTGGCGGGGTGGACCACCGGGTGCTGCGGGCGACGAAGAACCGATTCGGGAGCGTCGACGAGATCGGTGTGTTCCGGATGACCTCCGCGGGTCTGGCGGCCGTGGCGAATCCTTCCGAGCTGTTTCTGGGCGATCGCGACGGTTCGAGCCCGGGCGCGGCCGTGTTCGCCGGTGTCGAGGGTACGCGCCCGCTGCTGGTGG
>CAZUVK010000106.1:10084-10656 GCA_964623785.1 uncultured Gemmatimonas sp. | reverse complement strand
TGTGGCGAGATTGACGGCTTCGTGAAAGGCGCCCTGGGCGATCGCTCCGTCGCCCGCGTTGGATGCGCCGTCACGGCGACGATCGAAGGCAGTCGACCGCTGCTCGTGGAGATCCAGGCGCTCGCGACGCGCGCGTCCTACGGGGCTCCGCAGCGGGTGGCCTCGGGCTTCGAGCACAAGCGGCTTGCCCTGATCCTCGCGGTCCTGGAGAAGCGGGTCGGGCTGCCATTCGGCCAGCTCGACGTGTTTCTCAACGTGGTGGGCGGGTTCCGGATCGGCGAGCCGGCGGCGGACGCGGCCGTGGCTCTGGCGCTGGCGTCGAGCGCCCGGGACCGGCCCGTCGCGGCGGACCTGGTCGTTGTCGGGGAACTCGGACTCGGAGGCGAACTGCGTTCCGTCGGCCAGCTGGATCGCCGACTGGGGGAGGCCCGACGGATGGGTTTCTCCCGCGCGGCGGTCCCGGCCAGCGCCACAACCCCCACCGCCAACGGTAATTTCGGGACGACGCGCGTCCGGGATATCGGCGCGCTGCTGGAAGGAATGCGCCTTCTGCTCGGCTGGGAGCCGATCAT
>CAZUVK010000106.1:0-10074 GCA_964623785.1 uncultured Gemmatimonas sp. | reverse complement strand
GGCAGGGCGCCGTCTGCTCGATAGCGGCGTCCGGAAACAGTACCGGGATATCGCGGGTGAGCCGATGCTCTCCTGGTCGCTGCGGCCATTCCTCGATCATCCCGCGATCACGGAGGTAATCGCCGTCATTCCGGCCGAAGACGTGGAGTCACCGCCTCCGTGGTTGCGCGCGCTTTCGGTGACCCGGGTAGGTGGAGGAGCCGAGCGGACGGACTCGGTACGGCTGGGGCTCGAGGCAGTCGACGGTGGCGTGGCGTCGGTGCTGATTCACGACGGCGCGCGGCCGTTCGTAAGCCGCGACCTGATCGATCGGGTTCTGGAAGCCGCGCGGGTGCCCGCCTCGGGCGGGGTGGTCCCGGGGGAACGCCTGACGGACACGATCAAGGAGGTCGGAACCGATGGCACGGTCGTGCGTACCGTGCCGAGAGAGCGGTTGTGGAGAGTGCAGACGCCCCAGGCGTTCCCGGTGAATATGCTCCGCCGGCTGCACGCCGAAGCAGCCGCCGAGGCGTTCGCCCCGACCGACGACGCGATGCTCTTCGAGTGGAGGGGCTTGCCGGTCCGCGTGGTCGAGGGCGACCCGGATAACATCAAGGTGACAACTTCTACCGACCTTGCCTTCGCCGAAATTCTGGCGAGCCGGCTACGTGAACGGGCGCGCGGCCAGCGGGAAAGCGCGCGCCGGATCGAGAGTGGAAATGGAGAACGATGAACCGCGGGAGTGGACGGAGCCTTCCACGTACAACCTTCTGTTCGTCTGCACGGGCAACACCTGCCGGTCGCCGATGGCCGAGGTCGTGGCCCGGGCGGAGATCGAACGAAGGGGATGGAAGCACGTGAAGGTGGCATCGGCCGGGGTCGCGGCCACGCGGGGAATGCCGGCCTCCGCCTCCGCGGTCCAGGCCGTCGGCGCGATGGGTCTGGACCTCGCCGCGCACCGGTCTCGACCGCTCGATCCGGATCTGGTGGAATGGGCGGACCTCATCCTTGCGATGAGTCCCTCGCACCTCGACATCCTCGACGTGCTGGGCGCGACTGACAAGTCGGCGCTACTCGGCGATTTCGCCGCGAGTGGCACGGGGAACGGGACGGGAGTACCGGACCCGTACGGTGGAGACCTCACCACGTATCGAACCACGCTCGCGGCGCTGGACCGGCTCGTCAGCCTTTCCCTGAACCGGATCACGACGATCGTCAATCCGTGATACCGCGGCCCCCGTCCGGCACCCGGCTCATCGCCCTGCTCGGAAATCCCGTAGAACATTCGCTTTCCCCGCGATTCCAGAACGCCGCCATCCAGGTGCTCGGCCTCGACGCCGAGTACCGGGCGATTCGGTGCGAGGGATCGGACGTGCCGGGTTTGATTCGGGAGATCACGGCCGCGGGCGGCGCGGGGAACGTGACGATTCCTCACAAGGAAGTCGCGGCAAGCACCGTCGATGAACCGAGCGAAGCGGTCATCCGGACGGGGGCGTGCAACACGTTCTGGGCAGAGGCGGGGCGGATCCACGGAGACAACACCGATGTCGTCGGGTTCTCGATGGCGGTCGAGTCGCTGCTCGGTCGAACCGCGAAGGGGCTGAGAGTGCTGATGCTCGGCGCGGGCGGCGCGGCGCGAGGGGCCGCGTGCGCGCTCACGAACGATGGCGCACGCGAAGTGGTCGTCGTTAACCGAACGCTCACTCGCGCTCGTGACATCGCCGACCGATTCGGGTCGGCCGGGACAAACCTCGTTGCGCTCGATTCCCTATCTTTCCTGGAAGGTCAGGAGTTCGACCTGGCCGTCAACACGACCTCGCTCGGAATCCGCGCCGGGGATCCGATTCCGCTGGACCCTGACTCGAACGTGCGGGTCGCCGCCGGCCTCGATCTCGTCTATCGGCCGGGGGAGACCGAGTGGGTCCATCGCCTTCGATCCGCTGGCATCCCCGCGGCTGACGGGCTGGAGATGCTCCTTCAGCAGGGGGCCGCCGCGTTCACGCGCTGGTGGGGCCGGCCGGCCCCGATCGAAACGATGCGCGCGGCGCTGCCACCCCGATAGTCCGCGCGGACGGCCCAGAAGGTCCGCGTTCAGCCGCCTTCCCCCCACTGACTGGACTTCCGCGTGTCTCCCGCACTCAGTCGATCCTTCCCGGCGGACCTGCTTCGGGGAATGCTCGACCTCGTCCTGGCGCCCGTCTGCGTCGGCTGTCGGAGCCCCATCCCGCCGAAATCCGCCGACCGCCTCGTCTGCCGTCGCTGCTGGTCTTCCGCGCGTCCCGTCCCGTCGCCGCAATGCGAGCGCTGCTGCACGCCGCTCCCCACGGTTGGTGGCGGCGTGGACCCGGCCTGCCGCGAATGCCCCGATCTCCGGCCGGCCATCCGCGCGATCCGCTCGGCGTACCTGCTGGATGAGGTTTCTCGACCACTGGTCCACGCGTTGAAGTACAAGGGCTGGCACGCCGCGGCGATCCCGATGGCCGAACGGATGACGCGGGTGACCTGGCCGCGCGAGGTCGAGGTCGATTCGCCGCTCATCGTTCCGGTCCCGCTTTCCCGCGTGCGTCACCGGGAGCGGGGGTACAATCAGGCGGCACTTCTCGGCATGGAGATCGCACGCCGCAAAGGATGGCGGTTCGAGGTGGAAACGCTGGAAAGGTCGCATTCCGCGGGCAGCCAAACGACCTTGCATCCCGCCGAGCGCCGGGCTAACGTTGCGGGCGCATTCCGGGCAACCGCGCCGGGGGCGGAATCGATCGCCGCGCGACACGCGATCGTGGTGGATGATGTGTGGACGACCGGAGCCACGGCGCTCGCCTGCGCCGACGCGCTTCTCTCCGCCGGTGCCAGGGCCGTCAGCGTGCTTACCTTCGCACGCGCTCTCCCCGAACTCGAACGGAGTGCCCGGCGCGTCGAACTCGCGCGCCGGTAGTCGAGAATCAACGATCGAATCGGAGATATCATGAGTATTCGTGTGGCGATCAACGGGTTCGGCCGCATCGGGCGCAACGTGCTCCGGGTGGCGAAGCAAAACGGTGTGTCCGAGCTCGACTTCGTCGCGGTCAACGACCTGACCGACACGGCGACGCTCGCCCATCTGCTGAAGTATGATTCGGTGCACGGCACCTACCCCGGCACTGTGGAGACAGGTGAGAACTCGATTATCGTCGACGGCGACGAGATCCAGGTCCTGTCCGAGACTGATCCGGCGAAGCTTCCATGGGCCGACCTCGGTGTCGACATCGTCATCGAGTCGACTGGCCGATTCACCAAGCGCGACGACGCGGCCAGGCACCTGGAGGCCGGCGCGCGCAAGGTCATCATCTCGGCGCCTGCCAAGAACGAGGATGTGACGATCGTTCTCGGGGTCAACCAGGACGCTTATGACCCGGCCCGCCATGACATCGTTTCGAACGCGAGCTGCACGACGAACTGCCTCGCGCCAGTGGTGAAGGTTCTGCTGGATGCGTTCGGGTTCGAGCGGGGGCTGATGACCACTGTCCATTCGTACACCAACGATCAGCGGATCCTGGATCTTCCGCACAAGGACCTGCGACGGGCCCGGGCGGCCGCGGTGTCGATCATTCCGACGAGCACGGGCGCTGCGAAGGCGACCGCCCTCGTCCTTCCGGAGCTGAAGGGGAAGATCGACGGCACCTCGATGCGAGTGCCGACGCCGAACGTCTCGATCGTCGACCTGACGGCGGAGCTGGGCAGGGACGTGACCATCGAAGAGGTGAACGACGCGTTCCGGTCCGTGGCCAGCGGATCGATGAAGGGCATCCTCGAGGTGCAGGACGCGGAGCTGGTCTCGGTGGACTTCATCGGGAACCCCCATTCCGCGATCATCGACGCGGCGTCGACCAACGTGGTCGCCGGCCTCGTCAAGGTCATGGCATGGTATGACAACGAGTGGGGCTATTCGAACCGTTGCGTGGACCTGGCGCTCTACATGGGGAAGTCTCTTTGACGACGTCGTCGCGCAAACTCACGATCGAGGACCTGTCGGCCGCGGACGTCGCCGGTCGCCGGGTCCTCGTGAGAGTTGACTACAATGTCCCGGTCGACAACCAGCTGGAGGTCACCGACGACAGCCGCATCCGCGGCACCATACCGACGCTGCAGCTCCTGATCGGCGCCGGCGCGAGGGTTGTCCTCCTCTCGCACTTCGGGCGACCCAAAGGCAAGTCCGTGCCCGAGATGTCGCTTCGCCCCGCGGCGATCCGTCTCTCGGAGATCCTCGACCGACCCGTGCAGTTCCTCGAAACGACGACGGGTCCCGAAGCGCTGGCCGCCACAATGGCGCTCGAGGACGGGGAGGTCCTTCTCCTCGAGAATACTCGCTTCGATCCGCGGGAAGAAGCCAATGACCCGGGGCTCGCGGACGAGTTGGCGGAACTCGGCGAGGTTTTCGTAAATGACGCGTTTGGCGCGGCGCACCGGGCACATTCGTCGACCGTTGGCGTGGCGGAGCGGATCAAGGCGAAGGGCGGCCGCGCGGTGGCGGGGCTGCTGATGAAGAAGGAGCTGGACTATCTTGGCTCCGCGCTCGAGAAGCCTGAGCGGCCGTTCATCGCGATTCTCGGGGGCGCCAAGATCTCCGGCAAGATCGATGTCATCGAGGCGCTGCTGCCCAAGACGGACGGCCTGCTCATCGGTGGCGCGATGGCGAATACCTTCTTCAAGGCGATGGGATACGAGACGGGCGACTCGCTCGTGGAGGGTGATCGGGTCGATCTCGCGGGCGCCATCCTCGATCGGGCCGGGGGACGTATCCTGCTTCCGGTCGACCTGGTGATCGCGCGCGAGATCGCGGAGGGTGCGGAAACGCGGGTCGTGCCGGCAACGTCGGTGCCGGATGGCTGGAGGGCGCTCGACGTCGGGCCGAAGACGGTAGAGGAGTACCGCCTGAAGCTCGATTCGGCGCGTACGGTGTTGTGGAACGGGCCGATGGGAGTCGCCGAGATCGCCGCGTTCAGGGGCGGTACGGACGGAGTCGCGCGCGCTCTCGCTTCGGCGACGGAAAGAGGGGCGACTACCGTCGTCGGTGGTGGTGACTCCGCCGCGGCGTTGACCGAGCTCGGCCTGGCGGACCGCGTTACGCACGTCTCCACCGGAGGCGGGGCCTCGCTCGAGTTCCTGGAGGGCAGGCCGCTTCCGGGCGTGGTCGTCCTGTCGGATCATCCAGAGTCGACCCAGTGAGCACGCGCGCGCCGATCATCGCCGGCAACTGGAAGCTGAACAACGGTCCCGCCGCGACCCGAGCCTTCTTCGAGGAATTTCTCCCTCTGTTGCCGGGTACTTTTCCCGGTTCGGTCGCGATCTTCCCGCCGAGTCTTTCCCTGGCCGCCGCGCGCGACGCGCTTGGCGAGCGGACGGATATCCGGCTTGGCGTTCAGAACATCTACTGGGAAGAGTCCGGTGCGTTCACCGGGGAGATCTCCGCGACGCTTGCCGCCGACGCGGGCGCCACGATCGCCCTGGCGGGCCACAGCGAGCGACGGCACGTCTTCGGCGAAACGAACGAGGAGAGCGCGCGCAAGCTCCGCGTGGCGATCGGGAAGGGCCTGACGGGGGTGCTCTGTGTCGGGGAGAAGCTGGAGGAGCGGGAATCCGGCCGCGCGTTCGAGGTGGTCGAGCGCCAGCTTTCCGCCGTCGCTGACGGAGCTCAGCCGCCGCCGCCCGAATCCCTCGTCGTCGCGTACGAGCCCGTCTGGGCGATCGGTACCGGGCGTACCGCTTCGGCCGCCGACGCTTCGGAAATGCACGGCCGGATCCGCGTGCTCCTGGAGGAACTGTACGGAAGCGCCGGCACGAGGGTCCCCTTGCTGTACGGCGGAAGCGTGAAGCCCGGCAACGCGGGCGAACTGCTTGCGGCCGGCGATGTCGACGGCCTCCTTATCGGGGGGGCCAGCCTGGACCCCGTCGGATTCGCCGAGATCTGCTCGCTGGCAACTTGACATTGGGTTGAGCGCGTAGGTAGCTTAATGGGTTCATCCGCAAGACTCGATACCTGAGAAACGTCGTGTACTATTTACTGCTTTCGCTCCTCCTGCTGGATGCTCTGCTGCTGATGGTCGTGGTCCTCCTGCAAGCGGGGAAGGGCGGCGGGCTGGCGGCAATGGGCGCGGCGGGAGCGGGTTCGGACTCGATGTTCGGAAGTCGCCAGGCCGTGACGTTGCTGACGAGGACGACGTGGTGGACGGGCGGGGTCTTCATGGCGCTGGCGTTCATGCTCTCGCTGCTGTCGGGCCGGGCGGCGCGGTCGGAGTCAATTCTACGCTCTGGAGTTCAGCCGGTGCCGGCGACGTCCCCCGTGATCCCGGGCACCTTCGAGCCCGCGCCCGGGGTCGAGACGGCGGCTCCGGAGGCGGGTGAGCCGGCCACGCCCACGACACCGGAGACACCCCCGGCCCAGTAGCGCGAGCGTCCGGACGGGAGCAACGGAGAGAGGAGCCGCTCATCCCCCTTTCACGGGACGGATGGGCGGTTTTTTCGCGTCCGGCGGTCGGGACGATCGGAATGGAACTTGCCTCGAATAGGTAGTCGACGCCCCGATCAGGGCGTCCTGAACCAGCATCGGTGCGTCAACTTTCGGCCGAAATGGCGAGGTGGCTTGGTGGCCATGATGAAGGGTACATCGCGAGCGCTGCAACGACAGGTAGACCTGACGACGGCGGTCTGCCAGGAGCGGCTCCTGGTGACCCACGTACGGCATGTGCTCGGCCTGGTCGACCTGGTGTCGGCCCAGCTTCCGTTCGACGACGCGCTGGACATCTACGTCCGATTGCTTCGTTTGACGCCGGAGCAGGCGCGAAACGTGGGGAGCCGGGCGCTGGCGGAACTCGGGCGTCGGGAGCGAGCGGGTCTGACGTCCGTGCCCGACGAGCCCGCGGTGAGCGACCGGGAGGACCGGGACGAGGAGAGAATCGAGGGACGGGGTACCCAGCCCAGGGCAGATGCGTTGTTCGATCGGCTCCGGCGCCGGGTTCGCGGTAGAGTCCAGGAGGACCTTCGCTATCGGATCAACCTGGCCGCGGCGCGCACGGAAGACGCGCTTCTGGAGACCCACGTGGAGAACGCGCTGCTGTTCGTGAAGGCGCTCTCGCGGGAGTTGGCCGAAACGGAAGCGATCGAGCTCTACCTGGACACGATGATGCTGCCGGAGGGAACGGCGGATGTCATCTACCACCGGGCGCTCCGCGAGATCGCGGATCAGGAGTTGCCACCGCTTCCGGCCGCACCGAGTTCGGTTGCGGCCGATCGCGCGGGCGGCCGGCTTGGGCTCTCGGCCGAGAAGGCCGGCGTGGCGAGTTGAGAGCCGAGCTGGCCGCTGGTGCTGGCGTGGCGGGCCCACTCGGGCCCGTGGAAGGTTGCGGGAAGGATCGATCGGACCGCGATGACCTCGCGCCCGTTCCGAGCGGAACGGGCCACGGCCCATCCGGGGGGTCATGGGTCGCAGCCGCCAAGGCAGGCGAACGACACGCGGAAAGTTCAATTCGAAGGGAGGTGGATTGGATCGCGACGCAATCGGAGGGGTGGGCGTGTTGCTAAGTGACTGGCACTAAACTTGTAAGATCGGATGGCTGGTATTCGCCGGAACTTCCTGGCGAGCGGTTACCACGAACAGGTTGGGAGAGGACTCGATGAAACGTTTACTTGGATTCGTAACGGCTACCGCACTGGTGGTCGGAGCGAGCGGGGCCCAGGCTCAGGAACGGGTATCCTCGCGCTTCGACCTTGGGGCCTACGGTGGTTACAGCTGGACGAGCCCCTGGTTTGAGTACGAGGATTCCGATTTCGGAATCGGCGGCAACCCGGTCTTTGGTCTGACCGGGACCGTGTGGGCGTCGGAGACCTTCGGTGTTCGCAGTCACGTGGGCTACATGCCTTCGTCGGCGCCCGACAACAGCGCGGGTCAGCCGATCGGGCTCGCGAATACCGACTATCCGCTCAACAACTGGTTCGCCGACCTGAGTCTGGCGTTCCGACCGATGTGGGGGAACGATTCGAATTTCCTGTCGTCGATGTACTTCTGGCTCGGCGGCGGTGTAACGGTCGCGAACTTCGCTGGTGGGCCGGCGGATCTCGACGATGACGATGATACCGGCATCTGCGTCGCGGATTATGCTCCGTACGCAACCTGCGTTTCGTATTCAGGGGACTACGGGACGGTCGGGCAGGGTACGTTCGGATTGGGGTTCGACATCATCTCGCTGACGAACCGGATCGGGCTCTTCGGTGAGCTCGGCGCGCACCTCTACGATTCGCCGACACACTCTGCGGACGTGGATTTCGCGAGCGACAAGTTCTCGGCGACGGGTCGTGCGGTTGCTGGACTGAAGGTCGGAATCGGCTCGATTCCGGTGCCGATCGTTCCGATTCCGCCGCCGCCGCCCCCGCCGCCGCCGCCCCCGCCGCCTCCGGCCGAGCGCCAGATTCAGGTGTGCGTGGTTCAGAACGGCGCGCTGCAGAACATCACGGCGACGTTCCGTCCGGCGACGAACGACACGCTGATCGGCAATACGCCTTTCGCTCAGGCTCATCCGGCGACCGCGCCGAACTACGCGGCTGGAGCCACCTGGTTCATCCAGGAGAACGAGATGTCGTTCGGCGACCGCGAGTGGGTGAAGTACGGTGTTACGCGGGTCGTTCCGCTCACGCAGCTCCAGCGGGTCGGGGAGCACATGGGCACCGCGGTCTTCGCCGAGGCGGGCACGCAGGCTCCTTACGAGATCCTGTACGTCGCGGTGCGGCCTGGCTGCGAGTTCCAGCCGTTCACTCCGCGTGAGGTCATTCGACCCCGCGGGTAAGATCGGTGACTGAAGGAGCAACGTAGCAAGGTCGGTTTTCGGTTCGGAAGGGCACTCTCTCACGGGGGTGCCCTTCCTTCGTTCGGGATCCCGGGATCGCGCACCTCGCGGATGCCGGGGCCCGCTCGTATCTTCCCCGCTCAAACAGCGAACTGGAGCATCGGGTGTCGAACGCGGACGATCAGAAGCGCGCGGTCGGATATCGCGCGGTGGAGTACATCGAGGACGGGATGATACTGGGACTCGGCACGGGCTCGACCGTGCGGTTCCTCCTCGAGGCGATCGCGGCGCGCCGGGAGGCGGGGGAGCTCGCGAACATCGTGGGTGTCCCGACGTCGGAAGACACAACGCGGCGCGCGACGGCTCTGGGTATCCCCCTGAGCACGCTCGCGGAGCACCCATCGCTCGACCTCGCGCTCGACGGCGCGGACGAGGTCGACCCCTCGCTCGATCTCATCAAGGGTCTTGGGGGGGCGCTGCTGCGCGAGAAGGTCGTGGTGACCGCGGCGACGAAGTTCATCGTGCTGGTGGATGCGTCCAAGCTCGTCGACCGGTTGGGGCGGAAGGCCCCGGTACCTGTCGAGATCGACGGGTTCAGCCTCGGCGTTCAGCTGCCCTTCCTCCGCCGGGTCGGCTGTGACCCGGTGATCCGAAGGACCGCCCAGGGCGAACCGTACCGGACGGACGGCGGCCACCTGGTCATCGATTGCCACTTCCCGGACGCGATCCCGAACGCCCACGAGCTGGCCGCGGTGCTGGACACCCGGCCCGGAGTCATGGAGCACGGGCTCTTCCTCGGATCGGCAACACGCGTGATCGTCGCGCGCGAGGGTGGCTGCGAAGTCCTGACACGATAACGAGATGAATATCAAGATTGCGCCTTCCATCCTGTCGGCGGATTTCAGCCGGCTCGGCGACGAGCTCCGTGCGGCCCAGCAGGGTGGGGCGGATTGGGTTCACCTGGACGTGATGGACGGCCACTTCGTTCCGAACATCACCATCGGCCCGCTGGTGGCCGCGTCGATCCGGTCGGCCACGCCGCTGCCGCTCGACGCGCACCTGATGATTTCGGAGCCCGATCGGTATATCCGTGCGTTCGCGGACGCCGGGGTGGATTCGATCACGGTGCATGCCGAGGCGACCCATCACCTGCACCGCACGATTCAGACGATCCACGACGCGGGGATACGCGCGGGCGTGGCGATCAACCCGGCGACGCCGGTGGAGATGATCCGGGAGGTCATCCCCGAAGTCGATCTGGTTCTGGTGATGTCGGTGAACC
>CAZUVK010000105.1:9515-11972 GCA_964623785.1 uncultured Gemmatimonas sp. | reverse complement strand
GTGAGGGGATCGCGAACGGCGAACGCTGCGATCCCCTCACGTTTCCCCGCCCCCTTCCGCCGCGACGTAACGTCTGTGGCAGGTTCTAGAACCTCACGCAGGGGATCGTTCCCCGACGGATCGAGTGCCCGTCCGTCTCCGAGTCATCCGCCCAGAAAACGGGTTTACGGCCGCCGACGCACTCTGACCCCGGCGCGATGGCGAAACCCTCGTTGTTCAGGTTGGGCATTCCGGCCGGCCGGTCGAAACGATGCGTGATGACGAATCGTCCGGAGGTGGCCACGTCCACGTCGGAATCGATCTCCAGCACGTTGGAGCGTCCGCCGCACCCGTCGTCGCATAGAGCCCATAGGTATCCCAGCTCCCGGTCGAACTCCACCCCCATCACACCGGGGAAGCCGCTGTCGATCGTCGCGACGCGGGTGAAACCGCCGCCGGAGTGGTTGAGGGCGAACGCGTAGATTGTTCCGTTCGCCTCGATCCCGACGAAGAAGAGCCCGCCGGCGTGATCAGTATAGTTGGCGGGGTTGTACGTGCTTCCGCGGCTCTCGTCATGGAATCCCCCGGTAACGAGGAAGTCGTCGGGAACCCAGGTAATCGCTTCGATCCCAAGATTCGGGCCGACGGCGGGAAGGTCCGCGGTAAGATTCCATTCATGGGTCGCCGTGAGCGTCGCGTCAGCATGCGCGGGGTCGAAGCGGAGGACGCTGTTCCGGCTGACGCCACTGGCGGCATTGTTCCGCTCGGTCGCCACGTAGATCCCGCCGGCGCTGGCGGCGGCGAAGGTGAGGCCCTCGGCGTCCGGGTCCCCTGAACCGTCGGGATATCTGAGCGCCTTTCCCGAACCCCAGCCATTGGTGGGGTCGGGAACCCACGTCGCCCCATCCCGGATCAATCGGAAGATACTGCCCGGACCATTCCGCGCCGCCCAGAGCACGGTCGGCGCCGCTCCGTTCGCCCCCTCGTAAGTCAGGCCGCTCAGGTTTCCTCCGAAGACGTTCAGGCCGTCAACAACCTGAACAGCCGCGTCACCGGGCCAGGAGAGCACGGTGACCTCTCCCGGGCAGGCGTTCGCCGCACCTTTCGTCGGAGTGGTCGTCGTGGTGAAGCCACCGGTCCCGCTCGGGCAGCGGCCGTAGGTGGTCGTGGCGTGCGAGGTCCAGGCGTAGGAATCGATGAGCGCGCCGCTCGCGTCGAAGAGGCGCGCCGCGTCGGCCGCGCCCAACCCGAACCCGAACGCCGCTTCCTCGAGTACCAGGTAGCCGTTCCCGGCGATCGTCGTTCCGGCGGGAAGGACGTACCCGGCCGCGTCGTTGTCGTCCCTGAAGGTGAACCCGGCGAGGTTCACGGGGTTCGGGCTGGTGTTGTAGAGCTCGACCCAGTCACCCGGCGTACCGCCGCTCGATTCGACTTCGTTGATGACGATCGAGGCCGCGTCTGGCGCGCAGTTGTTCGGTGCCCCCTTGGTCGGGGCGGAGGTCGTGACGAAGTCACCTGCGCCGCTCGGGCAGCGGCCGTAGGTCGTCGGCGCGTGCGGGGTCCAGGCGTGGGAGTCGACGGGCGCGCCGAAGGCGTTGAAGAGTCGCGCGGCGTCCGGCGTTCCCAGGCCAAAGCCGAACGCGGCCTCGTCGAGCACGAGGTAGCCGCCGGAGAGGATGATCGACCCGGCCGGCAGAACGTACGCATGCGAATCGTCGTTGTCCTTGAACACCCATCCCGAAACGTCAACGGGCCCCCCGGTCGGATTGTAGAGTTCGACCCAATCTCCGGGCGTGCCGCCGTTCGACTCGATTTCGTTGATCACGATGCCGGGAGGTGCGGTGACGGTGATGGTCCTTTCTCCCGCGACACCGTTGGACGTGGCGATGATCCGGGCTTCACCCGCCGCAACGCCGGTCACCAACCCGGCTTCATTGACCGTGGCGATCGATTCGGCGGATGAGGACCAGAGAACCTCTTCAAGCGCGATCGGTTCACTGTTCTGATCGACGCCGGCGGCAGTCGCGAAGGTCGTCTCGCCAGTCGTTATCGTCGAGGAGGGCAGGCTGACGGCGACGCTTTCGACGAACGGGGGTTCCGGCTCCGTGACGCTGTTTTCGCATGCGACGAGCGTGAAGAGAACGGCCGCGAGCGCGGCGCGCCTCGTGGTCGCGGATCGAACTGGTATCACGGCCTGGCTCCTTTGTAGTGAAGGGGAATCCCCGTTGATCACACGACGCGCACGGCGGTCGGCGTCTGAATCCTGAAAGTCTGGGCGGGAGTCGTATTTCACGGATCACCCGGCCGTCACGTGGATGTAACCGTGTTGGCACGCATTCGCGGCGGCGCGAACCGGTAGTCTCGCGCCGGGCTGATCGCCACCAATCCCGTAACGATTCCGTCAATCGCGTTTCGACGCCTGACGGGGTCGTTTACTCTTGGCCCATGGGTGGCCCGGCGTTCGGGCCGGATGATGCC
>CAZUVK010000105.1:0-9505 GCA_964623785.1 uncultured Gemmatimonas sp. | reverse complement strand
GGAGAGTCGGCCGATGGCGAAGCGAGTTTCGGGGTTCAGGATGGGGCGTGCCTGGCGGATCCTTACCGCCGCGTCGATGATCGCCACCGGTGGGTGCGCCTCGGCGGCCCTCGATGGCGGCGGCTCCGAAGGCGGTCCTGCACGAGACGAGGCCACCGCCCCGGAGGGCCGGAAGCGCCTCCGCGTCATCGGCATGAACGACTTCCACGGCCATCTCCGTCCGACCCGGCCCGCGTGGGCGGAGGGGCGCGAGGTTGGTGGAGCCGCGGCGGTCGCCGCGTACGTGAACCTCGCCCGCGCCGGAATCGACGGCCCCGCGATCCTGCTCGACGGGGGCGACGTCATGCAGGGCGCGCCCATCTCGAACCTGACGATGGGTAGCGCGACAGTGGAGTTCTACAACGCTCTCGGCGTCACGGCGGCCGCGGTCGGGAACCACGAGTTTGACTGGGGCGCCGACGTACTGAAGGAGCGGATCGAGCAGGCGGAGTTCGCCTGGCTGGCGGCGAACATCTTCGTGAAGGGCACCGACACGCTTCCCTCATGGGGAAGGGCGACGGCCACGGTCATGCTCCCCGGCTGCCAGGCAGGCCCGCCGGCGTGCGACTCGGTCCGGGTGGGGATCATCGGCATCGCGACCGGAACGACTCCGATCGCGGCGATGCCCTCGTTCGTGGCCCCGTTCGATTTCGGTGATGAGGAGGCCGCGATCGACCACTGGGTTCCGGTGCTTCGCGGCGAGGGCGCCGATTTCGTGATCGTCACCGCCCACGAAGGGGCCTACTGCGCGATCGGCCCCTCGGATGACTGTAGCGGACCGATGATCGAGATCGCGGCGCGTCTCGCGCATCCGCCCGATCTCATCGTCTCGGGACACAGCCACACCCTTCTCGACATCAAGCCGTCCGGCGTTCCGGTCGTACAGGCGAGTTCGTACGGCTATCGCCTCTCCATCGTCGATCTCGAACGGGTTTCCGAAGACAGCGTGGCGGTCGGATTGACCATGCAGCCCGTGCTTTTCGTGGACGAGATCGTGCCTGACCCGGAGATTGCGACGCTGATCGCGAGCCACGAGGTGGAGGTCGGCCCGGTCATCCACGAAGTCGTCACGACCACTAGCGACCCCCTCCTGCGCACCGGGTCCGAATATCCGCTCGGCAATCTGATCGCCGATGCCCAGCGCGCGGCGACGGGAACGCAGGTGGCGCTCATCAACAACGGCGGGATCCGGACCGAGCTGCCCGCGGGCGAAGTCCGCTACGACGACCTCTTCCGCGCGCAGCCTTTCGCGAACACGCTGGTCACCATGAGCCTCTCCGGCGAAGAGCTTCTCGCCGTGCTGGAGCATGCGCTGCGGGGAGGCAGGGCTTCGGCGCACGTAAGCGGAGTTCGCGTTCGCTATCGCGCGAGCGCCGCGCTCGGTGAGCGGCTCGTCGACGCAACCCTGGATTCCGGCGAAGTCATCTCTCCGTCCGGCCGGTACACCCTCTCCGCGAACAACTTCCTCGTGGAAGGTGGCGATTGGTTCTCCATGCTGCCCGGAGCGGCCGACATCGTTCATACCGGGCTCGTCGACCTCTACGTGCTCATCGCCTGGCTTCGGGGACTTCCGGCGCCGGTAGCGCCGCCTCCCATCGGCAGATTCATCGCTGTCGATCCGTAGAAGCGGAAGGGCCACCCGGCGACATGCCGGGCGGCCCTTCCGCTTCCAGCTCATCATCCCCCTAGAACGAGTACCGCACGCCGATCTGGAACTCGTACCGCGAGGCCAGATTGCTCACCTGAAGTACCCTTGGGTTCGACCTCACCGGCTGCATCAGCACCCGTCCGTCCGCGTCCGGCGTCCGGTTGTTGACGTAGAAGACGGTGATGTCGTTCTGGTTGGGCACAAACTCCGACAGACCCCAATCGCGGTTGAGCAGGTTCCCGAAGTTGATGATGTCCAGCGTAAGCTGAATCCGCTGGTCCCGAACGCTCGGGATCACCTGCGCAAACCGCAGGTCGAGGCGGCTCAAGCTCGGCTCCCGGCAGGCGTTGCGCTTGAGCACGGTTCCGCGCGCCTCGTTGAGGCAATCGGTCGAGCTGATAAATGCATCCAGGTTCGCCCACGACTCGGCCTGCTCGGCCGGGGTCCCGGTGAAACGGATCTGGCCCGAGTTCGCCGGAACGAAGACCAGGTCATTTCCGTTCGAGCCGTCGTAGTTCACGTCGGCGTTTGCCCCGGATCCCCCGTAAGTGAACGTATAGGGGCGGCCCGAGTCACGCGTGACAACGAACGAAAGCTGTGTCGGAGCTCCCCGGATCAGCGAGGCCTCGTACAGCGCCGACGCGAGAAGACGGTGAGTCACGTCGAAGTTCGCGGGCCGAAGTTCGGGATCGTCGGGGTTGTCCACGATCGGGTTGAACCGCCAGTTCGAAAGCGCCTGGCTGGAGGTCGTCGAGTTGACGTCCTCGGCGCGCGACCACGTGTAGGCCGCGGATGCCGACCATCCACCCGCGAGTGGACGGGTGAGCTCCGTGGTGAAGCTGTAGTACCGGTTCTTCGACGTGTTGGTGATGTCGATGACGTTGGTGAACGGCGCGTCGACGCGGCTCCATCGGGTCCGTCCCTCGATGGTTCCGTCCGGTGAGCCGACCATGAGTTCCCGCGGGAGTACGTCGGACCGCGAACCCGTAAAGAGGCCTTCGAGCGTCAGGAACGCGCCGAACGGCAGTTCCCTGTCGATCGCCAGTGATGCCCGCACCACCTGCGGAAGCTTGAAGTCCGGATCGATCGTGTTGATCTCGTTCGGGGCGAGCGACGTCGACCCCGCGCAGCCTCGTGGCTGCTGAGCCGGATCCGCGACGAAGGCCGGCGTCTGCGCGCCCGTGCACGTGAAACGGGCGTAGTCCACGCCGGTGTTCCCGTACGCGTTCGAAATCCACACGCCCGGGGTCCTGCCACTGAAGAGACCCACACCACCACGAAGCTGGGTCGAACCGTCACCGGCGACATTCCAGTTGAACCCGATCCGCGGATTGATCAGGAACTTGCCGCTGGGGACCTCGTCGGTCCTCACTGGTTTCCCGTCGCGGCTGACCGTTCGGGTCACTTCGTCATTCTGCCCGGGCGAATCATTGAAGGCGGGCATTTCGATGCGTATGCCGCCGGTCAATCGTAGCCTGTCACTCACGGTCCAGCTATCCTGGACGTAGGCTGACAGGAGCTGGACGGGGAACTCGGCGCGCTCCCGGCCGCCTGGCAGCAGGTAACTGTACTCGAACCGGTTCGCCGCGCCGGTCTCGAGGGCGTCCATGCTCGGGAACTCATAGTAGCCGAACAGGTTGCGGACGAAGAGGTTGCTGAACTTGAAGAACTGGTTGCTGGTTCCGATCGTTACATCGTGCGGCCCGAAGGGGATCGTCAGGTCGTTCGTGATCTCAAGGATGTCCTGGTTGAGCGCGTTGCCACCCGAGAACTGCTCGTGACCGGCGAAGACGTTTCCGCCCGGCACGGTCACCCGGACCGCGGGGAACTGGTTGCCGATCGCCCGCTTGTCGCGAATCGTCTGGTAGCCGATCCGAAACTCGTTGAAGAAGTTGCCGCTGAAGCTGCTGTTCAGCTGGGCGACAGTCGAGTTGGTAACCGACTTGAATGTGTAGAGCTGATCCGTCAGGCGGTAGGACGCATTGCTGCGGCTGAGGTTGTCGTCGCCCGCGTTGACGTGGTTGTGCCTCAGCGTCAGCCGATGCTCGGGCGTGACCGAGAGGTCGAAGCGCGCGAAGATGTTCTTGTCGTTGCGAGTCAGGTCGACGTCCTCCCACGCGCCGGCTTCGTAGCCGTATTGGGAGCGCAGAATCTGCTGGATGCGCTGCGCGTCCGTGCTTGTGACCCCGGAGCCCTGGTCCGCGACGAAGCCAAGCGGCGCCTCGCGCCCGCTCATCTCCCCCGCCACGAAGAAATGCGCGCGATTCTCGATGATCGGCCCGCCCAGCGAGAACGCGATGTTCGACTGTTCGAAGTTCGCGACCTTCGCCGCCGCCGTGTCCGTCATCGGAACCGTGTAACGGCCGACGAAGTCCTGGTTCCGCGTGAAGTAGGCGAGCGTTCCATGCAACGTATTCGTGCCGGAGCGCGTAACGGCGTTGATTCCCGCGCCGGTGAAGCCGCTCTGCCGAACGTCCATCGGCGCGATCACGACGGAAACCTCCTGAATCGCCTCGATCGTGATCGGCCGCGCGCCCGCCTGTCCCCCGGGGGTGCCGCTCGCGGCCAGCCCGAAGAGGTCGTTGTTCACCGCGCCGTCGATCTGGATGTTGTTGAAGCGGTTGTTCCGGCCGCCCGCGCTCATCCCGCTGCTCGTGTTGATCTGCGGGACGATCCGCGCGTAGTCTGTGAAGTCCCGCGAGATCGTCGGCGTCCGCTCGATCCGCTCTCTTCCAAAGACCGTCGCCGCGCCCGTCCGGTCCGACGCCATCACGGAACCTCGGCCCGCCACGACATCGATGGCGGCGAGCGCGATCGCCTCGGGACGCAGAGTGAATCCGTGATCCGAGGTTCGGCCCAGGATCAGACTGACGTCATCCACCGAGTTCGTGGCATAACCGATCATGCTCGCCGAGATCCGGTAGGGACCGCCTGGCTGAAGACCCGGCAACTGATACCTGCCGTCGGCGCGCGTTAGAACTCCCAGCGAGTGCCCGGTCGCCTGGTTCGTGGCGATGACCTGAACGTTGGCGAGGGGCGCTCCCTGTTCGTCGAGCACTCTGCCCGCGATCGCGGATGTCGTCGGCGACTGGGCGTCGATCGGCTGGGGATGGAGAAACGAAAGGCATGCCGCCGCGATCAACGTCGCGGTTCCCGCTTTCCAGATTGATTTCCAAGACATGGACGGGCCTCCCGGATTGAGTGATTCAATGATCCGGGGCCCAAGGTAGGAGACGCCTGACACGAACCTCACTTCGAAAGGTCACGCCGTCGCCACGATTCCGTTCCCACCCGGGCGGGCGCCCGCCTCACCGTGGGGCGCGCCACCCTGTCTGGGCGTTCGCACCGGGCTTTGCTTACTGGCGCTCGCCGCACACGCCGTGAGGGGCCGGTGGAGGAACTACTACGGACCTTCGGTGGCGGCCGGCGCCGTAGCCAGTCGCGCCCGCCACGCGGCGGCATCCTCGGGCCTGTTCCACGCTTCGTAGAGCCGGACGAGCCGGTTCCAGGCGTCCCGAATGATGGGCGCTTCCTCACCGCGGGCGATCAGGAGATCCCGCTCCGAGCCGAGCAACAGCGCTTCCGCCTCCTCGAAGCGGCCGAGAAGCGCCAGATGCTCGCCCAGGATACCCTCGCTCGAAGCGATTGTGAAGTGTCCGGGGGGATATTGCGCCTTGCGGATGTCGAGGGCCTCCCGCAGCAACGGCTCCCCGGCTTCCAGCGAGTCGAGGCCGGCGAGGGCGCGACCGAGTACCGCGAGGGATCCCGAGACGGTCGGGTGCGCGTCGGTGAGAGAGCCTCCGCGTAGCGCGAGAACCCGGCGTGACCAATCCGCGGACTCGGCGTGCCTGCCTACGTCCCGGAGAAAGTCCGCGTAGTTGAACATCGTCCACGCGTAGTCGGGGTGCTGGTCTCCAAGGAGATCGCGGCGCATCGCGATCGTCGCGAGGTAGGTGCTGTCCGCCCGGTCGAACGCGCCCTCACGCGCCTGAACGGAGGCCAGCGGAGACAGGATCGCCGCGACGAGAGGACTGGTCTCGCCGTACGCGCGTCGCGCGGAGGCGAGCGCGGCGACGAGCAGCGTCTCGGCCTCGGCGTTGCGTCCGACCTCGCTCGTGACGACTCCCAGGTTCGCGTACAGGTTTGCCAGGGACGAGTCGTTGACCGGCCGTCGTGCTTCCTCGATGTCGATCGCCTGCTGGAAGAAAGGAATGGCCTCGGCCATGGCCCCGAGGCGGGCCAGCACGCGGCCGCGGGAGTCGAGGTGAGCCCCTCGCGCCGCGTCGTCGGAGTAGCCCCACCGGTCGTACATCGCCGTCGCCACACTCAGCACCGAATCCGCCTCGGCGTAGCGGCCCTGGAACTCCAGCGCCATGCTCAGCTGACCCAGTGCATCCGCGCGCCCCCGGGCGTCGCTTCCGACCGCCCCGGCGAGGGCGTCGATCGCGCGCTGGTACTGCGTCTCCGCCAGCTCGAACTCACCAACCGCCAGGTAGGTCCCGCCGATGATCCGCCGAATCTCGGCTTCGAGGGCCGGTCGCGCCGCCAGTTCGTTCGCCCGCACGGCGGCGGAATCCAGAACCTCCCGCACCTGGACGTCGCGACCGAAGGAGGCGGGGTCGGCGGCGCCGAGCATGGTCGTCAGGAATGTGGTGACCTCCGTCGCCCGCTCCCGCTCTCGCTCGGCGGCCCGAGCCTGCATGGTGGTGCCGATCAACCCACCGACCAGGGAGAGGAGGGCGAGTGTCGTGGCCACAGTCGCGACCCGTCGGGGTCGGACAAACGTCCTCAACCGGTAGACGGTGCCATCGGGCCGCGCCGTCACGGGGTGCCCGTTCAGGTAACGACCCAGGTCCTCCGACAGCTCCCGGGCGGAGCCATAGCGGCGCTCCGGCTCCTTGCGAAGCGCCTGGAGCACGATGGCATCGAGGTCGCCCTCCAGCCGCTGGCGCAATCGCGCCCCCGAGCGCTCCGCGACGACGGCCGCTCGCTCCTCCACGATGGTGCCGCTGGGCCGGGTGGGCGACACCTGGGTCACGATCCGCTCCACCTCGGCGGCCGATCGCCCACGCAGGTCGAAGGGCCGAACTCCCGCCAGCAGTTCGTACAGGACGACGCCGAGCGCATATACGTCGGACCGGGTCCCGATGGGCAGCCCGCGAATCTGCTCGGGAGATGCGTAGTCGAGTGTCAGGGCGCGTTCGTCCGCCCGGGTGCTGGCCGCGTCATCCCCCTCTTCACCCACGTCGCGCAGCAGCTTGGCGATACCGAAATCCAGCAGCTTCACGCCGCCGTCCTCGCCCACCACGATGTTCGCCGGCTTCAGGTCTCGATGGATCACGAGGCTATGGTGCGCGTGCTGGACGGCCGCGCAAACCTGCTGGAAGAGGGTGATCCGCGCCCCGACCGAGAGCCCCCGAGTGTCGCACCAGGTAGTGATCGGCTCCGCCTGGAGGAACTCCATGGCGAAGTAGGGCTGACCCCCGGAGGTCACGCCCCCGTCCAGGAGGGCGGCGATGTTGGGGTGGCGAAGGTCGGCAAGGATCTGCCGCTCTCTGCGGAATCGCTCCACCATCCGGTCGGTGGCCAGATGGCCGGCCAGCACCTTGATCGCTACCCGCTGGCGATACTGGTCATCCGCGCGGACGGCCTCGAAGACAACACCCATCCCCCCGGCCCCGATCTGCCGCAGGACCTCGTACGCGCCGACGCGCTCGCCCTCGCCAGGCTGAGACCGCGCCTCGGCGAGTCGGGCCGCATCCGCCAGGATCGGTCGGTCGAGCCGCTCGTCCGCGCTTTCGTGGGCGGCGAGCAGCGACCGGACCCGACTGGAGAGCGGCCCATCTTCTCCCGCCAGCGACAACAGATATTCCTCGCGCGCCGCGCCGCCGAGTGACAACGCCTCCTCGAAGCACCGCTGCATCCGGGCGACGCCCTCGGGAATCAGCGAATCATCGGGATTCATGCGCGTATGTCGACCGGGGTGATGGGCGAACACTCTCGGGGAGGCGTTCCGCGCCGGGATCGGGGGCGAGTTACGCCTGGCCGGAGCCGGGAGTTCGGAGCTGGGTGCGGGAAGGCGTGGGCAAGTCGGGACCGACAGTTTCCGCAGGATAGATGAACGAGCGGAAGTGGTCAAGCGGCCCGCACGCGCGATCGGCCGGACAGGCAGACTCGATCCCCACGATTCAGCATCCCTCTGGAGCGGATAGAGCAACGCTCCCCACGCCATCAACGGTATTGCGCGCCGGAATGAGCCGCCGTCACCGATTTCGACGCGTCAACTTCTGAATCGAGTCCGGATCGACCCACGACCCGGCCGAATGCCCAGGCCAGACCACAGGAGGCGTGCTCACCATCAGGCCGACTCTCGAGAGCTTCCCGTTGTGCCTTCAACCCGTTCAGAACACCCCAACAGCGAAGGGCATCACCCCATGCCGACACCGCCCGCGAGCCGCACCCACAACGCCCCGACGCCGAGCGCAACTGCACAAGCGCCGGCGGTTTCGCGAACATCAACCCGGACCGGCGACCGCGCGGCGAGGATCCGCCCCCGTCTGCACCTCATGGCGGGAAGCCGCGAGAAGGTCTTGATGAAGCGCACGACTGGAAATTCACGGTCCTCATCCACCGGGCGTGGAGTTGCCCATCTCCGGTGTGCGGTGGCGCTCCTGTTCTGCGCCGTGATCGCCGGATGCGGTGACTCGTCGACCAACCCGGTGCCCGTGATCACGGTGTCGGTCTCTCCGGCAACGGCGACGGTGGGGGTAGGAGAATCCCAGACGCTCACCGCGACTGTGGCGAACACGAGCAACACCGCGGTGCAGTGGACGGCGACTGGAGGAACGATCAATGGCTCGGGACTCTCCGTGAGCTGGGTCGCCCCCGCGACACCGGGGCAGTACACGGTAACCGCGACGAGCGCGGCGGACGCAACGAAGCTGGGAACCGCGACGCTTACCGTCCCCTCCCTTCAGCTTGTGATTCTCCCGGCATCCGAGACCGCCCTGCGCGGCGAGGTGCTCGCGCTCACCGCCCAGATTCAGGGAACGGGCGCCCAGTCGGGGATCGTCTGGAGTACCACGTGTGGACAGATCAGCGGCACCGGGATGGCCGCGACATTCAACGCGCCGACCGAACCGATCACCTGCACCGTGACGGCAATCGCCGATCTCGTCCCCGGGTTGACCGCGACGAAGGAGATCGTCGTGCGGCGGGCGATCGGCGTTACCTCCACGAACGACGCGGACGACGGCGCCTGCACCTGGGCCCACTGCTCGCTCAGGGAGGCGATCAATGCGGCGAACGCCGTCGCGGGACCCGACACGCTCTACCTCTGGCCCGCCGCGGCCGCCTCCCTTGCCGGGTCGCCAACGGAGTCCGCGTCCGATCAGTCGCCGACGCCGGAGGGCCAGGCACTCTCCACGGTTCTCGCGTTTTCCACCATCCTGCCCGCGGCCGCGCTCCCGGCGATAACCCAGGACCTCGCGATCATCGGGGCAGGCCCGGCGACGACAGTCATCGACATGGCTGGTTCGCCGCAGAGCGTGCGCCGTGCGTTCGAAGTCTCCGGAGGGAAGGTGACCCTCCAGAGTCTTACCATCAGGAACGCATACGCGCCCGCGGGCCCGGCGGCACTCGTGTGGAACGGCGCCGAGCTTCACACGATCGATGTGGTGATGCGCGACAATCGAGCGACCACGGCCGATGGAGGGGCACTCTACGTCACCGGCCAGGGCTCCAGGGCGGTGCTCGTCGATACGGACCTGATCGGGAACGAGACGATAGCCGCCACCCGGACCGGCGGCGCGATCGCGC
>CAZUVK010000104.1:8257-12029 GCA_964623785.1 uncultured Gemmatimonas sp. | reverse complement strand
GAAGAGGAGGCGGGCCGCGGCGTGCCTGGTGAGGGAAAGGGCCGCAAGGACGTGGTGGAACCGAGCGGGGTCTATCCGGCATCGGCGGGAGAGGCACCGTCCGACTCCGAGATCCGCACGATGGGTGAATGGGGCCACGGAACCCGCGAAACCGATGGCCACCCGCCGCGGCGCGCGAACCGCGAGGAAGCGCCGAGCGAGAGGTCGGGCGTCCCCGAAGACCTGGAATAGCGACGATGACCACGGAACGCGCGGTCTCCATCTCCTCCGGTGAGGTCGCGCTCGACGGGGACCTCGTGATCCCCGAGCGGGCGACGGGCATCGTGCTCTTCGCGCACGGGAGCGGCAGCAGTCGACATAGCGCGCGCAACAAGTTTGTTGCTCAGGAACTCCAGCGGGCGGGGCTCGCCACGCTCCTGCTGGACCTGCTCACGGTGGGGGAAGAGACAATCGACGCGCGGACGCGTCACCTGCGATTCGACATCGCCATGCTCGCGGCCCGCCTCGTCGACGCGACGGATTGGCTCGCCGCCGCGCCGGCCACGGCGGACCTGCCGATCGGCTACTTCGGAGCAAGTACGGGCGGGGGCGCGGCGCTCGTCGCGGCGGCGGAGCGACCGGACGCGGTCGGCGCGGTCGTGTCGCGCGGCGGCCGGCCCGACCTGGCGGGCACGGCGCTGCAGTGGGTCCGGGCGCCGACGCTGCTGATCGTGGGAAGCGAGGACATCCCCGTGATCGCGATGAACCAGGACGCGATGGCCCGGATGACGTGCGAAGTCACGCTCGAGGTCGTGGTCGGCGCGTCGCACCTGTTCGAGGAATCGGGCACGCTCGAGACGGTCGCGGAGCTGGCGCGCGACTGGTTCCTGCAACACCTGGCACCCGCCCACTCGGAGGCCTGAGCGCCACGCGCGTCCTCACCACTCCATCCCCAGAAACACCTCGACGAGCGCGGGGTCGAGGTGGGTCCCGGCGAGCGCCCGGATCGTGTCGCGGACCTTCTCCTCCGGCCACTCGTCGCTGTACGAGCGTTTTGATCGCAGCGCGTCCCACACGTCGACGATGGCGAAGATCCGCGCCGCCAGCGGGATCTCTTCCCCCTTGAGCCCGCGCGGATATCCCGTCCCGTCCCAGCGCTCGTGGTGTGCGTAGGGGATGTCCAGCGCCGGCCGCAGGTACTCGATCGGCTGAAGCAGGTCGCGCGCGAAGTCTGGGTGTTTCCGCATCAGCTCCCATTCCTCGTCGTCGAGCGGTCCGTCCTTGTTCAGGATCGAGCTGGGAATCCCCATCTTTCCGATGTCGTGCATCAACGCGCCGCGACGGATGTTGATGATCTCCTGGTCGCCGATGCCGACCGCCTTCGCGAGTCGCTCCGCCATCGCCGTGACTCGACGGCTGTGTCCCTCGGTGACGTCATCGTGCAGATCGAGCGCTCGCGCCCATCCTTCGAGCGTCGAGTCGTACGCCACGGCCAGGTCCATGTTGGACTTCTGAAGGTCGGAGAAGAGCCGGGCACTCTCGACAGCGATCGCCGCCTGGCCGGCGAGCGTCTCCAGGAAGCCCAGCCAATCCTGGTTCGCGCTGAGCGGCGTCCGGTGGAAGACCTCCAGGACTCCGATCACCCTGCCCTTCGCGATGAGCGGGGTGCAGTAGTAGGCCGCGAACCCTTCCGCCTCGACCGCGGCGGTCCGTACGAACCACGTATTCGTCTCCAGGTTGGGCACGCCGAACGTCCGCCGCTCGCGCGCGGCGCGGCCGGCCATGCCTTCGCCGATGGGAATCGAGGTCTTCTGGATGTCCGTCCCGCGGAACCCCCTCCCGGCACTGTACTCGAGGCACTGGAGGTAGTCGTTCATCATCAGCACGGCCGCCGCGTCGACCTCGAGCTGGCCCACGACCTGATCGAGCAGCACCGTCAGCGTCAGCGTGATCTCCATGCTGGCGGTGATCGCCAGGTCGATCGCCCTCAATGCGTTGATGCGGTCCATCTGCCGCTGGACCTCTGCCTGCATCGCGATCTCGTCGGTGATGTCGTCCGCGACCCCGCTGAGGCCGATCACCCTACCTTCCGCATCGATGAGGGGCGTCGCGTGCCAGGTGCAGATGATCCGTTCACCGTCCTTCCGGACGTTGCGCATCGCACCCCGGCGCGCGCCTTCCCGGTGCCGAAGGCTCTGCTCGAAGCTCGACTTGAACCGCTCGGGATCCGCGAAGATGACGCTCAGCGGCCGCCCGATCATCTCCTTCTCCGTGTATCCGAACATGCGGACCGCGCCCGGATTCCATGCGAGCACCCTGCCCTCCGGATCCGCGTCGACCACACCGAGTGGCGTCAGGCCAACGGCGAGCCGATGCCGCAGCAGCGCCTCATCGAGTTCCCTCCCCTTCTTCGCCAGTTCATCGGCCTGTCGCTGGAGCTGGGATCGCGCCTCACGCAACTCGTCGACGAGGCGCGAGTTGCCCAGCGCCGTGCTCGCGCGGCGCGCGAGGTCCTCGACCATGCGACAGTCCTCTTCGGTGTACTTCCGCCCGGACCTCGCGTAGACGAGCGAGATCGCCCCGATCGCGCGGCCATCCAGGATCAGGGGCGTGGAGATGAACGACCGCGGATCGAGTTCGAGGAGCATGGCCAGATGCTCGTCGTCGACGGCGATCTCGCGGAGCATCTCTTCCGTGATTTCGGACCGGAAGTTGGTCCTTCCGGTGGCGATCGCGAGCCGGGCGCCGAGTTTCGGCTCGTCGTTCCGCGGGTAGAGCTTCTCCATCCTTTCATAGAGCCCCGCGCGCCCGGTGTCGGCCATCTCGGCGGTGAGGCGGTCCAGCCTCCCGTTCTCGCAAACGATGTCCACGGCAGCCCAGTCGGCAAAACCGGGCACGGCGAGGCGGGCGATGATCTTCAGCGTTTCCTCGGGATCGAGCGAGGAGGCGAGCTTCTCGCTCGCGGCGGACAGAAAGGCGCTGCGGCACTCGGGACCTTCCCGGCAACCATCCGGTAGCCGCGCACCCGGCGGGGCCGCCCGCGTGGGCGATTGCCGGGCGAGAGCGATCTCCAGCGGGTCACCGCGATCGTCGGAATGGTTCTCCGGATGGTCCTGGGGGTGTTCCTCAGGCGTGATCCGTTCGATACGGGGCGGCCAATGCCGCCGTGTCTCGGGGGCTGAACTGGCGGCGGGCGGTCGCGACATCTGTGTGTCTCCCACGGACGGATACGGGCGGGCTATCAAGTGTTCCGCGTCCCTGGAGAGGTAGCAATCATCGGACCCGGCGTTCACCACTCCATGCCGAGAAAAATCTCCGTGAGATCGGGGTCGAGGTGGTTGCCCGCGAGGGCGCGAATCTCATCTCGCGCGCGGTCCACGGGCCAGGCGGGGCTGTACGACCGGTCGGACCGCAGCGCGTCCCAGACATCGACGATCGCGAAGATCCGCGCCTCGATCGGGATCCCGGTCCCGCTCAGTCCCTTCGGGTAGCCGGCTCCGTCCCAGTGCTCATGATGGGCGCAGGGGATCGGCAGCGAAGGGCGCAGGTACTCGATCGGCGAAAGCAGTTCGTACGCGTATTCGGGGTGCTTTCGCATGATCGCCCACTCCTCCTCGGTCAGCGGACCCGGCTTGTTCAGGATGGAGTCGGGGATCGCCATCTTCCCGATGTCGTGGAGGAGCGCGCCCCGTCGCATATGCACGAGTTCCGCGTCGTCGATACCCACGACCTTCGCCAGCCGCTCGGTCATCTCCGTCACGCGACAACGTGACCGAGGGTCACAGTCGCCGCG
>CAZUVK010000104.1:7867-8247 GCA_964623785.1 uncultured Gemmatimonas sp. | reverse complement strand
GAGATGACCGAGCGGCTGGCGGAGGTCATCTCCGTCACGCGGCGACTGTGACCCTCGGTCACGTTGTCGCGCAGGTCGAGCGCCCGGGCCCACCCTTCGAGCGTGGTGTCGTAGGCCAGCGACAGCTCCATGTTCGAGGTCTGGAGCTTCTCGTACAGGTTGGTGTTGTCGACCGCGATCGCCGCCTGCCCCGCGAGAGCCTCGAGGAAGTCGGTCCACTCCTGGTCGACGTGCAGCGATCCCCGGTGGAACACCTCCAGCACCCCCACCACCTTTCCCTTCGAGACGAGTGGAGTCGCGAAGTGGGAGACGAATTCCTCGGGCGCGAGCAGGTCCGCGCGCGCGAACCGGCTGCTCGACTCGAGGTTGCCGATCCCGAC
>CAZUVK010000104.1:1790-7835 GCA_964623785.1 uncultured Gemmatimonas sp. | reverse complement strand
ATGTCCGCCGCGTCGACGACGAGCTGGGTCACGACCTGATCGAGGAAGACCGTGAGGGTCACGCCGAGGTCCATGCTGGCGGTGATCGCGAGGTCGATCGCGCGCAGGGCGTTGAGCTTCTCCATCTGACGCTGTGCCTGCCGCTGCATCTCCATCCGTTCGGTGATGTCCTCCACGAGCGCGCCGATGCCGATCACGCGGCCATCCGTATCCACCAGCGCCGTGGTGTACCACTCGCAGTGGATCGGCCGGCCGTCCTTCGCGAGGTTCCGGCTGGTGCTGAGCGTGCTCGTCTCCTCGCGCCGGAGGAGCGTCTCGAGGTTTGCGTCGAACCGCTCCCGTTCCCGCTCGCGCACCGTGAAGCCCAGAGGCTGTCCGATCGCCTCCTCCGCCGTGTACCCGAACGTCCGCTCGGCCGCCGGGTTCCAGGCGACGATCCGGCCTTCGGGGTCGGTGTCGATGGCGGCGACCGGGGTCTGCTCGACGTGCAGGTTCAGGCGTCGGGTCGCCTCCCGCAGCTCCGACCCCTTCCGCTCCAGCTCCGCCTTCGTGTACTCAAGCTCGCGCACGATCCACGAGTTGTGGAGGGCGAGGCCCGCCCGACGGCCAAGGTCCTCGATCAGCTCCCGATCCTGCTCCGAGTAGGTGCGGCCGGATCGGCCGTAGACGAGCGTCATGGCACCGAGCACACGCTCGTGCGCGAGGAGTGGAACGGAGATGATCCAGCGGAGGCCGATCTCCCGGATGAGCTTCGCCTGCGCCTCGTCCACGGTCCCCGACTCGATCATCTCGTCGGTGAGCTCGAAGAAGTCCGTCCGTCCGGTCTGGATCGCGCGCAGCGGGCCGTGCTCGTCGCCCTCGGCCGGCGGGTACCTCCGGAGTAGATCCTCGACGAGCGGGATCTTCTCCGGATCGACGTGTTTGACCGCCAGGCGCTTCAGCCGTCCGTCCCCCGTGGGGATGTCGACGCTGGCCGAGTCGGCGATCGCGGGGACGGCCAGGCCCACCAGCGCCCGGAGGATCTCCTTCGCGTCGAGCGTCGATGAAAGCGCCTTGCTCGCGGCGGCAAGGAATGCGTCGCGACTCTCGGCGATGCGTTCGGGATCCGTCTCGAAGCCGCTGGACTCGTCCCGCCCGTCCACCTGGACCCAGATGTCGGAGGGGATCTCGAGTCTGGCGCCTTCTCTGAGAGGTTGGGGGAACCCGGGGTGATCGGATTGTCGGCGTTCGATGCGGGGCGGCCAGTTCCGGCGACGTTCGACCCGGGGCGCACCGTCCGGACGCGGATCGCGGGGGGCGGGTTCGGGTGGCGCCGGTTGCGGTGACGCGGCGACCTCGCGAGGCGCCGCTTCCGACCCCTCCGCACGGTCGGCCGCGCGACGGTCACGAACACGGCGATCCGAAGACTTCCGCGCCTCTGGTTCCGACGGGGTCGACGGCGTTGACGACATGCGGCACCCCCTTGTTCTTCGCTGCCCCTGGCCCACCGGGGGCGGGTCGACGCGCGCATCGGGGCGGCGCTGCAACGATCGGACCCCCACCGGGTTGCGCCGCGTCGCCGCTCGGCCCGGTCCTCCTGAGGGAGTCCGATCGTGCGCGGGCGGGCTGATGCCTGTCCGGTCGGTACGCTTCTCGCACCGCCGACCATCGATCCCCTCGCATCCGTCGCGAATGGCGTACCGTCGCCGGTTCCGGAGGAGGCACATGAGACAGACCCGGTTCCGTGACCGGACCGACGCCGGTATCCGGCTGGCGGAGACGCTCTCCGAATACGCCGACCGGCCCGAGGTACTCGTGCTCGGACTACCTCGCGGCGGTGTTCCCGTCGCCTACGAGGTCGCGACGGCGCTCGGCGCCGAACTCGACGTGTTCCTCGTCCGCAAGCTCGGGCTCGTCGGCCACGAGGAGCTGGCCATGGGCGCGATCGCCTCCGACGACATCCGGGTCGTCAACGAGCAGGTGACAGAAGCGTTGCGCGTCCCCGACGACGTCATCGACGCCGTCGAGCACCGCGAACGCAAGGAGCTGCTCCGTCGCGAACGCGAGTACAGGGGCGATCGCCCGTTCCCCGACGTTGCCGGCCGAACGGTCATCCTCGTCGACGACGGCCTCGCCACCGGTTCGACCATGCGGGCCGCCGCACGCGCCCTCCAGCAGCGTGGTCCCGGAAAACTGATCGTCGCGGTGCCGGTCGCCGCGCGCGAAACCTGCGACGCGATCCGCAGCCAGGTCGACGAGATCGTCTGCCTGCTGACGCCCGAGTCGTTCCACGCCGTCGGGCTCTGGTACGACGACTTCTCGCAGACCTCCGACGACGAGGTCCGAGACCTCCTCGAGCGGGCGGAGCGCGCCCGATCCGGAATCCACGGCAGCACCCGTTGAGGCGGACCCATGGGCATCACCCGGACCCTTTCCGATGTCGCGCGCGGAGCGGCTCAACCGATCACCGGAGACGCCGCGGACTGGGATCCCCTCATCGAAGCGATCGGTAGCGCCGGAATCGTCCTGCTCGGCGAAGCGACCCACGGCACCCACGAGTTCTATCGCGCCCGCGCCGAGATCACGCAGCGCCTGATCCTCGAGAACGGCTTCAACGCCGTGGCGATCGAGGCCGACTGGCCCGACGCGTACCGCGTGAACCGCTTCGTCCGCGGTACGGGTGACGATCAGACAGCCCGTGAGGCACTCGGTGGCTTCCAGCGATTCCCGCAGTGGATGTGGCGAAACCACGATGTCGTCCACTTCGTCGACTGGCTTCGCGCCCACAACGACTCACTCTCGCCCGGGCAGGGCAAGGTCGGCTTCTATGGCCTGGACCTGTACAGCCTCTACACGTCGATCGAGGCGGTGATCGGATACCTTGACACGGTCGATCCCGAGGGGGCGCGGCGGGCGCGGGAGCGATACGCGTGCTTCGGCTCCGCGGACCAGGAGGGACAGGTGTACGGCCGCCGCGTCGACCTCGGCATCTCGCCGAGCTGCGAGGAGGAGGCGGTCCGCCAGCTACTCGACCTGCGGGAACGGGCCGTCGAGCTCGCCAGACGCGACGGGCGGGTTCCCGAGGACGAGCTGTTCCACGCGGAGCAGAACGCCCGCCTGGTCCTGAATGCGGAGGAGTACTACCGCACGATGTTCCGCGGTCGCGTCTCGTCCTGGAACCTGCGGGATCGACATATGGCGGACACGCTCGAGGCGCTCATCGAGCACATGGACGAGCGTGGCGACGCCCCGCGGATCGTGGTCTGGGAACACAATTCCCACCTGGGCGACGCGCGCGCCACCTACATGGCCCGGATCGGCGAGTGGAATGTCGGGCAGCTCGTGCGCGAGCGGCACGACGAGTACAGCTACCTGGTGGGCTTCACCACCTACAGCGGGACGGTGACCGCCGCGACCGACTGGGGCGAACCCGCGGAGCGGAAGCGCGTCCGGCCCGCGCTGCCGGGAAGCATCGAGCACGCCTTCCACGAGACCGGCATCCCCTCGTTCTTCCTCAACCTCCGGGATGACGGCGATGTGACCGAGGCGTTCAGCGGCGAACACCTCCAGCGCGCGATCGGGGTGGTATACCGGCCCGGGACGGAGCGCCGCAGTCACTACTTCGAGGCGCGGCTCTCCAGGCAATTCGACGCGGTGGTGCACTACGACGAGACGCTGGCGGTCGATCCCCTGGAGCGGACCCCGCTCTGGGAGACGGGGGAACCGCCGGAGACGTACCCCTTCGGCATCTGACCTTCCGCCCGATCCGCAGCCTCGACAGGATGGTCATCCACGACGGGAGGAACCGACCGTGCGCGCCCGGATCCGGCCGTTGGCAGCTGAGAAAACCTCCGCGAGCCGGTGCCGGCCGTCTGGCCCGCGAATCGCAGTGTCGCCGCGATCTTCCGAACCGATGATCCGCGTGAAATCCATAACCCGAATACCCCTCCGTTCTTAGCTTCCGGACCGCTCCCTTTGGCTCCGATTTCGCCACCTTCCGGCATGCGAGTTGCCGCCTCGGTTTTCTGTCAATCCGAAGTCATCGAGGTGTGTTCTTGATCTCTGCCGTTGCGGCTCGATCCTAGCCCGATGGGCCCGGCTGGCGACGGTTTCGACCGATTCGACTTTTCGGCACGAACGTGCCTGACAGTGCCTGACATAGCACCGGTGACGCGGCGACCCCGGAGTCCCGCGCCACTGGCCCAGGAACGCATCAACTCGTAGAGGACCCGTAAACGCCTGTCGGTGCTGTATCAGGCGTGGGTCCGGGCATCCGTAAAGGCCGGTAGCAGAGGCGAGCCCGACAACGTCCGAGTGGCGGCAGGATCGCCGATCGCGCCGGTGCACCGCGGACCCCGCGGCGCCGATGGCGCGGTCGATCGACCGTCTCCACGACCGTCGCCCCGGGGTTCGACTCGACGGAAAGCCAGTACGAGTGGGGTGCCTCGCCTTCGACAGGAGGTGCTTCATGACCGCAGGCCGTGAGACTCCGAGGGGCGTTCGGGTCGGGGAAGTCGGGGAGCGAATCCGGTCGATGGACTGGTCGCGGACACCTCTGGGGGATCCGGCCGCATGGCCGTCCAGCCTGCGTTGCAGCCTGGACATCTGCCTCCATTCGCGGTACCCGATCGCGATCATCTGGGGCCCGGAAAAAACGACCCTCTACAACGATGCATTCGTCCCGATGCTGGGGTCGAAACATCCCTGGGCACTCGGCGCGCCCTCGCGGGAGGTCTGGTCGGAGATGCAGGACATCGCCGGCTGGATGATCGATCAGATCATGAGCGGCGGAGAGGCGACCTTCTCCGAGAACATGATGCTGCCGGTCCAGCGCCACGGCTTCACGGAGGAGGCGTACTTCACGTTTTCATGCGCGCCAATCCACGACGAGGATGGTCAGACGGGTGGCGCGTTCGTAACCGCGTCGGAGACGACGAACCACATCCTCGGCGAGCGGCGGCTGGAGGTACTCGAGGATCTCGGCGCGCGGGCGATGACGGCGACAACGGAGGAGGATGCCTGTGCGCGCGCCATTCGCGCCCTAGCCCGCGACGCCGCGGACGTGCCATTCGCGCTCGTCTACCTGAGCGACAGCGCCCGGTACCGCGCGCGGCTGGTGGCCTCGACGGGGTTGCCGGAGGAATCGCCGGCGCTCGTCCCCACGATCGCGCTCAGCCCCACCCACCACACCAGCGGCTGGCCGCTCGGCCTCGCGACCCGCACGGCCATCACGGTGGATGACCTCTTCCTCCGCTTCGGAACGGTCACCGCCGAACCATGGCCGGAGTCGATCCGGCGCGCCATCATCCTGCCCCTGCGGAGCGCATCCGAGCCGTATCCTCTCGGGTATGCCGTGCTGGGGCTCAGCCCCCGATTGATCTTCGACTCCCGATACGCGGGTTTCCTTGACCTCGTCGCCGAGCACGCGACCGCCGCGATCGAATCCGCCCGCACCCTCCAGACGCAGCGCAGACGCGCCGAGTCACTCACCGAGATCGACCGCGCGAAAACACACTTCTTCGCGAACGTGAGCCACGACTTCCGCACACCGCTCACGCTCATGCTGGGGCCGCTCGCGGAGGCGATCTCCTCGCCGGACCGGACGCTGGCAGGTGACGAGCTGGAGGTCGTCCACCGGAACTCGCTCCGGCTGCTCAAGCTCGTCAACACCATCCTCGACTTCTCGCGGATCGAGGCCGGCCAGATGGCGGCGCATCCGCGGCCGACGCACCTGGCGATGCTGACCACCGATATCGCCAGCACGTTCCGCCCCGCCATGGAGCGCGCGGGGCTGCGGTTCGAGGTCGCGTGCCAGCCGACCCCCGAGCCGGTGCCCGTCGACCGCGACATGTGGGAGAAGATCGTACTCAACCTCCTGTCCAACGCGCTCAAGTTCACCTTCGAAGGGTCCGTTCGCGTGAGGCTGATCCCCGTCGACGACCGCGTGGCGCTGGAGGTGGAGGACACCGGCGTCGGGATCCCGGAGGAGGAACTCCCCCGGATCTTCGACCGGTTCCACCGGGGCGCCCGCACCCGGGCGCGAAGCCACGAGGGCACCGGGATCGG
>CAZUVK010000104.1:0-1780 GCA_964623785.1 uncultured Gemmatimonas sp. | reverse complement strand
GGACTTGGATGTGGACGTGACAACCGACGCGGGCGCGGCAGATCCAATCCCGGACACGGATATCCATTCGAGCGCCTATCTGGTGGAGGCGCTGCGCTGGCCGGTGGGGGAGGCGGCGGTCGCGACGGCGCGGGCGGCGCCCGGAGGGAGCGGGGGCGAGATCGAGGGCGGTGTTGGGGGAGGAATCGCGGGCGGAATTGCGGGGACGAATGGGCGCGTCGCCGACGCTTGCGAAGCGCCCCGCACCCCGGCGCGCATCCTCGTCGCCGACGACAACGCCGACATGCGCGACTACCTCGCCCGACTCCTCCGGCCGCGCTGGTCCGTGGAAACCGTCGACAACGGCGCGGATGCCCTCGCCGCGATCCGGCGCGACCCGCCCGACCTGGTCGTCGCCGACGTCATGATGCCAGGCCTCGACGGGTTTGAACTGATCCAGGCGATTCGCGCGGAGGCCGCGACCGGCCGCGTCCCCTTCCTCCTCCTCTCCGCCCGCGCCGGGGAGGAAGCAGTCGCCGAGGGGCTTCGCGCCGGGGCCGACGACTACCTCGTGAAACCGTTCGCCGCCGGCGCGCTGGTCGTGCGCGTCGAGAAGCTCATCAACGAGGCTCACACCCGCGAGGCAGCCCGCGCGCGGACCGAGGCGGAACGGGCCCGGCTGGAGATGATGTTCAACGATTCGCCGGCCGCCGCGATCGTCGTGCGCGGCCCGGATCTGATCCTGGACTTCGCCAACCGGAACGCGCTCGTGATGTGGGGCAAATCCCCCGACGTGATCGGCCGGCCCCTCTCGGAGGCCATCCCCGAACTCGATACCCGCGAGAACGCGAACCTGCTGCGACAGGTCCTGGAGACTGGCAAACCCGCGCACTTCCGCAACGCGGTCACGCGGATCGACCGGCAGGGGAGCGGCATCCTCACCGACGTCTACTGCGACTACTCCTTCGTTCCGCTCCACGAGCCGGATGGCACGGTTGCGTCCGTTTTCGTGCATGCCTTCGACGTCACCGAGCTGGTCGCGGAGCGCCGGGCCGCCGAGACCGCGAACCGGATGAAGGACGAGTTCCTCGCCACCGTCAGCCACGAGCTGCGCGCGCCACTCAACGCGATCCTGGGCTGGACTTCCCTGCTCCGCTCGAGCGCGAGCCGCGACCTCCGCGAGCGCGCCCTCGCCACCATCGAGCGCAGCGTCAGGACCCAGGTCCGGCTCATCGAGGACATCCTCGACGTCGAGCGGATCGTGAGCGGCAAACTGCGGCTCGACGTCTCCCGCGTGAACGTCGCGGCCATGATCGACGCGGCGATCGACATCGTGCGGCCGGCGGCGGAGGAGAAACACGTGCGAATCGAGGTCGCGCTCCAGGAGGACGTGGGGTCGATCGACGGCGACGCGGATCGGCTGCAGCAGGTGGTGTGCAACCTCCTGGGCAACTCCGTCAAGTTCACGCCCGACGGCGGGACGATCCTGCTGCGCGCGCGCCGGGCCGGCGGCAAGCTGACGATCCGGGTTCGCGACAACGGCGTCGGGATCCCCGCGCAGCATCTGCCGCACGTGTTCGAGCGGTTCCGGCAGGTGCCGGAGATGTCCTCGGGGCGGGAGGGCGGGCTCGGGATCGGGCTGGAGATCGTGCGGAGTCTGGTTGAGCTGCACGGGGGGACGGTGAGCGCGCAGAGCCACGAGGGGGTGGGGACGATGTTCACGGTGGTTCTGCCGGTGGGGCGGGGGGTGGGGGAGGGGGTGGTGCGGATCCGGCGCCTGGGGATCGACCACCCGGATCTG
>CAZUVK010000103.1:10748-12092 GCA_964623785.1 uncultured Gemmatimonas sp. | reverse complement strand
CGACCGCCCTCACACTCTCATAACGACTGGTACTGAATACGGGGCCTTGACACTTTCGTTGTCACGAAGATGAGCATTGAACTCCAAGATGCGACCGATATCGAAGGCAGCTCGGCGCGTGTGTTTCCCATGCGTGTCCCACCTTTGGCGGATGAATATGCTGCCGGCGCGATTTTTCGGCTTTCTCGTCGCTTGGAAGAGGGGCGCTACATCGTCGATGGCAATCGAGTCGAGATTGTCGACAACGGGTGGACTCTGGAGGTCGCACTGAAGAAGTTCCCTCGAAATTTGCTGATGGCGGCGCACAGAGTGGCCGATCGCACGTTGGATCTTCTGACCGTCGATAGGTTCTTGGTGTCGGACCTGTATGATCCTCTTCGCGAGTATGGACTCTGGTTCCACAAGGACGGCCGGACAGTTTTTCGCATCGTATCGACTATTCGTCTCGCGTTCACGATTAGGACGGTGGCGGAAGTTCGAGACCCCTCAGGCACGGTGAGGCCTCCAGCACCGCGTCCGACTAAGCGATGGCACCCATCGCATGCCTATTTTCGGCGATCGCAAGCTACCGATAGCTTGCATGAAGCATATCGGTACCTCTTCCTCGCGCTCGAGGCGCTCTTGAGCGAGGTGTACCCGTGGAGCTCTCGGAAAGGAGAGGTTGCATGGTTGAAGGACGCCTTGGAGCATGTCACCAAAGGCTATTCGTTGGACCTGTCCCCTTACGTGGGAGGTACGGGCGGAAACCCGTACAAGCGATTCGTTAAGGAACAGTACCGGGCTCGACGGTGCGCCTTATTTCATGCGAAACTGTCCGAGGGACCCCTGCTGCCTGGGGATTTTGGCACGAGGTCAGAACTCATGGAGGCGACTCACCGTTTGGGACGATTGTACGTGAGGCTCGCACAACTCATTACCGGTGCGGACTTCGCAGGTGGGGCAATGTCGCATACGGCATTTGATCAAATTATGAACGGACAGCCGAATACGGTGCTCTATATCACCTCCTCATCAGACCTCGATTTCGGGCAGATGGTCCAGAGCCCCGGTCAGATAGTTGCCAACCCCGCCGGCCAACATGGTGTGCATGAGTTGAGAGGAACCTGGTCCGCGCCTTACTTACCGGAGCACATCGCGAGAGCAGGATCCCTGATTGTAGGAAACGACGGTCTCGTCGAGGGCCTCTATACGCCTTTGGACGTATGCACCGCTGGTATTGACTCGCTGGAGATTGCTTTTCAGCACGAAATGGCGAATGCTCGAAACCTGAGAGAATGGTATCTGTGACTACAGTCTGCAATACCGGGTGTGCTCCCAACGCTGCCACGCATGAGGCAATGATTG
>CAZUVK010000103.1:0-10738 GCA_964623785.1 uncultured Gemmatimonas sp. | reverse complement strand
CTGATCTTCCTCAAGTACATCTCCGACGCCTTTGAGGAGCTGAACGAGAAGCTCGAGGCGGAACGAATCCAGGGCGCCGACCCCGAGGATCCGGACGAGTATCGAGGCGCCGAGCCCCCGGTGTTCTGGGTGCCGCCCGAGGCGCGGTGGCCGCACCTCAAGGCCCAGGCCCGACAGCCGACGATCGGCCAGCTCGTGGACGGCGCCATGGAGGGCATCGAGCGCGACAACCCGGTGCTCAAGGGCGTGCTCCCGAAGGATTACGCGCGACCCGCGCTCGATAACCAGCGGCTCGGCCAGCTCATCGACCTCGTCAGCAACATCAGGGTCGGCGATGCTGAGAGCCGCTCGAAGGATGTGCTCGGCCGGGTCTACGAGTACTTCCTCTCGCAGTTCGCCAGCGCCGAGGGCAAGAAGGGCGGCGAGTTCTACACGCCGCGCTGCGTGGTCAAGGTGCTCGTCGAGATGCTGGAGCCCTATCGCGGGCGCGTCTACGACCCCTGCTGCGGCTCTTCGGGCATGTTCGTGCAGTCTGTCGAGTTTATCCGCGCCCACCGCACGGGCAATGGCAATGGTGGTGCGGCCCGGGCCGACATTTCCATTTACGGGCAGGAGTCGAACTACACGACCTGGCGTCTCGCCCGGATGAACCTCGCGATCCGTGGCATCGAGGGGCAGATCGCCCACGGCGACACCTTCCACAACGACCGCCACGCCGACCTCAGGGCCGACTTCATCCTCGCCAATCCGCCGTTCAACGTCAGCGACTGGGGCGGCGAGCGTCTGCGCGAGGACAAGCGCTGGAAGTACGGTGCGCCCCCGGCCAGGAACGCGAACTTCGCCTGGGTCCAGCACATCATCCACCACCTCTCCCCCGCAGGCGTCGCGGGCTTCGTGCTCGCCAACGGGTCGATGTCCTCGAACCAGTCCGGCGAGGGCGAGATCCGTAAGGCGATCGTCGAGGCGGACCTCGTGGACTGCATGATCGCGCTGCCCGGGCAACTCTTCTACTCGACGCAGATCCCGGCGTGCCTCTGGTTTCTCGCCCGCGACAAGAAGAACCGGGGCTTCCGGGATCGCCGCGGTGAGACGCTCTTCATCGACACGCGGAAGATGGGGCGGATGGTGGACCGGACTCACCGCGAGCTGACCGACGAGGATGTCGCGAAGATCGCGGCCACGTACCACGCGTGGCGCGGCGAGAAGCATGCCCTGAGCGAAGCCGAAGGGGAGGCGGGCGAGTACGAGGATATCCCCGGCTTCTGCAGGAGCGCTACGCTCGCCGAGATCGAGAAGCATGGGCACGTGCTCACGCCAGGCCGATACGTCGGCGCCGAGGCACAGGAGGAGGATGACGAGCCGTTCGAGGAGAAGATGACGCGGCTCGTGGCGACGTTGCGGGAGCAGCAGGCCGAGGCTGTGAAACTGGATGCCGCCATCGCGGCCAACCTGAAGGAGCTCGGGTATGGCGGATGATCTCGTCCCCGCCGATTCAGGGGAGTTCATCCTCTACCAGGCCGAGGACGGCACGACTCGTCTCCGGGTCCGGGTCGAGCAAGAGACGGTCTGGCTCTCGCAGCGAGCATGGTGGAGCTGTTCGAGACCACCAAGCGGAATGTCAGCCTTCACATCCGGAACATTTTCGACGAGGGTGAGTTGGGTCGGGAGGCAACTGTCAAGGAATACTTGACGGTTCGAGCGGAGGGTGGACGCCGGGTTCAGCGAGCCGTCGACAACTACAATCTCGACGTCATCGTTGCCTGATCCTGGGGTGTATCGGGTTCGATCGAGACCGCGGGAGAACTCTTGATGACCTACGATCAAGGCAGGCTCGACCGGGATTCAACTATCTGGAATATCCGGAAAGTTCGAAGAGAGGGGCGCGAAGGGCGACGGTGTGGGATCGCGGGGCCGGGATACCTTTGGGCCGGAGGGTCGAAGCCGCGATCAACTTGTAAGGAAGCCTTACAAGTTCGGACTGGGGGCCCCCGCCGAGTCCGGCGGCGGGCAGAACTCGCGATGGAGACCTACGCGAAGGATCTCGCTTATGGCGGGTGATTGGTCGAGAATAGCTACGTTCGCCGAGCTCATCGCCGAGGGCACCTTGGAGATCGGGGACGGCTATCGTGCAAAGAATGAGGAACTCGGGGGCGACGGACCAATCTTTCTCCGCGCGGGGCACGTCACTGACGCTCGTATCGACTTCTCCGGCGCCGACCGTTTCCATGCTGAACTTGAGCCTCGAGTTCGTTCGAAATTCTCGATGCCCGGTGACGCTGTGGTTACCACCAAGGGGAACAGTACGGGCCGAACGACATTTGTGACGTCCTCGATGCCTACCTTCGTCTATTCGCCGCACCTGAGCTACTGGCGAAGTAGGAACCTGAATCGCATTGAAGGCGGCTTTCTCCGCTACTGGAGTAGGGGACCGGAGTTCACGGAACAACTCGCCGGGATGAAGGCGTCTACGGACATGGCGCCATATCTTAGCCTCATTGACCAGAAGCGACTCCGGATCACGCTGCCTACGATCCACGATCAACGCTCCATCGCTCGCATTCTCGGCACGCTGGACGACAAGATCGAGTTGAACCAGCGGATGAGCGAGACTCTGGAGGCGATGGCGCGGGCGCTCTTCACGTCGTGGTTCGTGGACTTCGATCCCGTTCGCGCCAAGGCCGAAGGTTGCGACCCCGGCCTCCCCTCTGCAATCGCTGACCTCTTCCCCGACACCCTCATCGAACATCCCGATATGGGAGAGATCCCGGACGGGTGGGAGGTGGGGAGTTTAGGCGATCTGGTCGATCTACTGCGAGATCAAGTGAACCCCCAAGGTTCGCCGAAAGTCATGTTCAGGCACTTCAGCATTCCGGCCTTTGACCAAGGCCAATGGCCGAAGTCTGAAATCGGCGAGAACATCAAGAGCCAAAAATCGCGGGTGCGACCGGGCTCCGTGTTGCTTTCGAAGCTCAATCCCGAGATTGAGCGAGTGTGGCTGGTAGACGTCGCGGATGGCGATCGGGCGGTGTGCTCAACGGAGTTCCTCGTCCTGCTTTCTAGACTCCCGGTCGGCCGACTGTTCGTATACTGCCTCGGGCGCTCGCCCGCCTTTCGACGCGAGATCGAGGCGCTCGTCACAGGAACATCGAAGAGCCATCAGCGAGCACGAGCCGACGCCCTGCTCTCGTTGGCAACCATCGTCCCGCCAACTCCTCTCGCCGAAGCATTCGAGAAGCTCGCGGCGCCGATACTACACCGGACGCTCGCAACTCGACGTGAGACCCGCATGCTCACGGATCTCCGCGATACTCTGCTTCCCAAGCTGATCTCCGGTGAACTTCGTCTCGTTGAACCCGAGCGCATCCTTCGGAGCGCGGAGTGATGCCTGTCGCCGCCGAACGGGCCATGGGTATCGTGATACGAGAACGCATCCGCTCATGATCTCTCCCGACCAGCTCGCCGCCTGGGCGGCCACCGGCGAGTCGGAGACCCAGGAGTTCAAACGCAGCACCGGCCAGCGGCGCGAAGCCACCCGCGCGTTGTGCGCGATGCTCAATCACCGCGGCGGCCGCGTGCTCTTCGGGGTCGAGCCGGATGGCCGTGTGGTTGGCCAGCAGGTGAGCGACGGCACCGTCGATGAGGTCGCACAGGAAATCCGCGAGATCGAGCCGCCGGTGTTTCCCACGGTCGAGCGCGTCGCGGTAGGCGACGGCCGCGAGGTTCTCGTCGTATCCGCCCCCACCGGCCACAGCCAACCCTACACCCTCCGTGGCCAAGCGTATCGGCGGGTGGGCACGACGAACCAGACATTGTCGCGCGACGAGTACAACCGGGTGCTCGTCGAGCGGCTGCACGCGGAGTCACGCTGGGAGATCGAGCCGGCGGCCGGCTGGTCGGTTGCGGACCTCGACGAGGAGGAGATTCGGCGCACGCTGGAGGAAGGCATCCGCATCGGCCGCGTCGGCGACCCGGGCACGCGCGAGCCGGAGGACATCCTGCGCGGTCTGGGCCTGATCAAGGACGGTGCGCTGCTCCGGGCCGCGGTCGTACTCTTCGGTCGCGCGGACCGGCTACTGCCCGATTACACGCAGTGCCTGCTCCGGGTGGCGCGCTTCCGGGGGACGGAGAAGGGCGAGTTCGTCGACAACCGCCGGTTCTTCGGCCACGCCTTCGAACTCCTCCGGCAGGCGGAACGGTTCCTCCTGGAACACATGCCGATCGCCGGTCGTTTCGAACCGGACAGCATGGTGCGCATCGACGAGCCGGCTTACTCGCCCCTCGCGTTCCGCGAGGCGGTCGCCAACGCGATCTGCCACCGCGAGTACACGAGCGGGGGAAGTTCGATCGGCGTCGCGATCTACGACGACCGGCTGGAGGTGACCTCGTCCGGGACGCTGCACTTCGGCTTCACGCCGGAGTCGTTGTTCGAGCCGCACGAGTCCCGGCCCTGGAACCCGCTCATCGCCAGCGTTTTCTACCGGCGCGGCATCATCGAGACGTGGGGGCAGGGGATGCACAGGATGGCCGCCTGGTCGGAAGAGTTTGGCCTGCCGAAGCCCGAGATCGTGGAGATTCCGGGCGCGGTGGTGGTCCGGTTCCAGAGAAAAACGACAGGGGAAGCGATAGGGAAAACGACAGGGAATGGGACCAAGTCGGGACCAAGTCGGGACCAAGTCGGGACCAAGTCGGCGCTGAGCGAGCAACAGGTCCAACTCCTTGAACTGGCAGGATCTCCCAGGTCTTTGTCTGAATTAATGGAGACCACAGGTCGGACGAACAGGACCAAGTTTCGGGACCAAGTGTTGCGCCCGCTGCTCGACACCGGCTTGCTCGAATTGACCATTCCCGACAAGCCGCGCAGCTCTAAACAACGCTACCGGACGACGGCGGCAGGGCTGGAGCGAATCGGCGGGGAACCACGCTGATGACTTTTCTCACCGAATCGGTCGTCGAGCAGGCCGCCCTCGCGTGGTTCGAGAGCCTGGGCTACGCCGTCAGGGCCGGCCCCGACCTCGCGCCGGACGGCGCCACCCCCGAACGCGGCAGCTACACGGAGGTCATCCTCCGGGATCGCCTTCGTCAGGCGCTCGCGCTGCTCAACCCCACCCTTCCCGCCGAAGCCCTCGACGACGCCTTCCGCCGCCTGACGCATCCCGACGGCCCGACGCTCGAAGCCCGCAACCGCGCCTTCCACCGGATGGTCGTCGACGGTGTCACCGTGGAGTACCGCAGGCCGGACGGTTCGATCGGTGGCGCGCAGGTGCGGGTGGTGGACTACGACGAGGCGGAGCGGAACGACTGGCTCGCTGTAAACCAGTTCACGGTGGCCGAGCAGAAGCACACGCGGCGCCCGGACGTCGTCGTCTTCGTCAACGGCCTGCCGCTGGCGCTGATCGAGCTCAAGAACGCCGCGGCGGAGAAGGCGACGATCTGGACCGCCTTCCAGCAGCTCCAGACCTACAAGGGCGAGCTGACAGACCTCTTCGCGTTCAACGCGCTGCTGGTCGCCTCCGACGGCGTTGAGGCAAGAATGGGGAGCCTGACCGCGGGGCGGGAGTGGTTCAAGCCGTGGCGGACGATCTCGGGCGAGGGCCTCGCCGACCCCCACCTCTCCGAACTGCAGGTGATGATCGAGGGCGTGTTCGACAGGAACCGCTTCCTCGACCTGATCCGCCACTTCATCGTGTTCGAGGACGAGGGCGGCGGCCGGCTCATCAAAAAGATCGCGGGCTACCACCAGTTCCACGCGGTCGGCGTAGCCGTGCGAGAGACGCTTCGCGCGGCGAAGACGATGCGCACGGACCGGGTCGCCGAGCAGCGCGGTCGCTACGAGTCGCACCCGATGAAGGGCGGCGAGCCGGGCGACCGGCGGGTCGGCGTCGTCTGGCACACGCAGGGCTCCGGCAAGAGTCTGACGATGTCGTTCTACGCCGGGAAGGTGATCCGCCAGCCGGCGATGGAGAACCCGACGATCGTCGTGCTCACCGATCGCAACGACCTCGACGACCAGCTATTCGCCACCTTCTCCCGCTGCCAGGACCTGCTGCGCCAGCCGCCCGTCCAGGCGGCGAGCCGCGCGGACCTGCGCGAGAAGCTGCGCGTCGAGGCGGGCGGCGTGGTCTTCACCACGATCCAGAAATTCCTGCCCGAGACCCAGGGCGATCGCCATCCCGTGCTCTCCGACAGGCGGAACATCGTGGTGATCGCCGACGAAGCGCACCGGAGCCAATACGACTTCATCGACGGCTTCGCCCGCCACATGCGGGACGCGCTACCGAATGCGTCCTTCATCGGCTTCACTGGCACGCCGATCGAACTCACCGACAAGAACACGCGCGCCGTCTTCGGCGACTACATCAGCGTGTACGACATCCAGCGGGCGGTCGAGGACGGCGCCACCGTGCCGATCTACTACGAGAGCCGCCTGGCGAAGCTCGACCTCGATCCCGCCGAGCGGCCGAGCATCGACCCCGAGTTCGACGAGGTCACCGAGGGCGAGGAGGTCGCGCGGAAGGAGAAGCTCAAGTCGAAGTGGGCGCAGGTCGAGGCGCTGGTCGGCTCGGAGAAGCGGGTCGGGCAGGTGGCGGGGGATCTCGTCGCGCACTTCGAGCGGCGCCTGGAGGCGCTGGACGGCAAGGCGATGGTCGTGTGCATGAGCCGCCGCATCTGCGTCGACCTGTACCATGCGATCATCTCGCTGCGGCCGGATTGGCACCATGAGGACGACGACAAGGGGCTGATCAAGGTCGTCATGACCGGCTCCGCCTCCGACCCGGTGGAGTGGCAGCCGCACATCCGCAACCGGGCCCGGCGCGAGGGTCTCGCCGGGCGGTTCCGCGACGCGAACGACCCGCTGCAGATCGTGCTCGTCCGCGACATGTGGCTCACCGGCTTCGACGCGCCCTCGCTGCACACGATGTACATCGACAAGCCGATGCGGGCACATGGGCTCATGCAGGCGATCGCCCGGGTGAACCGCGTGTTCCGGGACAAGCCGGGCGGGCTGGTCGTGGATTACCTCGGCCTCGCGCACGAGCTGAAGGAAGCGCTCGCCAGCTATACCGAGAGTGGCGGCAAGGGCGAGACCGCCATCGACCAGGCCGAGGCGGTGGCCGTCATGCGGGAGAAATACGAGGTCTGCTGCGGACTCCTGTACGGCTTCGACTGGTCGCTCTGGATCGCCGGCACGCCCGCCGAACGCCTGGGTCTGCTGCCGCCAGCGCAGGAGCACGTGCTCGCGCAGGAGAACGGCAAGGAGCGGTTCCTGCGCTCGGTCCGGGAGCTTTCGCAGGCGTTCGCGCTCGCCGTGCCGCACGAGGAGGCGCTGGCGATCCGGGACGACGTCGCGTTCTTCCAGGCCGTGCGCGCCGTCCTCGCCAAGCGCGCGCCGGGGGATGCCAGGCCGGAGGAGGAACTCGATCTCGCCGTGCGGCAGATCGTCAGCCGGGCCGTCGTCGCTGATGGGGTCGTCGACATCTTCGCCGCGGCCGGCCTGGAGAAGCCCGACATCTCGATCCTGTCGGAGGATTTCCTCGCCGAGGTTCGGGATATGCCGCGGCGCAACCTCGCCGTCGAGCTCCTACGAAAGCTCCTGACGGGCGAGATCCGGACGCGTCGAGCGAAGAACGTCGTGCAGGCCCGCTCCTTCGCCGAGATGCTGGAGCATGCGCTACGGCGTTATCAGAACCGCGCCATCGAGGCGGCTCAGGTCATCGAGGAGTTGCTTGATCTTGCCCGCGAGATGCGCGAAGCCGATCGGCGCGGCGAGGACCTCGGCCTCACCGAGGACGAGGTGGCCTTCTACGATGCGCTGGAGACGAGCGACAGCGCCGTGAAGGTGCTGGGCGACGAGACGTTGCGCGGCATCGCGCGCGAGCTGGTGGCGACGGTCCGTGCCAACGTGACGATCGACTGGACCGTTCGCGAAAACGTCCGGGCGCGGCTGAGGGTGATCGTCAAACGCATCCTTCGCAAGCACGGCTATCCGCCCGACAAGCAGGAAAAGGCCACGGAGACGGTGCTACAGCAGGCGGAGGTCCTCTCCAACCACTGGGCTACGGCGTCGGCGGTATGAGGGCTTCCGGCTCATGGCACCGCCACCAGCCGGGCGCGAGGGATCACGCGGAGACGCGGAGACGCGGAGGGAGGGAGATTGTTGACCACGCGGTGCAGGCCTTGCCTGAAGGTGGCCGCGCTGAGGTTGATGAGAAGGCTAATCGGGATGTTCATCAGGCGCAGGTAGGTGCGACCTCCCTCCGCGTCTCCGCGTCTCCGCGTCTCCGCGTGAACCAACCCCCGGCCCACCGTGACCCGGCCGGGCGGCGAGGGACTCACTCCGCCTGAGCCAATCGCCGCCCCGAACCCGTTCTCCCCCGCATGTGTACAGATGGACCATTCCAGACCGTACACCAGACGACCACCCCGGCGCACCCGTGAACCACCCTCCCGACCCGGACCTCCTTCGCTTCATCCGGTCGCTGCCCAAGACCGAGACCCACCTCCACCTCGAGGGCGCGCTCCCCTGGGAGATGCTCCACGACCTCGACCCGGCACGCTTCCCCGAGCCGCCAGCCTCGTGGGCGGATGACTTCCGCTTCGATTCGTTCGCGCACTTCGACGCGGAGCTGCTCGGCATGGCCATGCACTGGTTCACGAGCCCGGAGCGATATCACGAGGCGGCGAAGGTCATCTTCCGGGGCCATCTGGATCAGAACGTGAAGTACGTGGAGACCAGTTTCGCCTCGGGCGCCGTCGAATTCGGCGGAATCGACGGGGCGGCGGTCGCCGAGGCGATCCGCGCGGCCGTGCCGGATGGTCTCACCGTTCGTATCTTCATGGCCATGCACCGGAACGGGTATTCCCAGAGCTCACGCGGCTCCGTCGAGGATTCCGTGCGGTGGGAGCACCTGGACGGGATCGATCTCCACGGTGACGAGTCGGTACCGCTGGATTCATGGGCGCCGCGGTTGTGGCGGCGCGCGGCGGGTGAGGGCAAGCACGTGAAAGCCCACGCGGGCGAGTTCGGCGGCGCGGGGAGCGTGCGGCAGGTCGTCGACGAGTTGGGCGTGCGGCGGGTGCAGCACGGCATCCGCGCGATCGAGGATCCCGCGCTCGTGCGGCGGCTGGCCGAAGAAGGGGTCGCGCTCGATGTCTGTCCGATCAGCAACGTGAAGCTGCGGGTTGTCCCGGGTTTCGAAGGTCATCCCCTGCGATCGCTCCTCGACGCGGGCGTGGTGTGTACCGTGAGCTCGGATGATCCGATCTCGTTCGGGAACACGCTGACCGACGAGTACGTGGTCCTCGCCGAGCGGATGGGGTTCACCCGCGGGGAACTTGCCGCGGTGGCGCGGAACGGGTTCCGCGTGGCGTTGTGTGACCCGATGTTCCTGGAACCTCACGTGCGGGAGCTGGATGCGCTGGTGGAGGAACTGGACAATCCCTCCTCCGCGATGGCGGTCCCCTGACCGGCGGTGAGTGGGGGATACGGCGGACGCTCCCTTCACGCGCGCACCAGCGAACCACTGAAGTCGCTCATCTGATCCGGGAGGAGAACGATGCGGTGGAAGGATGGACGCAGAAGCGGGAACGTGCAGGATCGGCGGGGTGGTGGCGGCGTCGCGATCGGCGGCGCGGGCGCGGTCATCCTGGTGATCCTCGCCCTCCTCATGGGCGGCGACCCCGAGGAGGTCCTGCAGCAGATCGGCGCGCCGGCGACGAGCGGGGGCGCGCCGGGCCAGTCCGCGGCCACGGACGAGTTGGCCGAGTTCGTCGCGGTGGTCCTCGCGTACACCGAGGACACCTGGAACGGGCAGTTCGCGCGGTCGGGTGGTGACTATCCCGAGCCGCAGCTCGTGCTCTTCACCGGCTCGGTGCAATCGGCGTGCGGCTACGCGCAGGCGGCGGTCGGTCCGTTCTACTGCACGCGCGACAGTGCGGTGTATATCGACCTGAGCTTCTATCGCGACCTGCGCGAAAAGTTGGGCGCGCCGGGCGACTTCGCGCAGGCCTACGTGATCGCGCACGAAGTGGGGCACCACGTGCAGAACGTCACCGGCGTGATGGAGCGGGCGCGGGCCGGCTCAGGCGCGGACTCAGACGCGGTGCGGGTCGAGCTGCAGGCGGACTGCTACGCGGGCGTCTGGGCACACGACGCGGACCTTCGCGGGGTGCTCGAGCCGGGGGACATCGAGGAGGCGCTCAATGCGGCGTCGGCGATCGGGGATGACCGGTTGCAGCAGCAGTCGCGGGGGCAGGTGGTGCCGGAGTCGTTCACCCACGGGACTTCGGAGCAGCGGGTCCGGTGGTTCCGACGCGGGTTCGAGACGGGCGACCCGGCGGCGTGCGACACGTTCTCCGCGCGGAGTCTGTAGGGTTGTGGATCATACGTCCCTGGACCATGCGGCGTCCGCTTGCCCGAACGGGATAGATTCGTTCATTTCGCCGCTTCCATACAGGCAGACCACGATAAGGTGAGGACCGTGCCCCAGTACCGCTCGTACACCACGACCCAGGGCCGCAACATGGCGGGCGCCCGCGCTCTCTGGCGCGCCACCGGCATGAAGGACGGCGACTTCAACAAGCCGATCATCGCCATCGCGAACTCGTTCACGCAGTTCGTGCCTGGCCACGTACATCTGAAGGATCTCGGCCAACTGGTCGCCCGTGAGATCGAGCGGGCCGGTGGCGTCGCGAAGGAGTTCAACACCATCGCCGTGGACGACGGCATCGCGATGGGCCA
>CAZUVK010000102.1:11913-12159 GCA_964623785.1 uncultured Gemmatimonas sp. | reverse complement strand
CCATCCTGTCCATCCTGTCCATCCTGTCCATCCTGTCCACCCCGTCTCACCGCGACCAACAACACCTTCTGCAACTCCCCCCCCGGATCAACCCGTACCGCCCGACACTCCAGCTCCTCACCCGCCTTCATCCTGTCCAGCAGATCCCCCACGATCTCGTCCGGCACGAACCCCAGATGATCCCGTCCCCGCTCGATCCGCAGGCCTGTCGGCTCACGCGAGTAGGGAGGGTCCGGCGCGAGCCGG
>CAZUVK010000102.1:0-11903 GCA_964623785.1 uncultured Gemmatimonas sp. | reverse complement strand
CGCCCGCCCTGAGAACCGGTACGAGCACCGGCCCGTCATGGCAGGGAAATCGGGCGACGTGGAACGTATGCAGGACGGACGGGTCGGCGTCCGGCGCCTCTTCCTCCGGTTCTTCTACCTCGGGTGGCGGCGGGGGAGTCGGCTCGGGTTCCGCACGCCCCGTCACCCGCGCGAAGAAATCGCGACGCGACATGCCGGCCGCATCTTCGTCGTCGCTCTCGGGCGGTGACCGAAGCCAATCGAGGATGCCCATCGCGTCAGCGCGTCAGCCGTCTCTTCAGCGCAATCATACTGGACGGGGCGGTCACTTCAGGACCGGCGGAGAATGGTCGTCGTGAGATTCCAGGCCAGCAACGCGGCACCCAGCGCGGTACCGATCAGCAGCCCCGTCGCGAACCCACGCTGCTGATCCTCGGAGAGGTAGAGGCCGAGGCGATCATTCAAAACGGACGCCGTCCGCTTCAACGGATAGTCGTTCGCCCCCTCCGGTATTGCGTCGCTTCCCCTGTCCATATCGTCATCTCCATTGTTTGCAGCCGTTTCCGCCCTGAAATCCAGGACGCGGAGACCTCAGGCCCGTCAAGGGACCAGTACGAGCTTCCCGATCGTCTCCCGGCTCTCGAGCAATCGGTGCGCCTCTCCCACCTCCCTCAGCGGGATCGTCCGGTCCACACGAATCTTGACCGCACCGGAGAGGATCGCGTCGAACAGATCCTTCGACCGCCAGAGCAACTCGTCCCGCTTCGCCGTATAGTGGCCGAGCGTTGGACGTGTCAGATACGTGCTCTTTCTCGCCAGCCGGAGCACGTCAAACGGGGGGACGGGTCCGCTCGACTGGCCGTACATCACGAGCGTCCCCCGGACCCGGACGCAGTTGAGGCTCGAATCGAATGTCGTGCGGCCGACCGAATCGTAGACCACATCGAGACCCTCGCCGTTCGTCTCGCGCATGACCTCGGCTTCGAAATCGGCCGTGGTATAGTCGATGACGTAGTCCGCCCCCGCCTCCCGCGCGATGTCGAGCTTGCGCGTGGACGCTGTCGCGAACACGTAGGCGCCGCGCGCTTTCGCCATCTGTACGAGGATTCCGCCAACGCCACCGGCCGCCGCGTGGATGAGAATCTTCTCACCGCCCTTGAGCGGATAGGTGCTCGTTGTGAGGTACTGGGCGGTGAGGCCCTGGAGCAGTGCCGCAGCGGCGGTACGCGAGTCGATCCCGTCAGGAAGCGTCACGAGCCTGGCGGCGGGCACGAGCGCGCGTTCGGCATAGGAGCCTACGTGGCTGTAGACCACGCGGTCGCCAACCTGCACCTCGGTCACGTCCGGTCCGACGGCCTCGACCACACCGGCCGCCTCAGACCCTGGCGTGAACGGCAGCGGGAGGGGGTACAGGCCCGTTCGGTGATACACGTCAATGAAGTTGACGCCGATCGCCTCTACCTGAACCACGACCTCGCCCGGCCCGGGGCCCGCCAGCTCGATGTCGACGTACTCCATGGCCTCGGGGCCGCCAGGCTGATGTACTCGGATTCCCTTCACCATTCACCCCCTATGCCTCTTCGATGTGAGTCGCCGCTTCACGCGCGATTCGCGTCATCGGCCCACGACCTTCGCCGCGCGCGCGATCATCCAAGCGATCGCGGACGGGTCCGGGCGGGGTCGACGAACGCGGCCGGATGGGTTCAAGATGGGATCGATGCGGGCAAAACGCGAGTCGCGCCAATGTCGCGGGACTACTCGGGAACCAGGAAGATCATGCCGGGAAGCGATTCGCTATCGCCGCCGTCCGCGTCGGAGATCATCGTCTCGAAGCGGTAGCTCCCGGGCGGCAGGTCTTCCGGGATCGATACGGTGAACTGATCCTCCTCACCGGGCGCCAGGATTCGAAGCTCCATCGTGCAGACCCGATCCGATCGGACGGGCTCCCACCCTGCACCGTTGTGCCGCATCAGCGTGGACGTGCACAGGTTGTAGCTGATCGCGTCGCGCGAGCCGTTCAGGAGGGTCAGCGTCGCCTCCTGCCCGACCATGGGTATCTCCGGCGCGACCAGCAGTTCCACTGGATTCAGGCTCGGTGGCGACGGCTCGGACGCACACGCCCCGACCAGCGCCAGAACCGGAACCATCAACCACCGCATCGAATTTCTCCGCCCCATGGCTCTCTGAATCGTGTGGATGAGTGGGCCGGCGACGCCCCGCGGCCGCCTCAGAACCAGAACGCCCGCCGCAGCCGATCCCCCATCGTCTCTTCGACCGCGCCCGAACAACTCGCGGGATCGGGCATCTCGTTATAGCGCGCCGCGCTCGTTTCGACCAGCGGGAACTGCTTCTCCAGCACCTCATCGACCGACTCCGGCCCGTAGCTGATCACGAGGCGGTCCCGGTCGCCGATCATCCGATTGTTCAACGACTGGACCGCCATTCCGTTGAGAACGAACTTCAGCGTGTTCTCCGAATCGTTCTCGAACCGGGCCTTGTCCGTGTAGAGATAGTCGTCGCTGAACGCAAAACCGAGATTCGCCATGAGATGCCCCCAGGCCACGCCGGATGCGTGCACGTGGACGACGTCCTGGTTGTTCTCGTGCATGTGCACGCGTTCCTCGGGGTTCTGACGGCTCGGATCCGCCGTGCAGACGAGGATGTCCTCCATGTATCGCGTGTCCGTGAGGTCCAGGCGTTCGCCATTCACGAAGATGGCCCAGTTCGCGTGGTAGTGGACGCCATGAAGATGTTCCTGCGTCGCGAACCGCGTCGCGCCGATGAGCAGAAAACCCAGCACTGCCCCCGCGATCAGGGTGATGGCCAGCCGCGTTCCGGAAGTCGATGTGCTCATCGGGAAATTGAGGATGTATCGTACAATCGCCGGTAGATCTCTCCGTACAGCGTAACCCGCTTCACGTAGTCCCGGGTTTCGGCGATCGGGATTCGTTCGATGTAGATCTCGTCGTCGGCGTGCTCGGGGAAGGTGCTCCAGCGCGCGACGCGAGTGGGGCCGCCGTTGTAGGCGCCAAGTACATCGGACAGCCGGCCGTCCCAGCGCGCCATCTGGTCCGCCAGGTAGAGCGAGCCGAGCCGGAGATTGATCGCCGGGTCGCGGAGCATCCGCGCGTTGAAACCGGATATCCCCGCGCGCCGGGCAAGACCCGTCGCCGTGCTGGGCATCACCTGCATCAGCCCGACGGCGCCCGCCGCGCTCTCCGCGACCGGGTTGAAGAACGACTCCTGCCGGATCAGACCCGCCACCGCGTAGGGATCCAGACCGTTCCGCGTCGCCTCCCGAACCACGAGGTCCTGGTACGGGAACTGGAAGACGATCCGCAGCAACCGATCATCCCAGTCACCCGACGCGTCCTGGATCCGCCGGCCGAGCAGCGCTCCGGCAACGGGTTCGCCATGCTCCGACATCGCTTCCGCGATCACGTAGAGCGCCCCCGCGTCGTTCCCGACGATCTCCTGGAGCCGCGCCAGCTCGAGCCCCGCTTCGGTCGCGAGGCCGACTTCCCGGAGCACATCCATCCGGTAGAAGGCCGTCTCGATCGCGGCCTCGACATGCACGCCAACCGGGGGTGGCTCGCCGATGGGGACGTCGGCCAGGGTCAGTCCGAGCCGTCGCGCGGAGAGCATTCCGTAGTATGAGAACGGGTGCATCTCGAGCACCTCGCGATAACGGACGCGCGCGTCGGCGCTCATGCCCATCGCGTCATCGACCCGACCCATCCAGTAGATGACCGGCGCGGATGTCCGGTCGCGCGGTCGGGTGGCGAGATAATCGTTCAGGTCGCTCCGCGCTCGCGCGGGGTCGTTCGCCATCAGGCCGATGCCCGCCAGCCGCACGGCCGCGTCCATCGCGGCGACGGTGTGGGCGCCGGTGGCGACCGCCTGGCGATAGTAGCCGGTCGCGGCGGCGACCCGTCCTTCGTCATGCGCCAGGTCGCCCAGGACGAAGAACGCATCCGCCGCCGCCTCGGTGTCCGGGAATCGGCGCGCGACGTCCTGGAAGCCGCGGATGCCCTGCTCCTGCCGGCCCAGTCGGTAGTCGGTACGGCCGAGCAGGTAGCCGGCGGCCGGGAGGACCTCGACGGCGGGCCTCAGGATGCGCTCGGCGCGTTCGTAGTCGCGCGCGTTGAACAGCACGGTCGCCGCCTCGAGCCTCACCGCCGCGCGCTCCGCCTCGCTCGGCCCCGACGCCGACGCAAACGCCTCCAGCAGCGGGATCCCGCGGTCTCTCCCTCCGTGCGCGATCAGGGTCCGGCCGACGAGCAACCGGTCACTCGGCGTGAGGCCCGGGAGGTCGTGGGCGCCGCGCGCCGCGTCCAGCCCGCCGGGCGACGACGGACTCTCGCGCATCGACGTGAGGTACGCGGCCAGCGCCCCGCCGGAGTCGCCGCGCGCGGCGCGCACCCGGCCGGCCCGCGCGCTCGCCAGCGCCCGCTCGGACGCCGTCGCCGAGACGGACGCCGCCCGCTCCGCGACGGATACCGCGCCTGCGCTGTCGCCCGCCGCGATCATCGCATCGAACGCGGCGCGCCACGCCCATTCACCCGCGCCTTCCGGCGCGATCCGCTCGACCCGCCGCATCGTGCCCGCAACGTCACCTCCCGCCGCCAATGCCCGCGCCGCGAGGAGATCGGCCCAGTCACCGATGATCGGGGCCAGGCCGGCCGCGCGATCAAACTCGGCCACGGCGCGAGTCGGATCGCTTCCGCGCGCGAACTCGATACCGCGCCGAAGCGCGTCTACGGCGGACGCTCGCGCCGCCGCCGGCGGTGGAACACCAACCAGCGCGGCCGGCGCGACGGATCCCGTGACTCCCGCCCCCGCGCCGACGCTCTCGATCACCGCCGATGAGGAGCCATCCGCCGCCGGGGTCAGCGACTCGATCCGCAGGAGGCCTTCCTCATACCTTGGCGCGCCGTCCGCCCCCTGTGCCAACGCGGTCAGCGGTCCGATCGCCACCCCCACGACCGACGCGACAAAGCCCATCCACCGTTGCACGCTCGATTTCATCGACGATCCACCCTCAGTCCCGGTCCCACTCGATCCGCACGATCCACAACCCGTTGTGGTTGTCGTTGACGTAGGCGAGCCCATCCTTCACCACGACACCCCAGGTCATCGCCTGGCTCTGTACCCGGCCATCCATGTCCGCCGTGTTCAGGTGCGCGATCTCCCGCCCCTGGGCGCGCAGGTCGCCGCGAAGCTCGCCGGATACGTCGAACACCCGGAAACCCGAGTTGTACGCGCCCATGTACAGCACGTCGTCTTCCACCCAGATATTGTGGACGCCGCCGTCCTCCGGGACGTACCACGCGACCGAGCGCGGATTGTCCCAGTCCGAGACGTCGATCACCTGCAGGTTCCCGTACGCCCGACTCGCCGACGCGTCGCGCGTCCCCGCCTGCGCATTGGTCGGAAACACTTCGTCGGCGATGAAGACGTAGTCCCGATCCCGCCACGCCGTGTGTGTCCCGCGGATGAACCCCGGCCCGCCATCCACCTCCACGTTCCGGTAGAGTTCGTTCAGGTCGTACTTGTACTGCGTCACGAACTGGGGATTCGCGGGGCTTCCACCGCGCAACCCGTTGCCGACGTCCAGCACGATCAGCCCGTCGTTCCAGTAGCTGAGGTACGCGATGCCGTCCTGCACATCGATGTCGTGGAGCGACCCGCCCGCGTCGGGGCTCGGCGACCGCCACCGCGCGACCTCACGCGGGTTCGCGGCGTCGGAGATGTCGATCACGTGCATCGTGTTCGTGCCGTTGTTCGTCAGGTACACATGCGTCCCGAAGCCGGGCTGCTCGTGGACGAACGCCGAGTGGACGCCGGCCGTCACGCCCTCGGTAAGCTCAGCGATCGCGCGTGGGTGGCGCGGATCCTCGAGCGACGCGATGACGATCCCGTTCCGGCGGTTGCTGGCGCTCTCGCGCGTGTGGACGAGGAACCGGCCGTCGGGCGTGGTCATCACGTCGTTCACCCGTCGGGTGTCGCTCACCAGCGAGTCGGTCACGACGGGGTTCGCGGGGTCGCTGACATCGATCGCGTACATCCGGTCGCCGCCCCCTCCGGTGCCGAGGTATACGACGTCGGCCGTCGGGTGCGCCCAGACCTCCTCTGTGCTGAACCGGGTGCGCGGGAGCCGCCCGACGACGGTGAGCGGGCGACGCACGTCCCGCCGCGACAGCGTCACGGCCGATTCGACCGACCGATCGCCGAAACTCGCCGTCACGACGTACTCGCCAGGCAGATAGCCGACGAACGCACCGTCAGCCTCGATCATGCCGTTCCCCGGCGAGAAACTGTAGGTGGGCGTCAGGCCCTCGATCTCGCGGCCCTGGGCATCGCGCGGGGTCACCGCGAACCGGATCACGTCGCCCTGCCTCGCCTGCGCGACCGCGGGGGCGATGTCGATCGACGCGATGGTGTTCCCAACGACTTCGAAATCGGTCTCCGACGCGACTCGCCCGGCGGACGCGCTGATCGTCGCGCGGCCGGGCGCGACAGCGGTCACCCGCCCGCGTGGGTCGACGGTCGCCACGGCGGGCGCGGAGCTACGCCATGTCAACGCATCCATCCGCTCGTCGCCATGCTCGGAGTAGGACCGGGCTTCGAGGGTTACCCGCTGGCCCACGACCAGCCTTTCCGCCGCGGGAGCGACCGCGATCCGGGCGGGCGGGCCCGGAACCATCTGCACCTCGAGCCGCACAGGCACCGGCGCCGCGCCGGGGATGCCTACGAAGAGCCCGACCGGCAGCGTGCCGGTCGAGCCGGACCTCACCAGGCCCGTTTCGTCGACCGTACCCTCGAAGTAGCCGCCGATCGGCTGGAACCGGAACGTCGCGTCGGGGATCGGCGCGCCGTCCTGATCGAAGGCCTCGACCCGGAGCCGCAACGTGTCGCCCGCGACCATCGTCAGCTCCGCCGGAGTCACCGCCAGGCGGCCGAGCCGGGGCTCCGGCGCCTGCGCCAGGGTGGTCCCCGGCGCGAACGCGACCGCGAACATAGCACACACGGCCGCGGCGAGTACTGGGATCCGATTCATCCGACCGATCATCCTCCAATCGAGTGATTGCCGTGAACGGCGACCGATCCGTTCCAATCCCTACGCCACTCCGGGCGCGGTCTGCCGAGCGGTCGCACTACGCTCGAACGTGTAGAGGAAATCCGTGAACCCGACATCGTAGTCGCGGATTCCATTCTGGCCCGTGAGCTTCATTCGCTCCTCGTAGATCACCTTCATCACCGCCGATACCCGCTCCGCGACGGGGCCGGCCGCCGCGTGCATCGCCAGGAACCCCGCCTCCAGCTCCGGCCGCAACCCCGCCTCGCGCACCAGCCCCGGGAAGCGGTCTGGCCTGTCCGCGCTCAACGCCCGGAGCTGCCGGTGGATGCGTTCGCACCGCGCCGACTGCTCCAGCGCCGGGTCACCAGACGAGGCGAGCGCCAGGTACGCGAGCACCTGCGCCTCCAGTTCCTTCCAGTACCCCTTTCGATGCGTGAACTCGTGCGCGATCACGTGCGGCTCGAAGACGCCCGTGTCGCGGAAGATCGCCACGTCACCCGAAAGAAAGTCGCATGCCCCCAGGGCGAACGGAAAGATCAGCGACGCAATCGTGAATCCGCGGATCTCCGTGCTCGTCTCCACGCGCTGGCCCGTGATCCCGGCAATATAGTCGGTCAGGTGCCGATCCACCGTCCTGGCCAGTTCCGCCCGGGAGATCCGCTCCGCGGTGTACCGGTCGTTGGCGGCTTCCGTCAGAATGCGGACTTCAGCGCGCCGCGCCGCCTCTGGCATGGGCTCGAGGTTCGCCACATCCGCGCCGAACTCGGCAAGGAAGTTCACCTTCCGGACGCCGCGCCGCCCCAGCCAGTCGTTCGCCGCGCTACCGAGATAGACACCCAGGGCGGCCACACGCACCGCCTGCCCCGGCAACGCCGCGCGAAACACGAGCCGGGAGATGAGCGGCGCCGCGAGCGCCACGTCCAGGAGCGGGAGCGGCGAGTAGGTTGCGTCGTTGCGAATGCGTATGCTGTCCATCAGCCTGACTTCAGAGTTTCCGCGCCGCCTGGGAAACCTGTCCTACCCCGCGCCGAGGTTCATCGGTTCCGCGGGGGCGCGGGCGAAACCGGGCGGATGATCTCTTCGTAGTACCACAGTCATACACGGCGCGTTGTTCGCGCGCCGGGCATCCTCCCCCTCAGCCACCCTACTCTCATGGACTTCGGCGAAACACTCGTCGCGATGACCGGGATCATCCTCTCCCTGGGCACCGTCATGATCGCGGTCACCGCACTCGCGGTCCGGTTCGCGATTCGGCCCGCGATGGAGGCGTGGGTCGCGATCCGAGGGAGTGGCGGGAGCGACGAGAACGCGAGGCTGATCGAGAAGCGGATCTCCCTTCTCGAGGATCAGGTCCGCCATCTCGAACGGGAAAACGCGCGGCTCGTCGACGAGGCTGAGTTTAACCTGAAGCTTCGCGGCTAGGCCGATTGACCGTCGCTGCCTGAGCTCCGGCCCCGCGGCACTTCTGATCACCCGTTGTCGCATTTCCCCGTCATCAATCGTCCCACCAATGGGAGGAACCAGAAAGCGGATAGATGCCGCTACAGAAAAAAACCGAAGCACGAGGTATTCGCATGCGAACAGGACACCGGCTCCGGGTCGCGACCCTGTCGATCGGACTCGCCCTGACACCGATGTGGACGGGGTGCAATTCGTTCACCGGCATCGACCTTCCCGATCTCCCCGAGATCGTCCTGACGCAGGTGGTCGAAGGCCTGGATCAACCGACCGGGCTGACTTCTCCTCCCGGGGATTCACGCCTCTTCGTGACCGAGCAGTCAGGCCGCATCCGCATCATCGAGGACGAGGTTCTGCTCGAATCTCCATTTCTCGATCTGTCGGCTCTCACGGAGGCGCAGGGCGAACAGGGCCTCCTGGGTCTGGCCTTCCATCCCGACTACGCGTCCAACGGCCGGTTTTTCGTAAGCTACACGGACGTTCCGATCGGCGATGTACGCATCGTGGAATACCAGGTTGGAGCCGATCCCCGGGTCGCCAACCCTTCTTCAGCGAGCGAGATCCTTTTCATCCGGCAGCCGGGAGGCGTCCATAACGGAGGTCACCTCGAATTCGGCCCCGACGGCATGCTTTACATCGGCACCGGAGACGGAGGCGGCGCGTACGATCCGTTCGGGAACGGCCAGGATGTCACCACATTGCACGGCGGAATCCTGCGCCTGGACGTGAGCATACCGGGAGAGGCGAGTATCCCTCCGGACAACCCCTTTGCGGGTAGCCCCGAGGAGGGCGCCGAAGAGCTCTGGGCGTGGGGGCTGCGAAACCCCTGGAGGTTCAGCTTCGATTTTCCCTCGAACCGGCTCTATATCGCGGATGTGGGCCAGAACCAGTGGGAAGAGATGAATGTGATTCCCGCGGACCAGTCCGGGGCCAACTTCGGGTGGTCGATCATGGAAGGTCCCGAATGCGTCGACTCCGAAAACTGCGACCTGCCGGACGACCTGGTGCATCCGGTCTTCTACTATTCGATCGCCAACGTAGTCCCCTGTGCGATCATCGGTGGAGCCGTCTACCGCGGTCAGGCCATCCCCAAGGCGGTCGGGCAGTACTTCTATTCGGACTTCTGCGCGGGATTCCTGAAGTCTCTCCGATACAACGACGGAGCGGTCGTGGAAGAGCGGGATTGGGACGTCAATGCCGGCTCGCCCGTCCGGTCCATGGGTCGGGACGCGGCGGGAGAGATCTACCTTCTGTCGCACGACGGGAGGGTGCTTCGCATGGATGCGGGAATCTGAGGTTGTCGGGCGGTCTCAGCCGCATTCACGACGAGGGAGTTGGGGAGGGGTCCGGCGACCGGGAACGCCCGAATCTGAAGGACCTCCTGGCGTGAAGCCTTCCACCGCGCGCCGCCAGGATGTCACGGCCCCGACGCCACCGTCATGTGGAAGACCGGCTGGAGCCGCTCCAGCGTGACCATCACCTTCCCCTCGTCCTGCATCTCCAGAAGCACCTCGCCCAGGATCGCCTTGAGTTCGTGCGCCCGCCGGCCCGCCACTCGCTCGGCGGCGATCTCCGCGTAGCGATCCAGCGACGGAACGAGTCCTTCCGCGACGCCCGGATGGATCTCCACGATTGGCCGCACGGGCGCCGCGAAGGCACTGTACAGCACGTCGACAGTCGTTCCGTACTCGTGCGTGCTCTCGCCCGGCGCCGCGTTCGGGTTCACGCGCCGGAGTGCCTCCTGGTCCTCGGCCGTGCGCATCACCGACGTGACCTCCAACCGGTATGCGGGCGCGCCGAGGTTGGCCAGCCGCGCCTGGAACCGTTCGCCCAGCTCGGTCAGCAGCGCGCGCACCGCCGGCACCGCGTACGGCTGCGAGTAGTCCAGATCGCGGATGATCCACTGCTCGCCATCCTCAAGCACGACGAGCGATCCACCAGTCAGGAGTTCCCGCATCCGCTCCGGTGGCAAGACGCGCCCGACGCCGAGCGCCCTCGCTCGCTCGAGCTGACGCGCGTTGTCGAACCGCTGTAGCGCGCTCTCCTGAGCGGGTCGAAGGAGCGGCAACGGCTGGAAGATGGAGTCGATCCGCGCCGATTCCGCGTCGATCCGGGCGACCGCGAGCGCGAGTACGCTGTCGACCGCGGGCGTCTGGCCGGCTGGCGGAACCGGCGCGGGTTCGGCTTCGCTGGCGGGGCCGCACGCGGCCAGAGCGGCCAGAGCGGCCAGAGCGGCCAGAGCGGCCAGAGCGGCCAAGCGGGGAAGCGAAACGGGCCTGATCGCGTCGAGAATCCGGTACCGTCTCTTCACTCCGACGCCTCCTCCATGGGTTGGCCGCCTCGGTCTCGTATCACGGGAGCGGGTTCTCTGGACGCGAGGTCGATCGTCAATCGTCAGCGGATCGTCCCGGTCGCCTTGCGCCTTCCGTGCCTCTTGTGGCCCTGTCGGGACGGCATTGACACGCTCTCGGCGGAGAACCACGCCCGTGACCTCCATCCCGCCTCAACCGGGATCCGCCCTCACGCCGTACCGCACGAGGTAGGGAACGTCCAACCCGTCGGTCTCGACGCCCCAAACGTTCTCCCGATCGCCGAGGAGCACGCGAAGCCCCGGCGGCAACAGGACGCGACCCACCGGATCGCCATCCTCATCGAGCACCAGCCAGTCGGTGCCCCTGGCGCCTGGCGGGTGAAGCGCGAGCCATATCGTGCCGTCACGCCCGGCCACGAGCTGCGACACCGGCGTGTGATAGTCCGGCGTGTACGCGGCGTCACCGATCCAGCCGCGCCACTGGGCCGCCGTCGTGCCCATCCGCTCGCCCACGAACTCCTGCAACTGGTCGGCGATCGTGTTGATCGCGCTGTCGACGCGCTCCGCCGGGATCGGGACCGGGCGATAGGGATACGCGCGCGAGAAGACCGTATCGCCGGCCAGGTCGAGGCGCCTCACGCGGAAGTCGGCGGGGCCGGGCGAGCCGGCGGCCTTGCGTTCGAGAATCAGCAATCCCATCCCATCGCGGGTCACGGCGCCGAGGACTCCGTCGCCAAAGGGCTGCTGCGTGAAGGTTCCACCCACGCCATCGAGGACTCCAAGCACGCTTTCCACTCCGAGCGGCAGCATCGCCAGCGTATCGGTCACGGCGCCAGTCTCGTCCATCCTTACGTGCGCGACCTGGGTTATCCGGCCCCTGACGACTTCGTCGGATGGTACCGTCGAGACACCATGGATCGATCCGTCGCCCAGCAGACCCGCTGGCCGGGGAGGGTAGATGGCCTGCAGTGCCAACTCCACCGTGCCCAGGTTGACGATCGGGGAGAGCCCATCGAGGTACCGTCCGTCCGGCGTGAAGAACGTGACCGGGTTGTTGGGCATCGAGAGCACCTA
>CAZUVK010000101.1:6829-12180 GCA_964623785.1 uncultured Gemmatimonas sp. | reverse complement strand
TACCATCGCGACCATCGCCTCACCCACCACGCCGGCCGCGGGAAGGGCGCAAACATCGGACCGCTCGCGGACCGCGTCACCGCGCTCACCGGAGCGAATATCGATCGTCGGCAGCGGTTGCATGAGCGTCGAAATCGGCTTCATCGCGGCTCGAACGACGATCGGCATCCCGGTCGTGATTCCCCCTTCGAGGCCGCCCGCCGCGTTGCCCGCCCGGACGTACCCGGAATCACCGGAAACGATCGCGTCGTGCACTCGTGAACCCGGGCGGGCGCCGGCCTCAAAGCCCATGCCGATCTCGACACCCTTGATCGCCTGGATCGACATGAGGGCACCGGCCAGCCGGCCGTCGAGCTTGCGGTCCCACGAGACATGCGACCCCAGACCGGCCGGAACCCCGCGCACGATGACCTCGAACACACCCCCGAGCGTGTCGCCGGCCTTCTTCGCCTCGTCGATCGCGTCGATCATGCGAGACTCGGCCTCGGGATCGAGGCAACGGACGGGGGATGGCTCGACCGCCGCGTTCAGGTCTGGCGGAAGCTCGTCGGGGATGCTGGCGACCACGCCGCCGAGCATCACCACGTGACTGCCGATCTCGATCCCGAGGGTTCCAAGGAGCTGCTTCGCGATCGCGCCCGCCGCGACTCGCGCGGCGGTCTCCCGGGCGCTCGCCCGCTCGAGGATGTCCCGCGCGTCATGACGATCATACTTGAGAACCCCGACGAGATCCGCATGGCCCGGGCGCGGCAGGTAGACGCGCCGCAGCGTCTCGTCGTCCGCGGGCTCCTCGAGGGGAGTGGCCGACATCGCGATCGTCCAGTTCTCCCAGTCGCGGTTGCGAATCTGCAACGCGATCGGCGAACCGAGCGTCTGGCCATGGCGCACACCCGAGAGAATCTCGGCACGGTCCGACTCGATCCGCATACGGCCGCCGCGTCCATACCCGCCCTGTCGTCTCCGAAGGTCGGCATCGATGTAGTCGGACCGGATCTCGAGGCCGGCGGGCACACCCTCCACGATCGCGACGAGCGCTGGACCGTGGGACTCCCCGGCGGTAGTGAATCTGAACATCGTCTTACCTGCAAACCGAAAAAAGCGAGGGCCAGGCGATACGCCGAGCCCTCGCGCAAGGTCGGAACGCGCCGCGATCGAAACCGTTCGCGGATGCGTACACGGCGCCGAATCCAGTGGAGGAAACCACGACGAAGTACGTGCGATCGCGTGGGTCCCGGCGGGCCACCGGCCGGTCGACGGCCGGGATCGGAAAGCACCTCGCCGTCCTGCCCGCGACGTACAAGCTATTCTCGACTTGCGCGAACGCAAGGCCGCGTGCGTCGCGCCCGCACGTCATCGCGCCCGTCGAGCACACGGGTGCCGAGCTCATGCGGGGTCTTCGACGATTCGAGGCGTGACCATGATCAGAAGATCGCGTTTCTGCTCCCGTTCGCGGGTCGTTCGGAAGAGTCCCCCGACAAGGGGCAGGTCCATCAGCACGGGGATTCCCGCGATCGTCGTCGATGTCTCGGTGACGGTGAGCCCGCCAATCACGGCAGTCTCCCCATCCCGCACCATCAGCCGGGTCGTTCCCTGTTGCTGCTGGAAGACCACCCCGATATCGGTTGCGGCGAGCTGCGCGCTCGATCGTTCCGCGTGCAGTTGCATGAGAATTCTGCGGTCCGCGGTGATCGTCGGAGTCACGCGAAGTCGGATTCCGGTCTCGACGAGCTCCGCGGTCGCCCTCGGCGCTGACCCGCCGGGGCCGGGAATGGACACGGTACCGGCGTCCACCACCCGGATCGGGGTTCGCTCACCGACCCAGATCTCCGCCGGCTGGTTGTCCAGGGTCGTGATCGTCGGGGCCGCCTGAACATCGGAAAGCTCGCGGGCATGAAGCGCATCGATGAAGGCGGTCAGCGTGTGCCGCCCGAGAACAAGCGAGAGGATTGCTTCGAGCTGGGGCTGCGCGACCCGGACCCTCGCGTTTCCCAGCGCCGAGATCGACGCACCGGCCAGCATGATCGCGTCGGAGCCAGCGGCGAGAGCCGATTCGAACGCATCCCCCTGTTCAGGTGATGGCCTTGCTCCCGGTCCTCGCGAGTCGCGTAGATCATAGGTGATTCCCAGATCCTCCACGTCCGTACGGTTCACGAAGATGATCCTCGCCTGTATCGATACCTGCGGTGTACGCACGTCGAGCTGTTCGAGGATCGACTGCATCGTCGCCAGGACGGGCGCCACCTCTGTCACGATCAGCGTGTTGGTCGTGGGGTTGGAGGAGATCCCGCCACGCTCGGACCGGAGGGGCTCCAGCGCGGAGGCGATCTCTCCCACGGGCACGTAGTTGATTCTGAACGTGGTCGTGACCAGCGGCTCGATCGCCTCCCGCTCGCGAAGGCGTTCGATCGCGTCGACCTGGATGATACCGCTCGGAAGCTCCTGGGCCGCAAGCCCGTACGCGCGGAGGATCGTATACAGCGCGACGTCCCACGGCTGGTCGCGGATCGTCGCCGTGACCTGCCCCGATACTCCCGCTCCGGGAATGATCGACTGACCCGAGAACTCAGCGAACGTCGCCAGCACGTCGCGAATGTCCGCGTCCAGAAAGTCGACCGTGACGCGTTCCGGTTCCTGTGTCGGGGCGCCAGTCCGCTCGTTGTTGCCGGCGATGCCCGAATTCAGCCCCGGGCCTACGTCCGCGCGCGCGTCCGTCGGCATGGGAGCGTCCGGGTCGGCGCCCAGCACCCACGGCGCGAAGCCGCCTGACCCCCCTGCGATTCGCACCGCGACCCCATCCGGCAGGCGCGCCAGAACGTGGCCCGCCGCGCGCTCGAGATCCACGACGATTCGAACAACCTCAGGGGCGAATGCATCGATACGGATCGTCGCGACGCCGCCGCGGTGCAACGCGTACTCGCCTCCAGGCACCCCCACCGTGGCTCCATCGATGTCGACGACGATCCGCAACGAGTCTGTCGCCTGAGCCTCGCTGACCCGGAACGCTCCGCTCAGGCGAACAATCAGCTCGGCACCCTCGGAATAGGCCGCCAACTCGATGCCGGTCACCCTCGAGTCGGTGGATGGCGCCGGATCCACGGGCCCACCCGTCCCGAGGAGGATCGAGACCGCCACCAGCAGCGCGATCATCGGCGATCCCCCGGTGAGGCGTCGTCGTCATCTGCGCGCATGACAATCGTCTCTCGGCGCCTGACGCCGAGCTCGTCGACGATGACGTCCACGCGGCCGTCCCCGATGCTCACGATGCGGATGTCCCCGACGCGCTGACCGATCGCCACCCGGACTGGGCGGTCGGTCCCGCGCCGCGTGAGAATCGCAATCGATCGCGACGGGTTCTCGTGCTCGATGGTCCCGCGTAACTCGAAATCTCCGAATGAACCCGTGATCCCACCACCAATGATTGGGGAGCGGAACGGATCCACGCGGCCTTCGCGCTCATAGCGAAAGCCTCGACGCCCGTCGAGAGGGGACGATTCGGACGGTACCTGACCCACGCCGGGCGCCGCGCTGATCGCGATTGCGGCGACCACGGACAGGCATACGGGAAGGCTACGGATTCTGGAAGGCATTCGCGGATAGGTTGGAAGTCACGTATGTATCGATGATGAACCGCGCATCGAGCATCGGGGTCCCCGAGGCGTCGATCTCACCCGTGGGAACCAGCGTCAGGTCGGCAGGCGTCACGATCCGCGGAAGCGACGCGATGCTGGTCAGGAACTCTCCGATATCGTGATAGCCGCCAAGAACACCCACCGCGTAAACGCGCCTCGAGTAATCCGCTTCCGGCACCATGTCGATCGGCTGCAGGAAGTTCAGCTCGACCGCGGAGGCCCGCGCTTGGTTCGCGATGGCGTCGAGGAGTTCTGGCACTTCTTCGGATGACGGGACGAGCCGTTCCACCACGCGCAGTCGTTCCCGGTACAGGGCGATACTGTCCTCGGCGATCTCCGCAACTCCGCTCCCCAGCAGTGACCGCGCAACGCCGTTCTGCACGCGCAACGACTCGAGCCGATCCTCGAGAGTCGCCAGATCTGCCCTTGACTGATGGACATATCTGCCCCCCAGGTACGTGAGGCCGATCAGAAGTAGCGCGGCAACCGCCATCTGAAACCGCCGGTCCCGGGCGTCTCGAATCCAATCGGGTAGCCGCATGTTCAATGGAGGGGGAAGAGGGTGTCCGGGGAGAATGCGATTGTTTCCGGCTCACGGTATCCCACTTCGAGGCTGAACCGGTGGACGATCCGCCCCTCGAGACGCTCCTGCTCCGTGGCAACCAGCCTCACTCCGTGGATGTAGTCCGAGCCCTCGAGGTTCTTCATAAGTTCCGTCAATCCGTCAGGTGAACCGGCCCTTCCCTGAAGGAGGAATCCAGGCCCCAGGTCACCGCTGTCCGAACGCTCGGTCGCGACAATCTCGAGAACCCATGCGTGCGCGGGCATTGCGTCGCTGATTTCGCTCAGGAGGAGCGGCCAGACGGAGCGTCGCCCATCGATCCTCCGGACGATCTCCAGGCGGCGCACGATCGTATCCCTCCGCGCCTCGAGCGATCGAAACTCCGACAAGCGCCCGGCAAGCGTCAGCGAGTCCGCCACCTCGTGAACGATGGCGGATTCGACTGTTCCCGTCCGCACGTCGAGTCTCCAGGACGCGTGGGTGGCCCAGGCGAGCATCAGGGCGACGACCGCCGCGAGCGCGACTACGGCGAACCGCCCCGCCGAGGGCGACCAACTTCCCTTCCCCTGGACCGTCTTCCCCTTTCGGGGCGCAAGGTTGATCTCGATCCGCATGGTTGAATCGTGCGACGCTCGTCAGGAGGGGGACCGCAGCGCCAGTCCCACGGCGACCATCCACATGCTTGCCCCGTCGCTCGGGATGTCAGCCACCGCCTCCGGTGTCATCTCCAGGTGCTGCCACGGGCTCGCGACTTCCGTGCGGGCTCGCGACCGCCGGGCGACTACTTCCTGCACGCGGGGGATGCGTGCTCCACCGCCAGTCAGATGGATGGCTCCCAGCTGGAGCCCTTCGTCGCGATCGAGGTCGAGAAACGCGGTGGCGCGCTCGATCGCCGTCGCCAGGTCTCCAGCCCGATTCCGCAGCAGCTCGTCGAGGTCAGCGTCCGCCACCGACTCCCCGGTCAGCAGCCTCTCGGCCGCGGCATCCGACATATCGAACTGGCCCGTCATCTCTTCCTTGAGATGCCGCGTGCCGAACGGGACATCTCGCGACGCGATCGGTGCTCCCCCCTGCCGGACCACGATCGTGGTCGTCTCGTGTCCGATGTTCACAAGGACGAGTCTGCCATTCGCGGCGCCCGGGTTCCCGTATTCAAAGGC
>CAZUVK010000101.1:0-6819 GCA_964623785.1 uncultured Gemmatimonas sp. | reverse complement strand
GACATCCACAACACTGGCCGTGATGCCGGCCCCGGCCAACAATGCCAATCGCTGCTCCACAAGATCCTTCCGCGCCGCGACGAGCAGGATGTCCATCTCCGGGTCGTCGCCTTCGGGATCGAGCAGCTGGATGTCCAGGTGGACGTCCTTCGGATCGAAGGGGATGTACTGCTCGGCATCCCACGAAATCACTTCTCTCGCGTCCGCTTCCCGCATTCGATCGATCGACACCTTCTTGACGATCACATCGCGGCCGCCTACGCCGGTCACAACTGTCCTCACGCGTAGCTCGAGCGATTCCGTGATGCGCCTGAGCGCCGCGGTGACACTCCCGGAGTCAGCGACTTCCCCGTCCACGATCGCATCCGGCGGGAGTGGCGCAGAGGCCAACCGGACGAGCCGCGGTTCGGCGCCCGAGTGGTCGATCACCGCGGCCTTGATGCGCGCACTCCCGATGTCGATCCCGAGGGTACTTCGCTTCGCGCGGATGATGTTCATTGGCGGCCACCTGGGCGCCGGTCGGCCGCATCCGTCGCAGCGCTGACCGGGCATCTTCGCGCGTTCATCGGACAACCTCGAACCATCCGAACGTGCCCGAGGCAATCCTTCGCGGCGCCGCCTCCAGCGAGTGAAGCGCCAACAATCGTTCGGCCTCGCGAACGCGGCATCCGTTGAAGCGGATGAAGGATCCGACGCCTGATATCTGACCGGGCTGCACGGTAGCCGAACCCGTCCTACCCATCGCGATGACGGCCCCTTCAACGTGTATGGGCCCACTTGCCGCTAGCGCGCCCTGCACGATCACCAGACCGCCAAACGCAAACTCACCGGCGAGACGCAGGTCCCCGTTGAGCACGATGATGAGGCCCTGTCCGTGCTCACCGGCGATGTCGACGGTTCCGCCACCCGCATCAATCGCGACGACCGGTTTGTTCTCCGACTGCCCTGCAAGGCAATTGGTCACCAGCGCCGCCGGGCATCCCCATCGGTGATCCGGGTCGCCGGCCCACTGGCTGGCAACGCCACTATACAAGGGCTGGCCAAACCGCGGGCCGAACTGGATCCCGGCATGATTCGCAAGCTCGTCGATGGAACTTCCACCCAGAATCCGATGGAACATCTCGGAAGGCGCGACCGAGTCCATGACGATGGCACCATCGACCGTGGCGTCCGGCCCAACTCCCAGCGCGACGCCATCGGCGACCCGTATCGCGGCGGAGGCGGTCATGCTGTCGCAGGGCACGTTCGCGCCCGACCCGTCGCTGATCCTCACAGCCGGGTCGATCACCACGCCCCCACCGAAGGTCGCGGCGGCGTCGATATCGAGCGACGTGAGATCCACCTTTCGGGCCGCCTCCACCAGGGCTCCGACACTTCGACCCCACCCGTCGCGCGGCGTCGCGATGATAGCGAACACATCCCGTCGCTCGATCACTCCATCGACCTCGACGACCCTACCGCGGCTCAACTCGGTGACGGTCAGGTTGAAGGCGGTGCCACCCGGACCTGAGCCCGAGAACTCGCCCGCGGACAGCTGGCCGTCCGGCCCCGCCCCCTCCGGATCGAGCGACGCCCGATCGGCGACAAACCGCTCCAGCGCTCCGTCCGCCTCGTACAACCCCCGCGTCGCTTCCTGTTGCGCCCGACTCAGGGCAAGCTCGGTCGAGGCCGTCAACAAGGCCGAGGTTACCAGCACTGACAGAGCGACGAGGCCGAGAAGGGCCATCGGGAGCGCGACTCCGCGCTCGCCCAAGCACCGGACCCCGGTTGTTAGCTGCCCGTCCATACGCGATTGCGAAGAGGAACGAAGATCGTGTCCGTCCTCGACTGAACGAGGTTGGAGCGAGTGAGGCGACTCACGGATGAGACGATTACCGCGATCCTGTCGACAGAGGCACGCGCGGCCGCGTCGCTCACGGGCGTCGCCAGAGGAGCAGACGACTCTCCTCCGAAGTACTCGAAACGGAGCCCATCCCCATCGCCATCGACGGGGCCGGCGAACGGTTGGTTGCTCGCACCGGGCCCATCCCCGATACGACGGGAGATCCAGGTACCGGGAAGCCCCGCCGAGCCGCTGGCGCGATAGGTGACCTGATCGAAGACGTACACAATGTCGCCCGCGGCAGGCGCCGATGTCCCGGCGAGCGGCATCGCGCCGAGCGTCAGTGTCCGGCGCTCGGCGCCCGGACCAAGCGGCTCACCGGCGCACTCCTGCCCCGCTCCACCCACGCCTGTCAGCTCAACCGCTCCGGTCCAGTCGGGCAGGGCCGGCGACCCGACGTTAACCACGACGCCGGTCCCCAGATTGGTCACGTAACTCACGTCCGTCAGCGACGGGAATGTCACGTCCAGCGAGGAGGCGCCACGCGTCGCGCACACGACTCCCCAGAGCCTCGGCGCGCGGAACGTGATGGAGTCGCTGGCCGCGCGTACCAGGGCGTCGCCGTCCGGAATCCCCCGTAGCTCCGAACTGATCAGTTCCAGCGCCGCGCGTGCGTTCTGCTGAGCCTCTTCCCGGCCACTCTGCAACTCGACGAATCGGGCCTGTCCCGTCAGGATCTGGAGAATCGACCCGATGATCAGCCCGCCCAGCGCGAGAGCGACAAGCAGCTCGATCAACGTGAATCCGGCACGCCTATCCACACCCGCCTCCCTGCGTGATCCCGGACAGGCCGCTGGGGAGAAAGAGTGACGATCGGATCGTGAAACTTTCCGCGCCGCTCGCCGAGTCGGAGTCGGCCTCGACGGTCACCGAAACGGAAGCGAGGCTCGCGTCCGAGAAGTCCACGGTACGTCCCACCCGTTCCCCGTCCCGCGGCCCACTTACGCAGAACTGGCTGGGCACTTCGCCTCGCCGGAGCTGAAGAAGGGCCGAGGCCAGGGAGTCGCTTGCCAGCGTGGCGTATCCGCTCCGACGGTCCGCCAGCGCGAGTGCGCGCGCCGCTCCGATCCCCAAAGCCTGCAGGCCCATCAACCCGATCGCGAGAATCACCATCGCGACCAGCACCTCGACCAGCGTGAACCCGCCGTTCGATCCCGACCGACCTCGTTCCGGCTCGACACCCCCACCTCGCCTTCGCGAACGGTATCCGTGCTTCATTGCCACACCTCTCATTCGCCTGTGTGAACAGCCATGAAACCGCGGTCCGGGAACTCGGCGCGCGCGCCGCCCCCGGGGTACCCGAGGCGGAAGGTTCGATCCGGATTACCGGTGCTTTCGCCTCGGCCGGCAGGTCTTCAGGGAAGGATAAGACGTTATCGGAAAAAAGCTGGGACTGCAGCGACCCGGAATTGGCGATTCTGCCGAAAAGTTGCGCCAGACCCCACTGCCGACCCCCAATCACGCCTTTTCAAGGGCTAGTGCTGTGTGCCTGGCCACGGGACCCCAGGCACACAGCACTAGTACGTCCTTCGCACACGGCCCGCGATGGAGAGCACGACGCTGTCGGCGGTCGCGCCGTGGCTGACGCGGATCGACCGCGCCGGCGGGCGCAACATCCCGCGGCTGTTGAAGGTCAGGATCGAATCGCCGGTGTTTCGCATGCAAAGGCCCGGCAGGACCACCGCGGCCGAGATCGAACTCACTTCCTCTCTCGCGGTTGCCACGACGCGGATGCGTTCGACACACCCTCCCGGCCCCGGATGAAGGATCAGATGGGTGCTCGCGCCACTCTCAACGGCCACCATTCGCGCGTGGTGGACCTCGGCGGCGACCCGATTGAGCGCGCCTTGAACCCGGTACCGCGCGATCCACCCGCGCATGCCCGGCACCGCGAGTCCCGCGACCGTAGCGACGATCACGAGCACGACGATCAGCTCGATCACCGAGTACCCACCACACGCGTAGCGACGCATCTGGATTCGTTGGCGGAAGAGACGGCGAAGGACTGCACAAGAAAGGGGGCACGCCACGACAACGCGCCTGACCAGAAGGGTATTGCTTGCGATACGTAGCCCGGGGTTGCCGGGTGGCAACCAGAAGAAGCTCAGGCGCCAGGCGTCCATTCGGGCGGTCAACCGAGGAACCGAACAACCCGCGCCCGACCCCTGCCCCGCGAGGGAGGCAGGGGTCAGCGAACCGTCAGGTCACGGCGTCCGGGTCCGGCGCGACCGGCGTCGCGGTCCGCACGGATTCACGCCCGACAGGCTTCTTGCGACCACTCTTGTAGCTCGTCTTCCCGATCTCGTGCCAGAGTTTATCCACCACGGTGCCGACGGGCGATGTGAACTCCATATCACCTTCGGCTTGAACCCGTTCAAGTGCCCGACGCAACCCGTGCTTGCTGATCGGCTTCCGCATTCCGTCCTCCTCGCGGCGGCAATTCCAGTTTATGGCGATTCGACTCCTGCCCGCGATTGCAGTCTAACCCCGGACGGCCGGAATGACCAGTCCACCAGCGGCCGGTTTCTGGCGGTCCCATCACGATTCCACGCGAGCCTCCCGCCCGCCGCTTCAACCATCGTACAGGGTAATCTCCCTTTCTGTCACAATCGCTTCCCCGGATTCCGCGCGGACCCCGAGTTCGAGCGTATACTCACCCGGCCGCAGCCCTGAGAGGTCGAGTTCCAGGGTCCGGCCCACGATCCCCGCATCGGCCACATCCGCGCCTTCCCGCCACACGAACCGGAGGCTCTCCGGAGGCGAGACGAGCCGCAGCGCCTCGCCGAGCCTCCGAAACAGCCCACGCTCCCTGGGCAGCGCCTGCATGGACACGTCGACCACCTGACCGTCCACGAGCCCGTACGTCTCCCAGTAGACGCCGAGAGTCGCCGAGAGCGGGACTCGCGAGCTCCCGAGCATCAGCGGCGCCACGGAGTCCAGATCCTGTTGCACTTCATCCCGCCACTCCCAGAGAAGGAGATCCGAGAGGGAGATCCCGGGGCCCGGCTCCGCCAACCCGTGACCGAACCGACCTCGCGCGGCACCCCCGCCAGCGGCGATCGCCTCCACGCTGACCAGATACCTGCGCTCCGGCGCGTCTATCCTGAATCTGAGCCGACCATCCTCCGCCTCCCCCCTCGCGATCAGGGGCGGCGTCCGCTCGTCCCGCGCCAGCACGAGTCCCGCGTTCAGCGTCGCCGGTTCGCCCAGCGGGTGACCGGTCAGATCGCTGGCCGCGACGGCCGTCACACCACCGCCCCGCGCGAAGAACGCGACCTGAGGTTCCAGTTCGAACACCGGCCCGTACGCGGGATCGTATCGTTCGTCGTACCCACGTGCCGACAACGACCACTCGGCCGCCGGGGCAAGCAACGGCTGCTCCCATGCGGAGGCGCCGGGAAGGAACCGATACCCGGGGCCCGGTCCAAGGTCGGTGATCGGCCCTTCCGTCTCCCACCACCACTCGGGCCACCCCTGCAGCACCTGTGCGGCATGGTGACCGGGACTGCACGGTCGGCCATCGAAGTGGAGATACTGGTGATGCATCTCCATCGCGACCAGGCGTGTGAAGTGCTCAGACTTCCGATCGTTTCCCGGGATCAGGTAGAACGGGTCGGCCAACCACCAGTAGCGATCCGCGAGGTCGACCTGCCGCGCGCACTCGGCATCGCGAAACTCCCGGGTGACGGGCCCGGAGAGAAGGTGGACGCGGAGGTCGGCGAGCCATTCGCATCTCGTCTCGGGACTCATCGCCGCCAGGGACCGCTCGAACGCTTCGTCCGCATCCTGGTATTCGCCGCGCAGGTGCTGCACGAACCCCATCATCGCGTCACACCACCACGGCGAAGCGCGGCACTCGCGCGCGACCGCCAGCGCCTGGTCGAGATAGCCCTGCGCCACCCGCAGGCCGATCCGGTGACCCGCGATCCAGTCGTCGCCAGGACTCGCCAGTGCCAGCTCGTCGAGCCGATCGATCACCCGGGCTCGCGACTCGCGGACCGCCCTCGGCGACCGAATGCGCTGCGAGGCCACGTGATCACGGACGACCAAACGCGCCTGGTTCAGCACCCGGAGCGAGTCGGATGACGATCGCTGCGAGGCCGCCGGCGATGACCATGCGGCCAGCGCGCACAGCACGAGCGGGGAGAAGCGAAGAATGAAGCGCGAGAAGAGATACGGGAAGCGACGGGAGATACGCATGCGGAGTCCCTCCATTCACCGAGAACCGCGGTGACCAGCTGTTCCAACGACGAAGGGCGGTCAGGCAACGATCGCGCCCGAACGCCCTTCGACCCGGCCAACCCACCTTTCCCACGGGACACCCCGCGCGGACCGTCACCCGAATCCGCCGCTCAGTTCAAGCGGTCTCCCGCTCCCGATCTCCCACGATTCCTGGCACCGCGATCCGCGCCTCACCGCCCGAAGCCTTCCCGATCAGCGAATCCGCCCCGCGGTCAGCGAACGCCGCAATCGTCAACGCCGGGTTCGCGCCCACCGGACCGGGCATGGCGGAACCATCGACAACGTAGAACCCGGGGTAGCCGAACACCTCTCCGAACTCATCAACCACGCCCTCGGTGACATCGCGCCCCATGGAGCATCCACCCAGTGGGTGAACGGTGATGACTCGCCGGTTGAGGTGCCAGAGCGCGTTGTCGCGGAACCCCGCGTCCCAGACGTCGGCGATCCCCCGCATCGTCTCCCGGAGCCGCGAGAAGTACGCGGTCGACCCGTCGATCTTCCAGTCGCTCTGGAGTCGCCCTTCGCGCAGGTGAAGCGTCCCGTCGGGCATGTCGCGGCCCATCCCGAGCAGCGGAACGGATGTGGATGACAATTCGGCCGCGCCGAGCAGGTACGAGATGTCGCCGCCGATATCGGCCCCGCCGCCCGGCTTCATCAACGACCGCAGGCGCCGCCAGAGGACGCGCTTGAACCGA
>CAZUVK010000100.1:3784-12276 GCA_964623785.1 uncultured Gemmatimonas sp. | reverse complement strand
CAGTTCGCGATCACCGTCGAGGTCGGGTTTGGGATCCCTTCACCCGTGATCGGGTTCCCGGCCGACCCTTCCGTCATGGCCGGATTCGCCGAACCGGTGTCGCAGGCCGCGAGCATCGTCGCCGTGGCAACGACGAGTGAGGACCTAATGACGCGTGTCGATCTCATTGGAGCCCCTCGAGAGAAAGGAATCGATCTTCCGGCGGGTTGCGGAGGCACGAGCGCGCGGTCCAACCCCGCCGGGCGCTCATGTACCCCCCGGGAAATTGAACGCGGGATCGCCTGGCGGCAAGGTTTGTCTTCTCGCACTCCCCTCGAGGGCTCGGATCTACGCCACGCCCTCGATCCATTCCTGGATCGCCTTTCTGTAGCCGTTGCTCGACTCGAGTTTGGTCCCATCCTCGAGGATCACCACCCAGCTTCTCGTCCCGAGGTTCTGAATCTCCCGGATCCTCTCGATGTTGACGATGGTCGACCTGTGGATCCGAAGGAACTTCCGCGGATCCAGGCGTTGCTCCAGGGCGGACATCGTCTCGCGAATGAGGTGCGTCTGTCGGGCGACGTGGAGGCGGGCGTAATTCCCCTCGGCACCGATCCAGTCGATCGTATCGACGCGAACGAAGACCGTCCGGCTCGTTGAGCGGACCGCGAACCGCTCCGGATATCCCGATTCCTTCGCGAGTGACTCGAGCAGCGCGCGGAGCCGGGGTTCCTCGTCCCCACCGTGGGTCCGCCGGTGCGCCGCCTGGACTCGCGCCCGCTCGAGGGCGGCGTGCAATCGATCCGGCGAGACCGGCTTCATCAGGTAGTCGATGGCGTGAGCATCGAAGGCCCGCAGCGCGTACTCATCGTAGGCGGTCACAAAGATCACGTCCGGCAGGTCCTCGGAGCCCAGCGACTCGGCGACTTCGAGTCCCGTCAACCCCGGCATCTGCACGTCGAGCAGGGCCAGATCCGGCTTCTCGGAATGGATCGCCTCCACCGCCTCGTGCCCGTTGGCGCAGACGGCGACGATCTCGACGTCATCCTCATTCTCGAGGAGATCCTGGAGTCGGCGCCGGGCGAGCGGTTCGTCGTCCGCGAGGATGATTCTCAGCTTCATGCGTGCGCCATTGCCGGTTCGCTCACCAGCCGGAACGGGATCCGGATCTCCACGATGGTGCCGCCGCTCGGACCCTCCCCGATGGTGAGCGCGGACCTGTCGGCGTAGAGCTGTTCCAGCCGCGCACGCGTGTTCGACAGACCGATCCCTCCGTTCCTGCCGCCGTTCTCGCGCGCGATCTCGTCGAAGCCCTTTCCGTTGTCCTCCACGCGCACGATCAACGATCCCCCGCGCCGCTCCGTGGAAATGGCGACCCTGCCCGGGCCACAGCGCGGTGCGATCCCGTGCCGGATCGCGTTCTCGACCAGGGGTTGAAGAATCAGATGCGGGATCCGCGCTCCGCTCGTCTCCGGCTCGGCTTCGATGTCGATCGAGAGCCGATCCCCGAACCGGGTGCGCTCGATCTCCAGATATGGCTCCAGCAACTCGATCTCCTCCTGGACAGTGACTTCCTGATCCTGACGGTGCGCGAGCGTGGTCCGCAGCAGATCCGCCAGCTGCGAGATCATCCGGTCGGCCTTGTCGGGGTCATGCCGGATGAGCGTCGCGATCGCGTTCAGCGTGTTGAAGAGGAAATGGGGCTGGATGTGGCTCTTGAGCGCCTGGAGCTGGGCCTCCATCAGCCGCGTTTCGAGTTCGGCGGCGGCGACCTTCAGCCGTGCGGTCTGGACTTCCAGCCGCGACGCCTCCAGTTCCCGCGCCTTGAATCGTCGATAGAACTTGGCGGCGTAACCAACCCCGACCAGCGCGAAGTAGAACAGGAGATAGAAGGGAAGGAGATCCAGCAGGTTGGAGAACGTCGGAAGCCGAGCCGGCAAGCCGAGCTTGACGCCGATGGTTACCAGAACCCAGAACCGTACGATGAGCAGACAAACCCCGGCCACGAGATGCAACAGGAGGGTCCGCCCCCAGTGCTCGCGCCGGAGCACGATCTGATTCGAGAGCCAGAACGCGGCGAGAGCGACGAGGGACCATGCGTACATTTCCAGGAGCGAGGATGGCAGCGCCTCCCTCCAGGGAAGCCCCCACCCCTCGGCCCTGCCAACCAGGACGCGAGGCGCTGCGTGGACCACGCCGTAGGCGGTCCAGAATCCCCAGAAGAGGATCCACACGCTCCGTCGCTGCGTCCTCTGGTCCAGTGCGTTGGCCTGATCCAGCTCGGCGAGGTCCGGTTGGCCGGCCGATCCCGAGTCCGCGCTGCCTGATAATTCGATCATGATGGATCCGTTTGCGGATACACCGCGCACCGGCTCACCGCGACCGGGTGCGTTCCCTTCGGGCAAGAGCCCGGGGGTCGCGTCGGGAAGCGCGCGGAGATGTCGACCCGCGCACGGGCCGCCGGGTGCACGATACTTCACCCCGGGATCATCAGGTATGCGCCCGGGATGAGGAGGGCGTTCCGGGGGGCGGATTCCGGCCGTCGAGGGTTGGACCGCGGCGGTCGCCCCCATGGACCGCCGGGTCAGCCAACGATCAGAACACGCTGACGTTCAGGTATCGGCGCGGCTCGCGCCGTATGTCGTTCACCAGCTCCTGGAGCGAGAGCGCGGCGGCGTTCAGGTTCTCATAGAGCGATTCGTCGGACGTGAGCCGCCCGAGCGTCCCTTCCCCCCGATCGATACGCCCGAGCACCGACTCCAGTGAGGCGCTCGCCGTCCCGAGCGTCCGCGTGGTCTCGTCGAGCCGGAAGGTGAGGCTGTCGATGTTCGCGACGGCTCGTTCCAGCTCCGGCCCCGAAGTCACCCGCTCGACACCCTCGGCCGAACGCCGCAGGCTCTGTGACACCAACGCCAGCTCCTCGCGCTGCGTCGCGGCGAGCATGCTGAGGTCAGCGAGGAGCGCCTGCAGATCGCTCGCGCTCGCGCCAACCGAACCGATTGTACTGTCCGACAGCAGCAGGTTCGCCCGCGCGAGGACCGACTCGGCCTGACCGCCCAGATCGGTTGCCGTCGACATGATATCGGCCTCGACCACGCCAACGATCACCTGATCCTCCGAGGCGCGCGTGGCGGAGTTGCCGGGTACGACATCCACGATCATGCCGCCGAGAAGGCCGGCCGAACGCACCACCACCCGCGAGTCCTCCGGCACGTCGTAACGGTTGTAGATCTCGAGACGAACGGACACGCCGCCAGGCACCATGTTGAAGCTGGATACCCGACCGATGTTGACCCCCCGCATCTGCACCGCGTCGCCGTTCCGCATGCCGCCCGCGTGCTCGATCACGGTGTTCGTATAGTAACGCCCGCGAAACGTCCCGACATCGGTCAGGCCGAACAGCGCGATAAAGAACGCCAGCGTCCCGAGGATCACGAAGGCGCCGACCTTGACCTCGCGGTTCGCCGAGCGAGTCGGCAGCGCGGCGAGCAGGTCCTCGTCCCGAACCTTCGCTTCCGACCCGGTCGACGGGGCGTCCAGCGTGGAGCCCGCTGCCCTCATACTACCTCCAGTATCTTGTCAGCGCCGTTCATCGCGTCCCTCTCGAGGAACGCGCGAACCAGCGCGTCGTCGCTTGACTTGAACTCCGCCGGCGTTCCGACGAAGCGGATCCGCCCCGAATCGAGCATGGCGACATGGTCGGAGATCGGGAGTGCCCCTTCCACGTCGTGCGTGACGAGGATCGAGGTGACTCCCAGCTCCCGGCCCAGCCGATCGATCAACTGATGGACGATCGCCGCGTTCACCGGGTCCAGACCGGTGACCGGTTCATCGTACAGCAGGATTCCGGGCCGGCCGATGATCGCCCTTGCGAGGCCGACTCGTTTGCGCATCCCGCCGGAGAGCTCCGCGGGGAGCTTCCCGAGCACGGCGCGCGGCTCGAGGTTCACCATCTCCAGCGCCTCGCCCACCTGCCGGACCGCATCGCGAACGGGCATCGTCCGGAGCTGGTCTTCCGCGATTCCCTGCGAGACGTTCTCGAATACGGTCATCGAGTCGAAGAGCGCCGCGTTCTGGAAGACGTAACCAGCCTTCCGCCGGATCCGCTCGATCGTCTTCCGATCGCTGTAGAAGACCGATGTACCATCGATCCGCACATCGCCGCGATCGGGAACGATCAGCCCGATCGTGGTCTTCAGCAATACGCTCTTGCCCGTCCCGGAGTGTCCGACGATCGACATCGTCTCCCCGGTCTCGATGCGCAGGTTCACCCCGGCAAGAACCGGTGCGTCGAACGCCTTGTGGACATCGATGTATTCGAGCATCTCGAAACCGCTTCGCTATCGCAGGAAGATCATGGGAAACGTCGCGTCCAGGATGAGGACGGCCATGATCATGTACACCACGGCCGTCGTCGTGGCCCGACCGACACCCTCCGCGCCGCCATGTGTACGGAATCCCATGTGCACGGCGAGCAGCGGAATGATGAACCCGAAGACCATCCCCTTGCCGACCGAGTAGTAGAGATCGAAGGAATGGAAGAAGAGCCGCGCGCCGTACATGAAGGTTTCGCGCCCGAGCCCCAGGGTCGCCTCGGCCGTGAGCATGCCGCCGAGGATGCCGATCACGTTCGCGACGGCGACGAGCATCGGCAGCGCGATCGTGCCGGCGAGGATGCGGGGCGCGGCAAGCGTGCGGATCGGGTCGCGGCCGAGCGACTGCAGCGCGTCGAGCTGCTCCGAAACCTTCATCGTCCCCAGCTCCGCGGTGATCCGCGCGCCGACCCGCCCGATGAAGACCACGGCCGTCAGCACCGGCCCGAGCTCGAGCACCACGCTCGACACGACCACGCTGCCGACGACGTAGAGCGGCACGCTGCCGGTAAACTGGTACCCACCCTGCTGGGAAGTTACGACGCCGGCGAGGATGCCGGTTACCAGGACGATGGGCAGGCTCTGGACGCCCATCGAGTAGACCTCGCGGGCGACCTGTCTGAACGGCACCTGCCCGCGCGCGAGCGCCTTGGCGCTGCCCAGGAGGATTCCGGTGAGCTGGCCTACATGCCGGGCGATCCCCTCCGCGCGGCGGCCCACCCCTTCGGCGAACCGCCCTGGAAGTGAGCCGACGCGGCCGCGCCCCGGTAGCCGCGCCTCGGCGCCGACTTCAAGGTCTAACTGCATATGACAGTGAACAATGAACAATCAACAATGATCAATGATCAATGGTCAGTGAGGAGCGGCATCGGGCGCGCGCGCGTCGATTCGCTCCTTCTCCACCGGCCCGCGATCCTGAAGACCGGGAGAACGAATATGAAACCTCGGGCGCCCTTAAGTTCCAATGGACAATGATCAATGATCAATGAACCACGGGTCGTGGGCCACGGGCGATGACGAACCGTCGCGGCATCGCGCTTCGCCGGCCGTCGAGCCGCCTTCGGGCCGACGCCTCGAAGTGCGGACGCCGCCTCCCTCGCCTTTCATTGTTCATTGTTCATTGTTCATTGATCACTGTCCATGCAACCATCCGCGCGCCCGGCGCGTCCAAACTCCGTGATGAACCAATCCGCCTCCGACGACGAGCTGGTGGGCCGGGCCCGCCGAGGTGATCGGGACGCCGTTGCCCGATTGTACGAGAGACACGCGTCCCGCGTTTATGCGGTCGCGCGCCGACTCGCGGACGACGACGAACAGGCCGCGGACTGGGCCCAGGAGGCATGGATCCGGGTCTTCCGGGCGCTCCCGTCCTTCCGGGGTGAGGCCCGCTTCACGACCTGGCTGCACCGGATCACCGTGAACGCGGCGCTGCACGGGCACCGCTCGAATCAGCGTCGCCGCGCGAGGATGGATGAGCTGGAATCCATCGCGGATCAGCCTCGTCACAACGACACACCCCTCATGCGCATGACCCTTGAGCAGGCGGTCGATCGACTCCCGCCGGGGATGCGTCAGGTCCTCGTGCTTCACGACGTCGAGGGCTACACCCACGAGGAGATCGGCGTGATGCTCGGCGTCAAACCGGGGACCTGCAAGAGCCAGCTCTTCAAGGCGCGGGCCAAGCTACGCGAGATCCTCGAACCATCGAGAGTTGAGACGGAGAGCATATGCACCACCTGAACGCGGAAACACTGGCGCGGCTGGTCGATGAGCGGCCGACCGCGGACGAATCGGCGCACCTCACGGGCTGCGCGGTCTGCGCCGGCGAACTCGATGCGCTCAAGCGACAGACGATGAACCTGCGCGAACTTCCCGATCCGGTCATGCCGGACCTGCTCCGGAGGAGGATCGCGCTCGCGCTGGAAGCAGAGCCCATGAGCACGCCGGCAGCCCGACGCACCATGGGTGCCTGGACGAGCATCGCCGCGGGGATCGCGCTCTTCGTGCTGGGCGGCGCCGTCGGCACGTGGGTCGTCGCGCCGAGCCTCGCGCCGGGCGGGGGGCCAGCCCCGGCGGCTTCACCGCTCGCCGCCAATGCCGACCTGGCGACCGAGGCCGCCGCCCTCGCCGCCGCGGAGGCCGAGTACATGAACGCGCTCGCGCGATTCGCCCGGCTCAACTACTCCGACGACGGCATGGACCCTCTCAATCGGCTCGCCGCGCTGGAAGGGATCGTCCTCACGACCCGGTCCGCCCTCCGCGAGGCGCCGGCCGATCCGGTGATCAACGGATATCACCTCACCGCGCTCGGTCAGCGCGATGAACTGCTGCGGCGAATCGAAGGACTCGAGTCCGCGGGCGACGAATGGTTCTGACACGGCGACGACACGATGGTGGGCCGGTGGGGATCGGGCGCGCTTACACGAACGACAGTTGGAGGAGAAAGATGAAGGGGATGATCACGCGCGGGGCACTCGCCCTTGTTCTGATACTGGCCGCGACGCCGACGATGGTGGCCGCGCAGGATGCGGGGGCCGCCCAGGTCGCCCCCGATCGATCGGGCTGGATCGGGATCACCTTCCGCGAGGAGGGCACGAACGGACAGGCGATCGTAGTCGAGGAAGTGATGTCCGACGCGCCCGCCCGCGACGCGGGAATCCGCGCCGGCGACAGGATCGTCGCGTGGAACGGTCGTTCCGATGTCGCCGCCGCGATCCGGGACCAGGCACTCCGGCCCGGCGACACGATCCGCGTTACCGTCGCGCCCGCCGACGGGCAGGCGGATCGGCAGGTCACGATCACGGCGGTCGAGCGACCGGCCACGCTTGCGCTCAGGATGGCGCGCGGGCCGCGGGACGTTCTGGAGTTCCGGCGGCTCGGTCCCGGCGATATCCAGGCGTTCCGTCTGAACCGCGATAGCCTGGAGTCTCAGCTCGACAGCCTGAACTCCCAGCTTCGCGTGCTCATGCGGGACAACTACGGACCCATGCTTCGGCTGGATGGCGAGCGCGTGGTGGTGCTCGGTGGAGATACCATCCGCTTCGACGAGCTTCCGCGCAACGCCGCGCGGATCCGAATCTCGGCCGACAGCCTCCTGAGCGCTCTACCCCAGATGATAAGCCCCCTTGGCGATGTCTTCGTCGTCGGCCGGCGCGCCGTGGCCGGGGCTGAACTCACCGACGTCACACCCGGTCTCGCGACCTATTTCGGCACGGACGCGGGCGTGCTCGTTGTCCGGGTGGCGCCTGAAACGCCCGCGGCACGAGCGGGCCTGCGCGATGGAGACGTGATCGTCGCCGCCGAAGGACAACCGGTCTCCGACGTGGCCGAGTTGCGATGGGCTCTTTCGCGGCCGGGTACACGAGAGTTCTCGCTCGACGTCCTCCGCGAGCGGCAACGGCTGACGGTGAGGCTCGCCAGGTAGAACCGGCGGTGGTGCGGGACATCAACGGAAGACTGGCTCAAGCGCCTTGAGCAGGAAGTCCCTGGACCGGGCGGCTGGCGATACGCGCATTCCAGGGACTTCTGACTCACTGCACCAGTGTCGCTTCGCGCCAGCCGCGCACCGCGTTGATCAGGTGGATCCGCGCCGCGCCGTTCAGGTCCTCGACGGTCAACAAGCGTTCGGTCAGCCGCCCCTCGTCGATCAGGCGGCCGCGGAGGACGCCGGGTAGCAGTCCGCTCGAGACCGGCGGCGTCACCAGGGATCCGTCGACCTCCAGCACCAGATTCGCGCGTGTTGCCTCGGTCAGCTCCCCCCGCTCGTTCATCAGGATCACATCGTCGAAGCCCGGGTGGGCACTGAGGGCGGCCTCGTGCACCGTTCGGTTCGTCGTCTTGTGGTAGAGGAACGGATCGGACGAGTCCACGGCCGCGAGCGCGAGCGTGACCCGGGCCGGAGCTTGTCGGTGGAGAATCGCCTCGGCCTCGACGGTGACCGGTCCACCTCGATCCACCAGCAGTCGCACCTTGTGCGTTCCCTCCGGCGCCGCCGCGGCCACCGCCGCCAGCTCCCGCCGCACCCGCGCCTCGTCCACCGGATAGTCGAAGTAGCGGGCAGTCGCCTTCAACCGATCCAGGTGGTCATCCAGCAGCGGATATCCGCCGGGCACCTCCAGACGAAGGGACTCCAGCAACGCG
>CAZUVK010000100.1:2686-3774 GCA_964623785.1 uncultured Gemmatimonas sp. | reverse complement strand
CAACGCGAAGTCCCGGTGCCGGCGATAGAGGAACGCGCCCTTCTCCAGGCACTCGCGGTACTCGGCGTCCGCGTCCGAATCCGCCGTGACCCCACTCCCCACCCCGACCTCGATCGCGCCGGTCGACACGTCCAGCATCACCGTCCGGATCGCGACGCTGAACACCGACTCGCCCGGCGAGACGAAGCCGATCGCCCCGGTATACGCGCCGCGGGGGGAATCCTCCAGATCGTGGATGATCTCCGAAGTACGAACCTTTGGCGCGCCGGTCACCGACCCGGACGGGAAGAGCGCCTGGAAGATCTCCGGGAGCCCCGTCCCTGGCCTAAGGTCCGCGGTGACGGTCGAGGTGAGCTGGTGCACGGTCGGGTACCGCTCGATCTCGTACAGTCGCGGCACCTGGACCGACCCGAACTCCGCGACGCGGCCGAGGTCGTTCCGCAGCAGGTCGACGATCATCAGATTCTCCGCCAGTTCCTTCGGCGATCGCGCCAGTTCGTCCGCGAATGCGTCATCCTCCCCGGTCCAGCGGCCGCGCGGGCGCGTGCCCTTCATCGGCCGGGTCTCGATCCGACCGCCCTCGGTGCGGAAGAAGAGCTCCGGCGAGGCGGAGATCAGCTGGTAGCTGCCCACGTCCAGACAGGCGCAGTACGCCGATCGCTGCGCCCCGCAGAGATCGCCATAGAACGCGAGGGGATCTCCGTGGAACTCCCCTCGCAGGCGGAATGTGTAGTTGACCTGGTAGGTGTCGCCGGCGCCGATCAGGTCGATGATCCGCGACACGGCTTCGTGATATCGCTCGGACGCGACGGACGGCGTGAGCGCCGTGAGCTCGACTCTGGGGCGATCCGTCGGGATACCGGCGAGCGGCGCGATCTCGTCGCGAGCGCCGAAGATCCCGAAGTGCAATAGCGGCAGGCCCGGGACCGGATCGCGCACCGCCAGCGCGGCGTCGAATGCGGGCGCGGCCTCGTAGGCGACGAAGCCGGCGGCGTGCGCGCCGGCCGCGACGGCTCGTTCCACCGCCTCGAGCGCGCCGACCACCTCGCCCACGGTCCACGCGACGATCTCCTCCCGTTGCTCGCGGA
>CAZUVK010000100.1:0-2676 GCA_964623785.1 uncultured Gemmatimonas sp. | reverse complement strand
CGGAAGATGAACGACCTCGACTCCCGCGAGGGATCGAGCGAGTCGAATCGAGGACCCATCGGTGGAGCGTCTTTCGCCGTCAAGATCCGACCATCCTCAGCGCGCGCGGCCTCCGTGAAGCACCATCCTCCGGCGGGGGAAACTGGCGTCATGGGCTGGCGGACGCCACCCTTGCCGCCCCCGTCGGGCAGGTCTAGCTTCAAGCCAGTTTCAGGAATCTGAAGTCCCTGGACTAGATAGCGTGAACGGCGTCACTGGAAGCCGGTGGAATTCCGGCGCGGCCCCGCCACTGTAAGAGGCCCGGAGCATCATTCCGGCCCGCTCGCCACCCGATGCCACTGCCCCGGCTCGACCCGGGGTGGGAAGGCCGGCGAAGCTGCCTCGAGCCAGGAGACCGACCCGTCCACCCCCGCTGATCGATCCTCGAGGGAGGGGAGCGGGTTCCAGCTGGAGTCCGCGCTCCCACACGGCGGCGCCGGCGGTCCCGATCCCGTTCTCCCGATTCCCGGAAGGACGGGTTTTTTCTGGTGGATGCACCCGACTGGCGCGCCGTTCGACTCCACGGATCCTTCGGGCGACGGTGGTTCGTCGTCATCGCCGCCGCGGTCGTCGCCGGCTGCGGATCCGGAGGCGCCGAGGGCGCGATCCCCGACGAGACCGCCTCCGGGGCCGCTTCCGTCCAGGCGGTCGATGACGCGGGCCGCACGGTCACCCTCGCAAAACCCGCCGAGCGCATCATCTCCCTGGTCCCGGCCGCGACCGAAACGCTGGTCGCCCTTGGCGGCATCGATCTCCTCGTGGGGCGCACCGACTTCGACGACCCGGAACTCGACCACCTCCCGTCGGTGGGCCAGGGCCTCACGCCGAGCGTGGAGGTGCTCGCGTCGCTGCGCCCGGACCTGGTGATCGCCTGGGAGGAAGCAGGGACGGCGCGCGTGCGGCCGCGGCTCGAATCGCTCGGGATCGCGGTGTTCGCGGTTGCGACGCAGGACACGGCGGGCGTCTTCGCGAATGTCGAGCGGTTCGGTCGGCTCACGGCGCGCGCGGATGACGCGGCGCGGCTCGCCGCCGAATTACGTCAGGAGCTGGAACTCGTACGCGCCTCGGTCGACGGTCGGGCGCGGCCGTCCGTGCTCTACCTCATCGGCCTGGACCCGCCGATGATCGCCGGGCCCGCCGTCTTCATCAGCGAGATCATGGAGGTCGCCGGCGGAGACAACGTATTCGCGGACGCCACAGCAGCCTGGCCGCAGATATCGCTTGAGGAGATCCTCCGCCGGCGACCGGATGTCGTGATCCTGCCCGCCGACGGCGCGGGGTCGATGTCGGTCGATCGGCTGACCGCGACACCTGGCTGGCGCGAACTGGCGGCCTCGGGGACGACCCGCTTCCACGCACTTCCAACCGACGTCCTCCACCGTCCCGGCCCGAGCATCGTCGCGGCCGCACGGCAACTCCGCGGCGCGATCCACCCCGACCTCGCCGCGAGCCAGTGACGGCGCGGCGCGCGGGCGCCCGTCTCCTGTTGCTCCTGGCGATCGCGATCGTCGCGCTGGTGATCAGCGTCCGCGTGGGTGCCGTCCCGTTCACGGTGCCGGAGATCCTGGACGCGATTCGCGGACGGGGCGATCCGACGACGAACGCGATCATCCAGCAGCTCAGGCTTCCACGCGCGGTCGTGGCCGCACTCGTCGGGGCGGCCCTCGCGGCCAGCGGCGCGACCTTCCAGGCGCTCCTCCGGAACCCGCTCGCGGAACCCTACATCCTCGGCGTCTCCGGCGGCGCGGCGGTCGGCGCGGTGCTCTCGATGGCCGTGGGATGGGCGGCGATCGCCCCGTGGGTCCTGCCAGCGGCGGCGTTCGTCGGCGCACTCGCCGCGATCCTGCTCGTCCTGCGTCTCGCCGCGTCCGTCGGCCACGCGCTCGACACCCGTGTCCTGCTCCTCGCCGGCGTCGTCATCGGCGCGTTCTTCAACGCCGTTATCCTCCTCGTCCTGACGCTGACCGACGCCGAATCGTTCCGGTCGGCCGTCTTCTGGATCATGGGGAGCTTCTCGGGCTCGACCTGGGCGGGCGCGGCCGTCATCGCCGCCTGGTTCGTGCCCGGGCTGGCCATCCTCCTCGCCCTCGGCAGGTCGCTCGACCTCATGGCGATCGGCGAGGACACGGCGATGTTCCTCGGCACGCGGGTGGAGCGCGTGAAGTTCATCGCCTACGCGACGGCGTCTCTGCTGACGGCGGCGGCGGTGGCCGTCGCCGGGGTGATCGGGTTTGTCGGGCTGGTCGTTCCCCATGTGATCCGGCTGGTCTGGGGCGGCGAATTCCGGTTCCTGATCCCGGCGTCGGCGCTGCTCGGCGCGGCGTTCGTCACCAGCGCCGACGCCATCGCGCGCGTCGCCGCGGCGCCGACCGAGCTTCCCGTCGGTGTCGTCACCGCCTTCATCGGCGTTCCGTTCTTCCTGTGGCTGCTTCGGCGGAGGGCGGCGTGACGGGGGGCGCCGAAATCGCGACCTCCGGTCACCCGGATCCCTCGACCGGGACGCCGCGAGTGTCACCGATCGGGTGGTCCGTGGAGAGCGTGAGCTTCGGCTACCCCGCCGCCTCATCCCCCGCTGTCAACGACGTCACCGCGACCATCGAGCCCGGCCGCTGCACGGCGCTCATCGGCCCGAACGGG
>CAZUVK010000099.1:8317-12297 GCA_964623785.1 uncultured Gemmatimonas sp. | reverse complement strand
CTGCCCGCCAGCGGCTCCGCCCTGGGACGCGTCGAACCGGCTTGTCGTCACCTCGATCTGCCGGACTCCCTCCTGAGGAATCCCCAGCGAGGCCTCGCCAAGCGCCACGCCGTCCAGCGTGATCCGGTTGAGTTCCTCTCGCAGCCCTCCCACCGAGAAGAGCGATCGGTCCGTGTCGGGATTGATGCCGGTGCCGATGATGCCCGCGTTCAGCATCGCCACGGTTTCCGGTTCCACGTCGGAGAGCGCGAGGCCGTCGAGCACCTCCTTCGGCAACACGATCGTCTCTTCGCCCGGCCGCGCCTGCACCGATCCGAGCACCGCGACGATCACTTCCTCGAGGTCGATGGGCAGGGGCGCCAGGGTGATGTTCGTAAGGAGTAGATCCTCCGACCCCTGACGGACGACCGGGAAGGCTTCCTCCAGCCGTCCGATGTAGTGCACCCGAAGGGTGTAGACGCCACCCCCGTCGGGGAACATGATCAGGTACCGGCCATCGCGGTTCGTGATCTGGGAAATGGAGATCTCGGTCAGCGCGGAGGTCGCTTCGACCCACGCGCCCATCAGTGGTTGGCCGTCGTCGCCCGTGACCCTCCCATACAGCATGTCCGCGTTCTGCGCCGCGGCGCCAACCGGCCAGAGTAACCAGGCCAGTAGCCACGGTGTCCAGCGACTCCTCATTCAGGCTTTCTCCGATTCGTGGGCGGCGCGCCCGTGCGGGAATCCTGGCGTGATTCGGCCCGGGTCATATCGTGGATACCGATCCACGCATGGATCGTTTGGCGGCGGTTCACCCCACGATCGCCGAGGACTCTCGTGAGAGGTGAGGTCGTGATCGCGTCGCGGGTGGAGAGCTCCCGCACGCCCGGCGCATTCGCCCCGACCTCCCGGATCTACTCCTGCATTGCGCCGCGGGTTCCCGGTCGTCAACGCGGTGGACCGACTCGATAACGACTCTATCCGGGACGACGGTCGGCGAGGTTGTGGTTGGTGGCCCATCGAGGGTGAACAACGTGGCGCGGCGGGATGCGGCGTCTGTCGCACGGCCACGGGACTTCGGACACACAGTACTACGTCGCCCGAAGAATGAGGCCCACCGCCCCGGTGAAGACCGCCCAGCTCTCCAACTCCGTCGCGAGCTGTTTCTCCCCGTCGGTGGTCAGCCGGTAGTACTTCGCCCGGCGGTTGTTCTCCGTCACCGCCCATTCGGAGGCAATCAGCCCCTTCCGCTCCAGCCGGTGGACGGCCGGATAGAGCGAGCCCTGGTTCACCTGGAGCACGTCCTTCGAAAGCTGCTGGATGCGCTGCGAGATCCCCCATCCGTGCATCGGCTGGAGGGAGAGCGTCTTGAGGATCAGCAGGTCCAGGGTTCCCTGGACCACATCGGAACTGGGTGGCGTCATGGTTCTCTCCTGTCGAGTGCCAAGGGTATCCGGGCCGGCAGGATACCCGTACTCCTGTCGAGCGTCAAGGGATGGGGTGGGAGTTTCGTCGGGTGGGCTACTGATTCCGGAGGGATCGGCCGAGCACGCGATCCAGCGCGCCGGCGAAGTTCTGCTTGTCCCTCGCCCCGTACGGCTTCGCGCCCGCGGTCTCCACGCCCGCCCCGCGCATTCCGTCCATGAAGTCTCTCATCGCGAGTCGCTCCCCCACGTTCTCGCGCGTGTATTCCTCACCGCGAGGGTCGATGACCAGGACGCCCCGCCCCACCAGAATTCCGGCGAGGGGGATATCCGCGGTGACTGCGACGTCGCCCGCCTCGGCGTGGTCCGCGATGTATCGATCGGCTTCATCCGGTCCCCCATCCACGGTGATGGCGGACACGAACCGATTGTCCTGCGGAAGCAGGAGCCGCCGATTCGCGACCAGGACCGTCTCGAGCGTCAGCCGCTTCGCGGCGCGATAGACGATCTCCTTCACGTCACGTGGGGCGGCGTCGGCATCAATCCAGAGTCTCATCTTCCTCCGAGTGGTCGGTGTTCAGGGCGGGAAGGTACGTCCTCTGGCGATTCGGCGGCGATAGGTACATCCGATTCTTGGGCGGGTGGCCACAAGATGCACAAAGGACACAAAGTCGAAGCGCGGTACGAGAAGACGAGGTGACGGGGGTACGAGATCCCAGCGATGGCTACGGTCCCAGAACGGTATCCTCGGATCCGTCGTGCCTTCTGTGCCTTCTGTGCCTTCTGTGCCTTCTGTGCCCTCTGTGCACATTTGTGGCTGCCTGGTATAGGTATCCGGCGCGACGGGCTCGATCGTGGTACTTTCAGGGTCAGTTCCCTGAAGGGGTATTGGGGCGAGGCAAAACTCTCGTGGATGGAGAGAGCGATTCACCACATGAACGCGCACAGGATGGAACCCGCCGGAACACCCGACCGGAGCGGCCTCTGGAACTCGGCCGCGGTGCTGCTCGTGATCGCGACGCTCTGCTGGTCGGGGAACTTCATCGTTGGACGAGCGGTCGCGTACGAGATTCCGCCGGTCGCGCTCGCGTTCTGGCGCTGGACTCTGGGGTTCTGTCTCGTGATCGGGCCCGCGTGGAGGCATCTCGGGCGTGACGCCCCCGCGCTTCGGCGGAGCCTGGGATCGCTGGTCATCCTCTCGTTCCTGGGAATCGCGCTCTTCAACACGCTCGTCTACATCGGTCTGCGCACGACGACGGCGACGAATGGTGTGCTGCTGCAGTCGACGATGCCGCTGATCATCCTCCTCTTCTCGTTCCTGATCTTCCGGGAGCGTGTGACGTCGGCGCAGCTCGTCGCCGTCGGCGTCTCGCTTGCGGGTGTGATCGTGATCGTGTCCCGGGGCGCGTTCCAGACGCTTCGGGATCTGGCGGTCTCGGCCGGCGACGGCTGGATCTTCCTCGCTGTCCTCGGCTATGCGCTCTACTCCGTGCTGCTCCGCAGGCGCCCGGATGTTCATCCCCTGACGATGCTGGCGGCGACGTTCGCCCTCGGTTCTCTGATGCTCGCTCCCGTTTACTTGTGGGAGAGCCTATCCGGGGAGGGCCTTCGACTCACGACAACGGCGGTGTCCGCGATCGTGTACGTCGCGGTCTTCCCGTCACTCGTCGCGTATCTCTGCTTCAACCGCGCGGTCGAGCTGATCGGCGCCAACCGGGTCGGCCAGTATCTTCACCTGATGCCGGTGTTTGGCAGCATCCTGGCCGCCATCTTCCTGCGCGAGAGGATGCAGGGCTACCACTTCGCGGGTGCCCTGCTGATCGCCGCCGGCATCGCCCTGGCGACCATCGCCGGCCGGTGGGGCCGCGTCGCCTCGGTCGAAGCGGTCCGGGCGCGGTAGGCGAGCGGAGGCGGCAACGGCAGAAGGGGCGGCCCCCGTGATGTTGGAGCCGCCCCTTCTGTCGTGCCGTCACCGCCAAACTAATCTTCCTTGCGCCGCCGCCTCGCGCGTTTCGGGAAGTTCAACACGCCCGTCCGACCGCGAAACTCGAGCACGGCGTCATCATACGCGCGCGCCGCATCTTCCGCCGATGTGAAGCTCCCGAGCCACTTCAGCTTGCCCGCGATCCGAATCGTCGCCTGGAACTTCCCGCGGTAGGGTGATACGCCCTTGAACGCACACGCGCCCTGCGCGGGCCGCGCCGTGGCCAGTACGCTGCGATCGAGCACCTGCAGGTTGGAACGAATGCAGTTGCGGGGGTCTCCGTCCAGGAACCGAACGATTCGAGCGTCCCGTACTTCGAGCACCTCGCGATGGAGACGCCTGATCCTTCCTTCATCATCCCGCAGACAAACATGCCGGTTGTGAACGAACAGCTTTGTCTTCCAGAAGCGCCAGAAATCCTGATCATCGAGCGTTACGGCCGAACCGTCGCTCAGGCGAAGTTCGCGAGTGGCGGACATTAGGGGATCCGGAGTGCCGTGGAGGGATGTGCGAACGAACGCCACCAACCTAAATGTTTTTTTGCAGCAAGGCGAGGGTTGCAACCCGTATGGGACACAAGTTATGGCGAAGCG
>CAZUVK010000099.1:0-8307 GCA_964623785.1 uncultured Gemmatimonas sp. | reverse complement strand
GCCACGTGCCCGCGCACGAGTGCGGACCCGCCGAATCAATACGCTGTTTTACCGACTAAATATGTGTTTGCCTTGTCGGGTGGTGATGCGACAAGGCCGCGTCACTAAAGCCCGGAGGAGAGGCGTTCGATACTCGGAATGTCAGGTATCCACCGTAGTTGCACCTAACTCCCGGAACCCGCGCATTCCCATGTCGTCGACCTACCGCAGGCCGGTCGTCTCGAAGGACTGGACCCCGCCGCGCCGTAATCGTTCGAAGAAGCCGCGCCCCGCGGGCGACGTCGAGAAGCTCCAGAGGGATTTCTGGCTCCACTTCGATCTTGAGAAGTTCGCGATGGACTGGCGTCGCGGCGTCGGCAAACGGGCTGGCTGACGCGAATCCACCGAGACGCATGAGCACCCAGCCAACCGCGGTGGCGGCCCCGGTCGTCGCACCCCGCGACCCATCGTCAGGGAAGTGGTCCCCGAGTGGAGCGGCGCACGTCGCCGCACTCCGTCTCGCGTCGGCGGATGCGATTCTGCGCGAGTCGCTCGAAACGCTCGACGTCGACGCGGTCACGATCGCGATCCGGACGGGCGGCGAAGAGCGGCTGCTGGTCTGCACGCGCAATGGCGATGTCCGGGAAGCGCACGGCTCGGTGTCGCTCGGACTGATATTGAGCGGGCCGAATCGGTTGACCGGTGGAGTCGGCCTGTTGCAGGCCGTGGAAGGACGTTCTCTCTTCGGGTTCACGCCGAACTGCTACCTCGGCGCGCCGTTCGCCCGAACCCGCCACGGCGCGACGGGCGGCATGGCTGCCTGGAGCCAGCGCCCGCGTTCGTGGACGACGCCCGACGGCACCTTCCTCCGCCGCCTGGCGGCCCGCTGCGAATCCATCCTGGAAGCGGACGCGGTTTCGTAGGACCGCGGTGACCGGACTCGCCGCGAGGCGAGGAACTCCATGCAGTTTGCGACCTCCCTTCACTCCTTCCGCTATACGATTCACTCCTATTAACCCGGCACGGCGCATGCGTTTACATGCGCTGTTCGTTCGAGCTGTTCCCCCCGATGGATCGCAGTGAATGCCGCGCAGAAGTCAGTGTCCGATGTGTCGCAAGAGGACCGCTCGCAAGTGCGCGCGCTGCGGGTCGTGCGGGCACGAACTCGAGCTTGCGGCGCCGTGGCGGGAGCGATCGGGGATGAGCCTGACCGGGGTCCTCGGCGCGATCGCCATCGCCGTCCTACTGGCGATCAGCTACGCGGACCGGTACCTGCCGGCGCTCTCTGACTGGTACTTCAACCTGGCGGCGCCGGCGGCGGTCCGGTCGACGAACCAGCTCGCCGCCGATGAAGTCGACCATGCTCGGAAAGTCCGGGAATCCGGGGAATCCGGGGGATCCGGGGACGCATACCTGGCGTGCGCGCGGCGGGCGGCGAAGCGCGATCAGAGCATCGGCTTCGGCGCCGTGGTGACGTTCGCGCCGGAGCGCGAGAGTCGGACGACCTGGATCGGTCGGGATCGCGTGGTGATCCGATCGACCTTCGACGAGGCATTCGAGAACGGCGCCATGGCCGTCAACGCGTTCTGCTGTACCGCCCGCCGGGAGAAGGAAGCCTGGGTGGTGGAATCGATGAAGGTCCGGCGAGTGGCGTCGTATGGTGACCCACCCACCGGACCTGGTCTGCCGGACTAGCCGCGGTACCCGACCCGCCCATTCCCCACGCGGCCGGCTAGAGGGCCGTGGCGCGCGGCGTCCTGACCTTCACGGTTGCCGTACCCTCTTCCTCCGGTGTGAAGTCCTCGCCCGGGTTTACGAAGCGATCCGATTCCCACGCGTACTGCCGATCGTGGAGTTCCCGGTAGCGCCCGTTGGCCGCCATCAGCTCCGGGTGCGTTCCGCGTTCGACGATCCGTCCGCCCTCGAGCACCAGGATCTGGTCCGCGCTGCGGATCGTCGAGAGCCTGTGCGCGATCACGAACGTCGTCCGCCCGTGTCTGAGGCGCCTGAGTCCGTCCTGGATGAGCGCCTCGCTCTCGCTGTCGAGGCTGGAGGTGGCCTCGTCGAGGATGAGGATCTTCGGGTCGGCGAGGATGGCGCGGGCGATCGCGACCCGCTGCCGCTGCCCGCCCGACAGCTTGACCCCGCGCTCGCCGACGATCGTGTCGTACCCGTCGGGAAGCGCGAGGGCGAAGTCGTCGCAGTGGGCGATTCGCGCGGCGGCGAACACCTCTTCGATCGTCGCGTCGGGCCGGGCGAACCGGATGTTCTCGGTGACGGTGCCGTCGAAGAGGAAATTGTCCTGGAGCACGACGCCGAGGATGGACCGGTAGTCGCTGAGCCGCAGGTCGCCGAGGTCCCGGCCATCGATCAGGATCCGACCCTCGCGGGGCCGATGGAAGGCCATCGAAAGACCGATGAGCGTGCTCTTTCCCGAGCCGCTCGACCCGACGAGCGCCGTGGTGGACCCCGCCGGCGCATGGAAAGACACTTCGGTGAGCACCGGCACGTCGGGGTTGTACTCGAATGAGACCTCCTCGAACGTCACTTCGCCCTCGATCACGCCCAGCGGCTGCCGGTTGAGGTCTTCCTCCATTTCGGTGGGCATCGCGAGCAGCTCGCGGATCCGGTCGAGGCCCGCGAACGCCTCGCTGATCTGGGTCGAGATCGACGCGATCTGTATGACTGGCGCCGCGATCAACATCGTGAACGTGATGTATGTGATCAGGTCACCGACCGTCATCTCACCCGAGATGATCGATCCGCCGCCCACCGTCAGCATCAGCACGCCGACCGCGCCCATAACGACCGTGGCGAGCGCGCCGACCGCGGAGGTCCCGGTGATCGTGCTGGCGACATTCCGGAACAGCTTGTGCACCCCACGCGTGAAGACCCGATCCTCGCGCTTCTCGGTGCCGTACGCCTTGATGATTCGAATTCCGCCGAGCGACTCGCCGAGCCGTCCGGTGACCCGCGCGTTGATCTCGCCGCGCTGGCGGAATATCGGGCGGAGCCGTGAGAACGCGACCGCCGTCACCCCCCCGAAGAGCAGTAGCAGGATGAGGATCCCGATCGTGAGCATCCAGTTGAGCCAGAAGAGAACGCCGAGCGCGATCACGGCCGTGATGAGGCCGCCCGCGAGCTGAACGATTCCGGTCCCGACGAGGTTCCGGATCCCCTCGGCGTCGGTCATGATGCGGGAGATCAGGATCCCGCTCTGGGTCGAGTCGAAGTAGCTGATCGGGAGGCGCGCGACGTGGGCCTGCACCCGTCGGCGCATCTCGGTGATCGCGCGCTGGGCGGTGATGCTGATGATCTGCGAGAGCGAGAAGGCCGTGGCGGCCTGGATGAGCGCGGCGACCCCGACGGCAACGGCGAGCGGCGCGAGCAGGTCCGTCCGACCCTGACCAATGATGTAGTCGAGGAGAACTTTCGGGCTCGCCGGAAGTACGAGACCAGCGAGTCGGCTGATGATCATAAGACCAAAGCCGATCGCGAGATAGCGGCGATGCCGCCACATCAGCTCGCGGGCCTCGCGCCATACGACGGATCGGGGTACGCGCTTCTTCGTCTGTCTATCAGTCATGACGGTCCGGTTGGAGGCGGTGTGGCGGCTGATACACCCGATCCCGGATCCGGTGTCACCGTCGTGATTCAGTGGGAGCGACGCGGGCGATGGTGCTCGCCGCTCGGCTCTGGAGTAACCGAAAGGATGTAGTCTTATGGACCGGACAATTCGTGGAGCGGGCCTTGTCACGGTGCTGTTCGCGCTGACGGCGTGCGCGGCGACGGGCAGCCTTCCGCCCAACGCGGTCGTGGTGACACCTCTCACGCTGGAGCCACCCCCGATCTATTCGCTACTGGGATACAGGAGCGAGCTGAACCTTACCTCGGAGCAGGTGGCGGCCCTCGATTCGATCGCGCAGGCGGTGCGCGATGAGAACCGGGAGCTGGTCGCTGAACTGCGACAGACGAGCGGTGAGCGGAGGGGCCAGAGCGGCGCGATGGTAGTGTCGGAAGAGGGCCGGCCCGTGCTGGAATCCATCCGCGAGAACCAGCTCGCGGCGGTGGATGCCGTGTCGCGGCTGCTCGACGAGTCGCAACGCGCGGAGGTGTGTCGGCTCTCCACCCGGGAGAACCAGCGGCGGGGCGCGGCGCAGGGACGCCAGCCGCGCCAACAGGAGCAGCTGGACCCGGTCGACGAGCGCAGCGCCTTGCAGCGGCCGGTCGGCTGGAACTGGTGTGATACGCCGGTGCCCGACGCGGACGGCGTGATCTGATCGAACGTTTCGCCCGCGGGTCAGGCTTGCGCATCGCCGCGTTCCGGGCCCGCCGGAATCAATCGAAGACGATGGTCCGGTTGCCGACGAGGAAGACCCGGTCTTCGCAGACCAGGTTGAGGGCCTTCGCCAGCACGAGCTTCTCGATGTCGCGTCCGGCCTGCGCCATCCGGGCCGGGCTGTACGTGTGGTCCACCGGGATGACGCTCTGCGCGATGATGGGGCCCTCATCGAGCACATCCGTCACGTAGTGCGCGGTCGCGCCGATCACCTTCACCCCGCGCTCGAATGCCTGTCGATACGGTTGCGCGCCGACGAAAGCCGGGAGGAACGGGTGGTGGATGTTGATCACTCGCTGGGGATAGCGGGCGAGGAAGGCCGGGCTCAGCACTCTCATGAACTTCGCGAGGACCAGGAAGTCCGGGGCGTAGCCATCCACGACATCGGCGACCAGCGCCTCGTGGTCGGGTCGGGACAGATCTTCCGCGCCGACGTAGTGGAAGGGAATCTCGAAGCGCGCCGCGAGCGGCTCCAGCGTCGGGTGGTTTCCGACGACCGCGAGGATCTCCGCGCCCAGCTCTCTGAAGCTGTTCAGGAGGAGGAGTTCGCCGAGACAGTGATGCTCGCGGGTGACGAGCACCACGAGGCGCCGGCGATCCGATGTCGCGAGCCGGATGTTGGCGCTGGGCAGCGCCGCTCGCAGCTCGTCGCCGATCGAATCGATCCCGTTCCCGCCGGTAAACTCGCTCCGCATGAAGAAGTGGGCGGTTTCCGGATCCACGAACTCCTGGTTTCGGAGGATGCTGCAGCCGTGCTGGAACAGGACGCCGGTAATGCGGAAGATCAGCCCTGGCTCATCCGGGCAATCGACAAGCACGCGATAGAGACTCAAATCGATCCTTCATCCGGGGAGACACGCGGAACGCGGCGCGAAGTTGGCGCCGCACCCGGTTCCCTGTCAACCCGTTGGCCGGTCAGCGGTTGGCATGGTCTCACGGCGGTGGGATCCCCTTCGCGACTCCGGGCCTTCGCGTGAGTCCCGGTCGGGGGTGTTCACGCGAAGCCGCGAAGTCAGGCGCCCGACTCGAGCTCGCGGAGCAGTTCCGCGGCGTGCCCCTCGGGGTTCACCTTCTCGAAGATCCCCGCGATTCGCCCATCCTCGTCGATGACGAAGGTGGTACGGTCGACACCCCAGTACTCGTTCCCGAACATCGACTTGAGCTTCCAGACGCCGTAGCGCTCGGCGACTTCGTGGTCGGCGTCGGCGAGGAGCCGGAAGTTGAGGCCGTACTTCTCCCGGAACGCCGTGACGTCTGCCACCGGGTCGGGGCTGATGCCGAGGACGATCGCGCCCGCGTCATCGAACCGGTCGCGCGTATCGCGGAACTCGCACGCCTCGATCGTGCAGCCCGGCGTATCGGCCCGCGGATAGAAGAAGAGCACGATCCGCGAACCGCGGAGGTCCGAGAGCCGGATTCGCGAGCCGTCGTCGGCGGGGAGATCGAAGTCGGGGGCGAGTTCGCCAGTGCTTGTCATTCGTTTGGCCTTCAGGGATAGGGATCGAGGTGGTCAGCCCGCCCAGGGCAGGTCGGAGTCGCCGACCGGACCAGCCTCCCGGCCCATGCCACGGACATGCTCGAGCGTCAGCTCCTGCCGGCCCACGAACCCCTCCTCCAGCTCGTGCCAGGCCTCGATGGTCGGCTCGCCCCGCCGCCAGCACAGGTAGACCTCTCTTCCCTGCCATGTCGTCGGGAAGTCGATCAGCCCATGTTCGAGCCCGCCGGATGGGAACCGGATGCCACGCGCCAGAATCTCGCGCTCCACGATCTCTTCGATCTCGCCCATCAGGTCGGCGATTTCGGAACGAAAGCCCCGGGCTTCGGTGTAATCCGGGTTGTCCTTCGCGAGGACCCGGGCGCCCCAGAGCACATCGAGGACCTGGAGTTTCTCGGCGACGCGCTGGACTTCGCCCATCCGGTGGTCGACCTCGGCGAACACGATCTCGAGGCTCGGGATGAGCAAGTTGGCCTCGGCCACGGTGAACATTTTCCGATCCATAGTCGCGAAGGGTTTCATGGCCGCGGTGCGGCACCGCATGGATGCATGCTACGTTAAGCGCCGTTCCGTCGCCAGACCGTGAGGCTTGTCGGATGGGTCGCCACATCGGGCGACCGACGCGGTGAGCGGTACCAGACCAGAACCAGGATCGTCAAACGATGGGGTGGACTACAAATAGAAAGTTGGTGTTGACTATCCTCGGGCTTGCCGGGGCATTGGGGTGCAACTCCGCACCGGCCGACATGGTGTTGCCGTCGACCGATGAGGTCGCGGGATGGTACGGCGAGGGCACGAGCGCGGATTTCAACGGAAACCTGCTTGAGATCAAGGGGCCGATGGAGGACGACTACATCCGGCGCGGAGGTCACCTCTGGGCTCGAAGCGGGCCGTACTTCTTCCTCTTCAACGTGCACGTCCGCGATCTGATGCTGAACTATCCGGATATCGCGGCCGTTCGGGTGACGGCGGTTACCGAGGGCGGTGAGGAGATCGCGGTCGCGACACTGCTGCGCGATGACATGAACGAATACCGCTGGCGCGAGGCGCTGTCCCGCTCGTCACTCGCGCAGCGAGAGGGCACCCGAAACCCGCGGCTCGTCGAGCGTCTCATTACGTTTGGCGAGGACCACACCGAGTTCCACTACGGCGCGCTGGCGAACTGACCGCCGGTCCGCGCGGGAAAGGCCTCTGGCGCCCGCCGGCGTCAGGTGCGAGGGGCGCACCGGTCCGCGATCGCCCGGGCGTCGGCCCGCGCGCCGTCTGACGGGCTGCTGCGCGTCCGGTCTTCATCCCCCACGATGAGCAGCCCCGAGGTCGTCTCCACCGTATTCCCCTGCGGGTAGAGCCGGGTGTACACGAACACGGTGAGCTCGTCGTACCGGGTTCGCGGGCCCGGCGCGATCCCCACGGTGATGACCTCTGTCGCGGCCGCCGCGCCTCGCCGAGCGGCCTCGCGAATCCCGGTGATCTCGCGCCGTCCCTGCAGTAGCCCTCCCACGGTGTCCGCCAGAACGACTTCGTACTCCATCGTCTGAAGCTGCGCCAGGGCGCACGCGAACGCGTCGCGCAGCGGGAACGGAGTCGCGCGGGTGTAGGATCGCGGAGCGGCGCAGGCCGACAACGCGAGGCCGAGTGCAAGGATGGAGAGAATCGGGCGCATGGGCATCGTGATCCTGGCCGCCGAACGGGCGGCGTCGCTTCACCCTGTATTGTGGGGCGGGAACGGCGTTCAGTCCACCCCGTACGGCACAACCGCTCCCGGGAGCCCTGGCCGCTCGAATCGGTATCCCCACCCTTCGAGGGCGGTTGGCATCGCGCGCTGACTGGCAAGCAGCAGTGCGTCGCCCATCCCCAATGTAAACGTCCTGATCAATCCGGATGGCACAGCGAGGAACGCCGTCCGCCCGAGCGACCTCGCGACCGTTCGCGTAAACTCCGCGTTGGTCGCCGGATGCGGCGACACGGCGTTGACCGCGCCACTCACGCGCTCCGAGTCGATCGCGAACTCGATGACCCGCACGACGTCTGCCAGCGCGATCCAGCTCATCCACTGATCGCCTTTCCCGAGCCTGGCGCCGAGCCCGAGCCGGAAGGCCGGTCGCATTCTCCCGAGCACGCCGCCGCTCGGATGGAGGACGAGCCCGAAGCGCGTCCGGACCACGCGGATCCCCGCCGCCGCGGCTGGCCCCGTCGCCTCCTCCCACGCGATACAGACACCGGCGAGGAAATCGTCGCCGGGCGGGCTTTCCTCGGTGAGGATCGTGTCTCCCGCATCCCCGTAGATCCCCACCCCCGAAGCGCTCACGAGGACGCGGGGCGGTCTGGTCAGATCCCCGATGGCCGTGGCCAGGAGGCGGGTTCCCTCCGCGCGGCTCTCGAGGATTCGACGCTTCTTCCCGCTCGTCCAGAGCCCGGCGATATTCTCGCCCGCGAGGTGGACGACCGCGTCGAGCCCCTCCAGCTTCGTCGACTCGATCCGGCCCCGGGCGGG
>CAZUVK010000098.1:6956-12328 GCA_964623785.1 uncultured Gemmatimonas sp. | reverse complement strand
GCTGAAGGTCGCCGCCGTGAAGGCGCCGGGCTTCGGTGACCTTCAGCGTGCCGCGGAGCTTGTTCACGACGAGCGTGGCGAGCGCCTCGCCCTCCACGTCCTCCGCGATGATGAGCAGCGGACGACCCATCTGCGCGACCTTCTCCAGGATCGGGAGGAGGTCCTTCATCGTCGATACCTTCTTGTCGTGGATGAGGATCATCGCGTCCTCGAGCACGGCTTCCATCCGGTCCGGATCGGTCACGAAGTACGGCGAGACGTAGCCGCGGTCGAACTGCATGCCCTCGACCGTCTCCAGCGTCGTCTCGAGGCCCTTCGCTTCCTCGACCGTGATCACGCCGTCCTTGCCGACCTTCTCCATCGCGTCAGCGATGAGGTTGCCGATCTCCTCATCGTTGTTCGCCGAGATGGTGCCAACCTGCGCGATCTCCTTCTTGCCGGCCGTCTCCTGAGAGAAGCTCTTCAGCTCCTCGATCACCCGCTCGACCGACTTGTCGATGCCGCGCTTGAGCGACATCGGGTTCGCGCCGGCGGTCACGTTCTTCAGGCCTTCGCGGAAGATCGCCTGGGCGAGAACCGTCGCCGTGGTCGTGCCGTCGCCCGCGAGGTCACTCGTCTTGGTCGCGACTTCCTTGACCATCTGCGCGCCCATGTTCTCGATCGGATCCTCGAGCTCGATCTCCTTCGCCACCGTCACACCGTCCTTCGTGATCGTCGGCGAACCGAACTTCCGGTCGATCACGACGTTCCGACCCTTCGGGCCGAGCGTCACCTTCACCGCCTCGGCAAGCTTGTCCACACCCTTCTTCAGCGCAGCGCGCGCGTCGGTGCTGAACACCAGGTCCTTTGCTGCCATGGAAATCCTCCTCTACGAGGTTCGTTTGCGTGGTTTATCGATCACTTCCCGATCGGCGATGCTCAGCCGATGACCGCGAGAACGTCCGATTCGCGGAGGATGAGATACTGCGAGTCTTCGAGCGTGACTTCGGTGCCGCTGTACTTCCCGTACAGGACCTTGTCGCCGACCTTGAGCTCCAGGTCGACCCGCTTGCCATCGTCGGTGATCTTGCCCGGCCCGACGGCGACGACTTCGCCCTGCTGCGGCTTTTCCTTTGCCGTATCAGGGATGTAGAGCCCTCCCCGCATCTGCTCCGCCTCCTCGAGCGGCTTTACGACGACGCGGTCGGCGAGCGGCTTGACCTTCAGATCGGTCGCGGTGGCCATAGTGCGTTGACCCTCCGTGTGAGTGATTGATGAATGGATCGGAAGATGTTTGGCACTCACTGAGCGAGAGTGCTAACAACGGATGCAATCTAGCGGCGCGGGTCAGTGTGTCAAGCGCCGCAGACGGGCGCGTGGAGGCAGCATGAGGCGTGCCGGAACGGGATCGGTCAAGGTGGCTGGTTGGGGCGCGCTGGTCGGCCAAGGCGGCAGACAGGATGACACGGATGGACGGGATGGACGGGATGGACAGCCAAACCGAGCGGAGTTGCTCGACCCGGTTCATCTCTTGGTGGACCATCTTCTGGTGCACTTCGTGGGACGTTGACCTGGACCCTCACGCCCTTTTGAGAAGATGACGCCGGCTTCGCGCGCCGATACGCGCCCCGCCGTGACCGAATCCCGCAAAGTCCGCCCGACATTCATCAAGGCGTTCGGAGGGGCGCTCGCTATCGTTCGATGAGTCGATCGTCGGCGATGCCCGAGCCCGAACACGAGCCCGGGCTCATTGCATAACCCAACATGATAGGTTATAGTCGAGCATGCCGACGATCCACCGCGAGGATGGATTTCGGTTCGTGATCTACGTTGACGATCATGAGCCCGCGCATGTGCATGCGCGGTACGCTGGCGCGGTCGCGCGGATCCGGATCGGCGACTCGGATCACCGTCCGACGGTCGTCGACCCGGGATCGATGCGAACGCCGGACGCCCGAAGGGCGGTGCGGCTCGTCGAGAGGCGCCAGGAGTGGTTCATGGAAGCCTGGAGGAGGATTCATGACGCTTAAGTGGACGCCAGCGTCGGACGAACAGCTCGATCGCGAGATCGAGGAAGCTCGGCCGCGGTCGAGGATTGCCGGCGACCGCGGTCCGCGAGCGACCAGCGCGCGGTACAACCGCCGGACTCACCGGGTCGAAGTGGAGCTGGTGGATGGGTGCCTGTTCGCCTTTCCAGCGGCGAGCGCGGAGGGCTTGCGGGACGCACCGGCCGAGCTGCTCGACCGCGTACAGGTCATCGGTGACGGCTACGCGCTGCACTGGGAAGACCTGGACGCAGATTTCACCGTTGCGGGCTTGCTCGCGGGCCGGCTCGGTTCGAAGGCATGGATGCGCGAACACGCGAGGCGGGCGGGATCCGCGACCAGCCCGGCGAAGGCTCGCGCCGCCCGCGAGAACGGGCGCAAGGGCGGTCGGCCGCGGCGGGGGACGCGGAATGGGGCGGGCGACGTGGGGTAAACTCACGCCTGAGAGCGTCCACCCCGTCTACCCATCCCGATACGGCACCTCCACGACCAGCCCGTCGTAGGCCGTCACCGTCTCCCGGAACACCCCGCGCGCCTCCCGCTCCAGCGCGCGCGGCTCATCCGCGTACCGCGGCGACAGGTGCGTCAGGTACAGCCGCAGCACCCCCGCCTCCTTCGCGATCCGCGCCGCGTCGCGCGCCGTGGAATGACCGGTCTGCCGCGCCCGCTCATCTTCGTCCCGGCTGAACGTCGCCTCGTGGATGAGCGCGTCCGCGCCGCGGGCGATCTCGACCGTCTCGCGGCAGGGCCGCGTGTCGCCGGTGTACACCACCGTGCGCCCGGGCCTCGCCGCGCCGACAACGTCCGACGCGTCCACGAGCCGGTCCCCGACCGCCACCGGCTCGCCGCGGTGCAGCTTCCCCCAGAGCGGCCCCTCGGGGATCCCCAGCTCCCGCGCGCGATCGGGATTGAACCGCCCGAGCCGGATCTTCTCGACGATGGCGTAGCCGAGGCTGACCGTCCGGTGCTGGGTCCGGTACGCCACGATCGAGTACTCGTCGCGCTCGACCACCACCCCGGCCTCGATCCCGTTGATCTCTACCTCGAACGGCACCCGCTCGACCCCGAGCCCCACTGCCGTCCGCATGATCGTCTCGCCCCCCGCCGGCACCCAGAGGCGGATGGGCTCTTCCCTCCCCTGCAGCCCCATCGTCCGCAACAGTCCGATCACGCCAAGGAAGTGGTCCGCGTGCAGGTGGCTGAAGAAGATGTCATCCAGCGTGAACCCCGTCCCGAAGCGCATCATCTGTCGCTGTGTGCCCTCGCCGCAGTCGAAGAGGAACAGCTCGCCCTCGCGCTGAATGGTGAGCGCACTCACGTTCCGGCCGACCGTAGGGCGCGCGGCGGCGGTGCCAAGAAAGGTTATGCGCATGTACGACGAGTCTCTCGCTGAGCACGCGGAGGTCGCAGGGGAACGGCACCCGTACCGGATCGATCAGCCTTCATCAATGATTCTATGAGGGGAAGATGAAACTCTGTTGGGCCTGCGATGTCGCGCCCAACGGTACCACAACCGAACCCACAATCCTCTTCCTGAATAGTCAGCGCATCCGTCCTCGCTCCAACCGACGAAATCATCCCTCAGCATTTCCTCAGCGATCTCCGCGTGCTCAGCGAGAACCTTTGCAGTTCCGTTCACGCCGTTCGCACATCCACCCGCAGATGATCCTCCACCTCTCCGCGCGGGATCAGCGCCGGCCAGTACGCCACCACCTCCTGCACCCGGGGCCGCCCGCCCGCAAAGCCCGTCACCGACGGCGGCCCGGCGAGCACCAGCGGCGCGATCTCCTTCGTGAACCGGTCGACGGCGTTGTAGTCGGACGACCGCACACCCCACCGGACGGTCACCTCCGACAGATCCGGCGGCGGCGGGCCGGCGAGGGGGCCGTGGGCGGCGTTCCAGCCGACGTACTCGGTGAGCACCTCGTCGAACCGCAGTCCAAGGCGGTCAAGCCGTTCGCGGAGGATGCGGTCCGCGGCCCGTGCCTTGGCGACCGCGTCGGGCCAGACGTAGACGAGCGTGCCGACGGCCTTGTAGCCGGCGGAGTAGGCGATGCTGACCTTCAGCGAGTCGGTCGCGGGGGCGCCGCGGACGCCGGTGACCCGGACGCGGTCCTCGCCGTCGGCCTCGAGCCGGATGGTGGTGAAGTCCGCGACCGCGTCCGGCGTGATGTAGCGCTTCGGGTCGCCCATCTCGTAGACGAGCTGCTCCTTCACTGTCGCCACTGTGATCCGGCCGCCCGTTCCGGCGTGTTTGGTCACCACGAACGAGCCGTCCGGATTCCCCTCGATGATCGGATACCCGACACGCGCGAGGTCGGGAATGGTCTCCCAGTCGATCATGCAGTTCCCGCCCGAAGCCTGGGCGCCGCACTCGTTGATATGGCCGGCGACGATCCCGGCGGCGATCCGGTCGTGGTCGTCCCAACCCCATCCGAACTCGTGGATGAGCGCCGCGTAAGTGAGCGCCGTGTCGGTCGAGCGGCCGGTGATGATGACGTTCGCGTCCCGCGCCAGCGCCTCGACGATCGGGCGCGCGCCGACGTACGCGTTCGCTGACTGGACCCGGTCGAGCACGGCGGCGAGCGGCTCGCCCGTCTCCATGTTCGCGAGCGGGATCCCGGCCTCAATGAGCGCCGGCAGACGGTCCAGGAGGTCATCCCCCGTGACCACGCCGACCCGGACCCGCCCCGCCAGTCCCGCCTCGCGCGCCGCGGCCAGCACCGCCTCCGCGCACCCTTCAGGGTTCACGCCCCCCGCGTTCGCGATCACCCGGATCCCCCGCTCCTCGATGGCCGGCAGCGTGTCCGCCATCAAGGGCACGAAGTCCCGCGCGTACCCGGCCTCCGGGTCGCGGGCGTGCTGCTTCTGCAGGATCGACATCGTCACCTCGGCCAGATAGTCGAGCATGAGATAGTCGATCGGGCAGTTCTCGATCTGCTGCTTCGGCGCATCGAGCTGGTCCCCCCAGAACCCCTGGCCGGCGGCGATCCGGATCATAGGCGTGGCTCCGCAGTCAACACGGTTCTCGCGGAGGACGCGGTGGAGGCGGAGATCGCTGAAGGCCCGCTCGCACACGTTTCCGTGTCTGCCCTGATCATGTTCATACGCGTTTCCACTGAAACAGCGGGGTTCACGCGGAGGCGCGGAGATCGCGGAGGACCGTCCTCGGCATCCCACTTCCCCGACAATCTTCCAATAGAAAAAAATTGAATCGTTTCACTGATCATCCAATGAGATGGAAAAACCGGCCTGCATCGCGGCCTGGCCCTTGGCGCCGATGTGCCGGCCTGCCTTGCGGGCCGCGGCCTTGGCGCTGTCTTCGTCGAGTTCGACGAAGAAATGCCC
>CAZUVK010000098.1:0-6946 GCA_964623785.1 uncultured Gemmatimonas sp. | reverse complement strand
GGCGCGATGATCGCGTCCACGTGCCCGCGCGCCGCCGCGTGCCGCGCGTCCAGCTGCGCTTCGTACTCGGCCCGCACGGCGTCCATTCGCGCCTGGAGTTCGGCGTCGGGCGCCCGACCCTCCGCCTTCAGCGCATCGAGTTGCCCGCCGAAGAGCGCCATCACGGCTGAGTCCCCCTCCATCACCCCCATCCGGCCGGTCGGCCAGGTGAAGATGAAGTCAGGGTCGAACCCCTGCCCCGCCATCGCGTAGTATCCGGCGCCCGAGGCGTGGTTGATCGTTAGCACGACCTTCGGCACGGTCGCGGTCGCCATCGCTTCCACGAATCGCGCCCCCGACCGGATGATCCCCGACTGTTCAGCCTCGACGCCAACCATGAATCCCGACACGTCCTGGACGAAGAGCAGTGGCGTGCCGTGGCGGTTCATCGTCTCGATGAAGTACGCCACCTTCTCCGCGCTCTCGGCGTAGACGATCCCGCCGAACCGGGGCGCGCCCCCGTGCGCGTCGCGCAGCATCCCCCGCGCGTTTGCGATCACGCCGACAGGCACGCCGTCGATGTGCCCCCGGCCGCAGATCATCTCCATCGCGTAGTCGGCCTGGAATTCCTCGAGCGCGCCGTCGTCGAGAAGGCACTCCAGGAGACGCCGGACGTCATACGGCTGGCGGTGATCGTCGGGGAGGATCGCCTCGATCTCGCGGCCATCCCGCGCGGGGGGGCGCGGCTCGCGCAATGGCACCGCCGGCGCGGTCACCGGCAGTTCGGCGACCAGCTCGCGGATCCGCGCGATGCAGCTCCGGTCGTCCGGCAGCCGGAAGTGCGCGACGCCGGAGATGGCGTTGTGAGTGTACGCGCCGCCCAGCGTCTCCGAATCCGTCACCTGGCCGGTCGCGCCCTTCACCAGGTTGGGCCCGCCCAGTCCCATGAACGAGGTCCCCTCGACCATCAGGATCACATCGGAGAGCGCCGGCAGGTACGCGCCGCCCGCGATGCACGGCCCCATCACCGCCGCGATCTGGGGGACGCGCAGATACCGCCGCATCAACGAGTTGTAGTAGAAGATGCGCGACGCGCCGTACTGGCCGGGGAAGACGCCGCCCTGGTACGGGAGGTTGACCCCCGCGGAATCGACGAGGTAGAGGATCGGGGCCGGGGCGATCATGACGAGCGCCGTGCCGTTGAGGATCTTCGTGATCGTCTCCGGCCACCAGGAGCCCGCCTTCACCGTCGCGTCGTTGGCGACGACCACCACCTCGCGCCCCTCCACCGTCGCGAGCGCCGTGACCACGCCGGCGGCCGGCGCGGCCCCGTCATACCGGTCATGGGCGATGAGGAGCCCGATCTCGAGGAAGGGGGAGCGGGGGTCGGCGAGGAGGGCGATGCGCTCGCGGGCAGTGAGCTTCCCCTGGTCGTGCTGGCGACGGATCTTCTCCGGGCCGCCGCCCTCGCGCAGATGTGCCTCCAGCTCGCGGACCTCGCGGACGAGGGTCGCCAGGCGCGTCTCCCGGGCGGTCCCCGCGCTGGTCCCGCTGTCGGCCGGCGGCGTCGTCACGACCCGATGATCTCGCGATCGCGACCGTGCTCCGCGAACCAGCCGGCGATGTAATCCACCGCTTCGCCCGTCGTCGTCCCCGGCCCGAAGAGTCGGCCGATCCCCATCTCCCCCAGCGCGCGAACGTCTTCCTCGGGGATGATCCCGCCGCCCGTGATCAGGACGTGGTCCACTCCCTCGGCGGCGAGAAGATCACGCACACGGGGGAAGAGCGTCATGTGCGCGCCTGAGAGGATCGACATGGCGACGACGTCCACGTCCTCCTGGATGGCGGCGTTGACGATCATCTCCGGTGTCTGGTGCAGGCCGGTGTAGATGACCTCCATTCCCGCGTCGCGCAGTGCGCTGGCGATGACCTTCGCGCCCCGGTCGTGACCATCGAGACCGGGTTTGGCGACGAGGACGCGGATCTTTCGTTCGGTCATCGGGCGCGATCGTTCGCGGGACGGGAGGCGTGGTCGAAGCGTTACGTACCGCGGAAGATATGCCGCGCGGAAGGGAAGGAGCAAGGCAACGCGGTTGGACGCCACGCCGTCACGGGTGCGGCCGGAATGGAGCGTGGATCCCCGGCTCATATCCCGAGGCGCCGACAGGGTGGATTCAGGCTCCTTCGGGTCACCAGCAGATCCCGGCTCCCTGGAAGCTGGCCCTGATCGAATGGGACGGGGACGTCGGTGTCGTTCGACGCAGCCCACGGACTGTCCGGCACTCATGGTGCCTGCCGCGTTCGGCGATTCGACCGGGGTGAATCGACTCGAGAACACGCCCGAACGGGGAAAAATTCCCCGATTCGACCTTCTCGGCCGACCGCCGCTCGTCTTCACCTATATCATACAAACACATATATAGCAATAAGTTACGACCATTTGTCCGATCCCGGTACACCCATTGCCTTTGCCCAAGCGGCACCGGGAGGGGAACAACGCGCCCCCTTGGTGACGTGAATCACCCGAACAGCATGAGGTAGGAAAATGAAGGGAATGACCAGAACAGCGGTGGCCGGAGCGCTTTCGTTGACCCTCGCCGCGGCGTTCTCGGCGCGGGCGGATGCGCAGACGCCCGGCGACGTGTCTGTGGCGACCGCGCAGAGTATCACGATCGCTCTCGCTACGGCGGGTTCGGCCGCGCCGTCCGGCGGTGAGGTCGTGCTCACGGCCGACGGTGACAACACCCTGGTCGCGATCCAGTTGAACGAGGCTCCGGCCGATACGGAGATGGCCGGGTTCCTCGTCCTGGGTAACTGCGAAGACACCGGGGAGGTCATCGCCCGGCTGGGCCCAGTCGAGGTCGGGACCACCGGCGAGGGCACGTTGAGGGCGGAGCTGCCGATCGACCTCGCGACGCTTGCCTCGACGTCCGTCGCGGTAGAGGTTCGGGCGGCCGACCAGGCGGAGGAATCCGCGGTTGCGTGCGGTGAGCACGGCGCGGCGGATGTCGCCCCGTCGGCGGCATCGGTCCCGGGCGACGCTCCGGCGCCCCCACCGCTCCCGGATCCGCAGAGGTAATCTATAGCGGGCCTGCACCGGCCCGATCAACCGCCTGCCCCGTCCCCGGAGCCGCCGCACCGCGGTCGGCACCGGGAGGCGGGAACGGCCCGTCGGGCGAAGCGGATCCTGGCCCGCGACTTCTCCGCCACCCGAGCAGCATCCCGCTACTCGTAGAGCCGCACTACCTCCACGTCGAAGTCATCGCGCCATACCCCGACCACGAAATCCTCCCCGACGTGAGTCGCACGGAAGCGCGGAGGCATCTCGACCCGCCGCACCACCTCTCCATTCCCTCCAAAGACCACATAGCGAGCGGGGGCCATCTCGTCCAGACTGAATTCGGCGAGCCAGACGTTCCGACCGTCATCGACCTGGAGATCGGATACGGCGGGGTACCGAAGGTCATCAGGCCATGCGTCCAGGTCACGCGCCGACACCCGTCCGCCCACGGCTCGCTCGATAACCGATCGGGGGATGACCTCCGGCGGTGCCGTGCTGGCGGAATGCGCCGCGAGTAGGCCGCCATCCATCGCGAACACATCGACCCGGAACTCCTCGCCCGTCGAAACCAGCACGCGATCCCGGTCCACGACGATCCTCGGGCGTCGGGTGAAGGTCGGCGCCAGTGTGAAGTTGCCGGCGCTTGGGAACCTGAGATTCTCGGCGCCCGGGAGAGTGGCGATATGATTGACCAGCCCACCCGCCTCGTCGTACCGACCGAGCCGCAACTCCTGCCTGACGACCGGGTCCGACGGCCGCCACGGTAGCAGGCGCGAGATGGTGGCGGCGTAGGTCCCGTCGTCGAACCGGCCGACGTACTGAACCAAGGGGACACCGATGTTCCGGATGCGGACCACGTTCAGGTCGGGATCCAGAAACGTGAGGCGGCGGCTGACGCGGTCCATGATGAGCAGCGAGTCACCGGCGAGTCGTTGCATCCAGGCGATCGCCCTGAACTCGCCGGGCCCGTCCCCGGCACCACCGGCATGCCGGATGGCGCGCCCGTCGCGACCGAAGAGCCGGATCCGATCAGCGGCGTCGGCGACGACGATTCGCCCGTCGCTCAGGCGGATGGCCTCCACCACGCGGAACATCTCCGTTCCGGGGCTGGAGCTGTCATCGCCGATCGTAACGGCGACGGGTCCGGCAGACCTTTCCCAGTTCACGCCGCCTCGCTGTCCGCATACTTCTGCGGAGAGAACAACGCACGCCAGTAGGGCGATGAGCGTTGCGCTGGTGAAGCGGCCGACGCGTTGGTCGGCGATGGGGAACCGTCCCTGATGGCGACGGGCGGGAATGCGAAATCGGGGCTGGATCCGCCGGGGAGCGGTCATCCGGATCTCCGGAACGAGGGGCAGGTTGACGACGTTCGCGGCGGTCGCCGTTTCTGCGCGGATCCGAAACGGTAACGGGCTTCGGGACCGATCGCTGATCTCGACCTTCTACATGCGCCCCGGGTGAGCGATGAGTCAAGACTATTCGTCGTTCTCCGCCGCCGCGAAGGACGCGACCTCACACATCACGATCAACTCCTCCGACTGCAGCCCGAGTGGTTCCAATGTCCAATCCCCGAACCATTCCAGCGGTCTGAACCCGGCGGCCACGAGCAGCGTGTTCCACTCCGTCGCCGTGCGAACTCGCACCGAGTGCCGTTTCTCCCCCTCCGCACCGCTCGCGTCGCGCCAGTGGAGCGTCTCGCGGCTGATCCCCGCGACGGAGTCGAACTCGCGCTCGACCCGGACGGTGTCGCCCTCAGGCGTCGTCCACCAGTCGCGTTCGGCGAACCCGCGCGCGATGGCGTCACGATGCATCGTCTGGAGGATGAATACACCCTCCTCGCGCAGCGCGCGCCGGATGCCCGTAAGCGCGCGGGCGTCGGCCGTGTCGTCAGAATACCCGAGCGAGGAGAAGAGGCAGATCGCAGCGTCGAACTCGTTCTCGAAGGGGAGGTCGAGCATGTCGGCCCGGACGAACCGTGCCTCGACGCCGGCCGCGTTCGCCCGCATTCCCGCCTCCCCGAGCAGAAACGCGGAGAGATCGACGCCGGTGACGTCGTAGCCACATCGCGCGAGCTCGATCGAGTGGCGCCCCCACCCGCAGGCGACATCGAGGATCCGCGCGCTCGACCGGTCGCCCAGCAGCTCCCGGACGGCATCGACCTCGTTCTCGGTCAACTCGCGCGGGAGCAGAGGCTCGTAGACGCGGAGGTAGACCTCGTCAAAGTAGTCGGTCCACCAGGATCGGGGCGGGGACTCGGGCATGTCGGATTCGGTCCGGCCCCCTACAGGGGCCTCGCGACCATGATCCCGTCCTGGCCGCTGATCCCCATGATCCGCTCAGCCAGCGGCAACTCGCTGATCTCCACGTTCCTGCCGACCAGCGGCGCGTGCATCAGATGCAGCTCGCCGTCGATTCGAACCGCCAGACCCGTATGCGCGATGTCGAGGCCGTCGATCGAGCTCGTCGCGGCGATGATGTCACCTTCCTGGATCCGGGACGCGATCCCGGGGATCTGCCCCTTCGGGACGTAATGGAGCGGCTGGGCGCTCAGCTGCTGCTCCTGCACGCGGATCTGTTCGAAGGCCTCCGGCGTTGCTAGCCCGGCGTACTGGTCGCGGTTCGTCGACATGAAATCGATCGGCTCGCGCAACGGCACACCGCCGAGTTCAGCGGTCACGTCCCGCACCAGCCCGAGACGCTGGTTGTCGAGAATCCAGTCGCTGAAGTAGTGCAGTCGGCTCGTATACCCGTTGAGCACCCCGCCGCGATACCGAAGCGTTCGCAGTTCCTCCTGGAAGCCCTCGAACGTCTGGGTCGGCTGATCCAGCAGCCGCGCCATCGCCAGCATGCTCTCGACGTAGGTGACGCAGTCGAACTCGCGGAGGTTGATCACGAGATGCTCCGGCGTCACTTCCAGCGTGCCGGGGACGTACGCGGAACCGACGAACCATTTCCCGATCGCGGCGGTCCGCTGACCGATCGGCAGCGCCTGGAGGTTCTCCCGGCGCGCCCGCTCCATTGTCGCGTCGAAGATCCGCCGGTCATCCGCGAGCGCCGGGTCCTCCGCGATCTCGAGCTGAGCGGGCGCGGCGGGTCCGGCGCCAGCACCCGTGCCGCCAGTCGCGACCTCCGTCGCCTGTTGCGCCTCTTCGGCGGTGGTGTCCGGCCCGTCACCCGCGCACGCCGCGAAGGGGAGCGCCATCGCCATCGCCAGGGTGGCGAACACCGGGGTCGTGATGGATTGCCTCAATCTACTGCCTCCGATTCGGTACCCTCGGCCGCCGTCCGAACGTCTCACCGTCGCGGCCGGATCCCGTCCTTCCTTGCAGAGACCGCGCCGGACGAGGCCCGGTCGCGCGACATGGGTCTCGTCTACCCACGAGGCGCTCCGGATGTTCGTTCCCGGACTCACGGGCGCTACCGCAGTGGCGGCTCGGCTGCGTTCTGCCGTAGGCGGACGGGCCGGGGCCGTCGATTTTGGTCTGATGCGCATCAAGCCCCCGATCACCTTCCACCACTTCCGCGATCGGGACGGCGTGGAGGTCGACATCGTCCTGTGGGCCGTGCCCCTCCGGATGCTCGGGAGACCCGAACGCCTCGGGCGACACCGTGAGCGCGCCCATCCGCGTCGGTGCATAAAACCGGCGGTCCATCACCCCGAGCCGCCGACCGCGCCCTGCACCGTAGGCCGGCTCATCAAATCGCAACGGAAACCGCCGCCTGCCCCTGTCATCCATCCGCAGAAATCTCCCTCCCGCACATACGGATAGCTCCACAGCGTCACCTGCAGCAGGCAGGACTTCACCCACGCGTGGTACATCTTCTCGACATCCTCCGCCGAGTGACCCCTACTCGCCAGGAACGGCCGAAGCGTGTACGTCACCGGGAAGATCAGCGGGAAGAGAT
>CAZUVK010000097.1:0-12365 GCA_964623785.1 uncultured Gemmatimonas sp. | reverse complement strand
TGGCTCGCCTGGCGTAACCCGGAAGATTGAATCGTGAAGCGTGCCGAGGGAAGTGAGGTGGTTGGCGCCGAGCTCATTGTCCATTGTTCAGCCGCTCGAGAAATGCCTCCAGGTCCCGGGGGACCGGCGCGATGACCGCAATGGGATCGCCGGTACGCGGATGAAGGAAGGTGAGCCGCCGCGCGTGGAGTGCGGGCCTGGCGATGTGTGACGACCGAGCCGCCCCGTACGCGCGGTCGCCGACGATCGCGTGACCGATCGCCGCAAGGTGGACGCGGATCTGGTGGGTCCGCCCGGTCTCCAGCTTCACCCGCAGGACCGTCACCTGCCCCAACCGCTCGACCACGTCGAACCGCGTCACCGCCGGCTGGCCGTCAGCACGGACCTCACGCAGCCGCGGATCGGCTCGGGAAGGCCCGATCGCAAGGTCAATCATCCCCTCGTCGTCGTCAATGTTGCCCTCAACGACCGCCAGATACTCTCGCTCGATCGTACCTTCGCGAAGCTGCCGATCCAGCCGCTGATGGGCGAACGCGCTCTTCGCGACGAGGAGGGCCCCCGAGGTGTCGCGATCGAGCCGATGGACGGGGCGGACCTTGGCCTCGACGCCGCGCGACGCCAGGTAGTGCGCCAACCCATGGGCGAGCGTCCGGGTGTGCCGAGGCGACGTCGGATGCACGAGTTCACCCGCCGCCTTGTCGACGACGATGAAGTCGGGGTCCTCGAGGAGGATGGAGATGGGGATTGCCAGCGGTTCCAGCGTAGATTTCTCGCGATCGACGACGCGAGCGGCAACGACGTCCCCGGCCCGGACCCGACGCTTCAGGTATGCTGGCCGTGAGTTGAGCGTGACTCCGCGGCTCCGGGTCAGCCGCTGAATCATCCTGCGCGAGACGCCGAGCGGCCCCACGAGTACGTCCTGAACCGTGGTGCCCGCCTCCTCGGTCGTGACCGTATGCCGAACCCAGCGTGTGTCAGTCAGTTCGATGCCTCAGGCCGGCGGGCTGAACTCGACCGTCGGCGTCTGGTCGACGCCCGGTGGTGCTTCGAACGGCTCCCTCGCGCCCGCGCCCGTCACCCGCGCCGTGATTGCCTGCGGGAACTGGCGGATGTACGTGTTGTACGTCCGGACCGCTTCATTGTAGTCGCGCCTGGCGACGGCGATGCGATTCTCGCTCTCCGCGAGCTGGTCCTGAAGCGCCATGAAGCTCTGGGTGGCCTGCAGCTGTGGGTAGGCCTCCACCGCGACGTTGATGTAGGTGCCGATCTGCCGGGTGACCGCCGCGTCCGCGGCTGAGATGGCGGAGACGTCACCTTCGTCGACCGCCGCGGCCACCCGCTCCGTCGCCCGGTCGAGACCCGCTCGTGCCTCGGCAACCTGAGTGAACGTCCCCTGCTCGAACTGCGCGGCGCCCTGCACCGTCGCCACGAGGTTCGGAATCAGGTTGTTCCGGTTGGTCAACTCGACCTCGATGTTCGACTTCAGCTCCCCCGCCCGCTCATCCAGCGCCTGGATCTGGTTGTATCCGCACCCGCCAAGGGTCACGGCCACGAACAGGAGGAAGATCGGAGTTCTTCGCCGCATGGAAGATTGAATCGTGAAGTGATTACAGTGAAGCGGGCGTGAGGCCCCGGATTTCTGACCGCCCTGCCATCCACGCACAACCCACATTCGATTCACTCTTCACTCTTCAGGCCAGAGGCGTCGGGCCAATCCCCGCGAACCCGCCGAAACTCGCCCGCAACGCAGCCCCGCGGCCCAGCGGAACCTTCACCGGATACGGCTCGCCCGGCGGCGTGATCCCGCGTACGAGATGCGCGTTCAACTCCCGGAGGTCCTTTGCCGTCATCCCCACGATACTCGCCAGGTCGTCCAGCGCGGTCGCCGGGGGAACAGGCACGTACTCGACCTGTACGGGCAGCAACCGCTCTACCTCGTGGAGCCCGTATTTATGCGGCTCCTTGCCCATCAGCGCCATCGCGAACATCAGCGGCACATACTCGCGGGTCTCGCTCGGTAGCCGACCCCGGATCCGCCAGAAATCGTTCTCCGATCCGCGAACCGCGCCGGTCACGTCCTTCATCGCCCGCGCGACCCGGTACTCACCCGTGTTGTATGCCGCCGCCGCAAGATTCCACGCACCGAAGACATCGTGAAGATCGTCCAGATACTCCAGCGCCGCGTCGGTCGCGCGCTCCGGATCCCTGCGCTCGTCCACGTAACTGTCGACCCGCAGTCCGTACATGCGCGCCGTACCCGCGATGAACTGCCAGAGCCCCACGGCCTGCGCCTTCGACCTCGCGTCCGGATTGAACCCGGACTCGATCATCGACAGATAGAGCAGATCCTCCGGCATCCCGCGCTCCCGCAGCTTGGTGCGGATCATCCCCTCATATCGGCCCGATCGCTTCAGATAGAGCGCGATACGGTCCGTCTGCCGGCTTTCGAAGAGGGTGACGAACTTGAGGACCGACTCGTTGCGTACGACCGGCAGATCCCACTGGACCACGCCAGTCGCCTCGGCCGGAACGACGACCGGTGCCAGCGTGGCTGCCTCTACCGGCGCGGACAGGTCCCGGCCAACCATCGCCAGACCCAGCATCGCACCCACAAGGACCGCCGAGCCGATCACGGCGCGGATTTCCATTGGTTCTCCGTGGCATGTCGAATCGAGCACGCTTCCCGGATCGGCGAAGGTGCGGAGACGGACCTGATACACCGCACGAAAGGCCCGGTTCCCATCATAAGTGGCACGAAATCAACAACTTACGACTACATGACAGCGCTTGGAGGTCGCACGGGCAGGCCTGCGGAGTTCACGGTTTCTCGCGAGTTCGGCGCTCGGAGATGGCGCGGTAGAGGCTCGCGACGCCGATCCAGAAGAGGAAGAATGCGACGGGCCACGCGAGGATTCGAGGCGAGATGAACCCGACCACGGACACGCCTACCAGGACCACGGCGATGGCGGCGATCCAGCCGGATTCCTCGCCGCCGACGTTGCGAACTCCGAGCAGGGCGCGACCAAGGACGATGGACGCCCGGGCGACGCGGCTGAGGATCCGGCCGAATCGGCTGCCGCGCGGCGCGCGGCGACGAGCCTCGCGTGCCGTCGAAAGGTCCATCGCGCCACCGGCGGGGTCGGCCGCGGCGGTGGCCGATCGCGCGAGCGCCCGCCGAGTGCTCTCGGGACCACTCCTGGGGAGGAAGATCTCGACGGCCGAGGCGAGGTCCTCGATGAACTTCTCCTCCATCCGCGCGGCGAACCTGGGGTCGACAATGGCGAGATCGATCTCCCAGTTGGTGAGAAGGCTCGCGAGGTTCAGGTTGCTGGAGCCGACTCTGGACCAGATCCCGTCGGCGACAGTGGTCTTGGCGTGGATCATCGGGCCTTCCCACTCGAAGAGCCGGACTCCGGCTTCGAGGAGTGGGCGGTACCCCGCGCGGGAGAAGCCTCCGACCAGCGGCCAGTTGTTGTATGCGGGGAGGAGGAGCCGAACATCGACGCCATCGCGAGCGGCCGCGGCGAGCGCCTCCGTCATCGCCGGTGGCGCGACGAAGTAGGGGTCGGTAATCCACAACCGCTCCTCGACGCCGACCGCCGCGAACTGCGAGATCCGATAGATGCGCGACCGCCCCGGCTCGCCCTCGATGACCCGGACAGAGACATCGCCCGTCGGAGACACCGCGTCGGGGTCGGGCACCTCGCCCGGCGGCAGAGGCGCGCCGGTCTCGCGCCACGAACGGGCGAAGGCTCGATCGACGACCGCGGCGGCAGGCCCGGTTACTTCGACTCCCGTGTCGCGCCAGGGAGGGATTCCCCTCTGCTTGTCCCCCGCCCACTCGTCACCGATACACATCCCCGCAACCGAAGCGTAGCGGCCATCCACCGCCACGACCTTGCGGTGATCGCGGCGGAGGAGCCGGAGGGGTTGTGACACGGTGGGTGGTGAGAAGGCCCGGACATCGACGCCACCGGCGCGCAGTGAGCGCCAGTAGCTGGCGGGCGTCGCCCAGCATCCGACCCAGTCGTAGAGCAGGCGGACCGGCACGCCTTCCTTTGCCTTACGGATCAGGAGATCACGGAACAGTCCGCCGATCCGGTCCGCACGGAAGATGTAGTTCTCGACGTGGACCCACTGCCGCGCCGAATCGATCGCGGCGAACCATGACTCGAACGCTTCCGGTCCATCGACGAGGAGACGCGCGGAATTGCCCGGAATGCTGGCGGCGTCGGACGAGCGGAGCATGGCCCGCTCGGCCTGCCTGGCGAGGGCCCGCGCCACACGCACCGACGACCCGGGCGGCCTGCGGAGTTGGGGCGGACGTGAAGGCGCCTGTGGCACCACGTGGTCGGTCACCGGCGCTCCGCTTCGGGAATCCGGCCCTCGAGGAGGGCGTCGAGAAGGCGTACGCACGACCGTTCGACGATGTCGTGCACGTCGTCGAAACCGCGGGGGCCGCCGTAGTACGGATCCGGCACGCCGCCGCCAGGCTCGTGGAGGTCCCACTCGCGCAGAAGATGAATTCTCGCGCGCCCCTTCGCCCGCGCCGCCAGATCTCGCACGTTCCGGAGGTTCTCGTCGTCCATCACGATGACCCAGTCGTACTCGTGGAGATCCTCCGCGACGATCTTCCGGCTGCGCCCCTCGACGACGACGCCGCGGGCGCGTGCCGTCGCGACGCTCCGCGAATCCGGCGGGTCACCATCGTGATACCCGGAGGTTCCGGCCGAATCGATCTCGAAGAGGTGCTCGAGGTCGCGCTCGCGTACGAGGTGGCGGAAGATCCCTTCCGCGAGCGGAGACCTGCAGATGTTGCCGAGGCAGACGAAGAGTACCCGAACCACCATCACGGATTCAACCAGTAGTTGACCTTCAACGCGAAAATGTTGGCTGGCCGGAGATCGAGGAGGTCCCGCGCGTCCCGGCCCAGGTCGAGCCTCCCGACGCCGATGTCCATTGCGTCGGGGTCCATCCCGGTGATCCGGTCCTCGCGGGATTGCTGCCAGACCAGGTAGATGGTCGACCCGGGCCGCCACTCCCAGCGGAGCACGGCGTTGCCCCGGACGCTGCGCACGTTGAAGTCCTGGTCCCGGATCAGGAACGCGCTCGCGGGATCGTTGCCGACGGGGTCGATCCGGTACTGGCCGTCGGGCTGGCGCTCTACGGTGCCGATGTCGTCACCGTAGACCGAGAAGTCGAAGGTGCGGGGAGCGCTCAGCTCCTTGAACGCGCCGTAGTCGCCCCCCGAAAGGAGCGGCTGCACGTACAGCTGCAGGGAAAGCGCCGGCGAGAAGGTGACGTTCACTCGCGTATCCAGACTGAGCGTCGTCTGCTCCAGGCCGGCGAACACGTAGCGGCGACCAAACGTATCGGCGGCGCGAGGATCGGTGATCGCGGCGACATACTGCGCCTCAGTGTGACGTCGCGAGATGCTCGGGCCTACCCGGATGTCCCAGTTGACCCGCGGCCGATAGTTGAAGTTCAGATTCGCGCTACGGGCGTTGCCCTCGCCATCCTCGGTCGAATAGCTGACCTGGCCGCTCACCGTGAAGTTCCTTCGGCTGTCCGAGCTGACATTGGCGTTCATGAGGAGGCTGCGCGGCGACTTCGCCATCGGCCCGCCTCTCGTCAGCCGGTCGTCGTAGTACTCCGGCGTGTACTCGAGCCGCCATCCGCTTCCCCAGTAGTTCACCCACGTGTAGCGGCCCTGGAGGTTGATGTTCGAGAGCACATGGTCACCGGCGTAGTTCCAGATGTTGTCGGGGCCGCCGCCAATGTTCCAGCTCCGCAGGTAGCGACCGGGCCGGACCTGACTATACTGGATGTGCGTGTCCAGGATCAGCCGGTCCGCGTAGCTCTGGAAGCCCACATCGTTGACCTCGTACCCGGGGCTCGCGGCGCCCAGCCCGATCCGTCCCGTCCACGTACCGGCGACCTTGTTCAGCTCGGCCATCGCGTAGTAGCCCATGAGGCTGGTCGCGAGGGAGTCCACGCCAAGGTGATCGGCGTCCGGTCGGTTGTAGTATCGTGTCGAAGTCTGCTGCGTGCGGACGAGCGCGGCCTGGTCGCCACGGACGAGGCTGGGACTGAACGAGCTGCTGAGCCGCCAGGTGCCCTCGGCCCACTCCCGCACGAGGTCCACGCCCGCCACGTAGGCTGATGAGTGCAGCCGTCCCGCGAGCACGTCGTTCGAAAGGTCCCGATTCACCGCGGTGAAGATCCCGCCCACCCTCGTCTGGCCACCGTTCGTATCGCGCCGAAGACGGCCGACGACGTAGTTGGTGAGCGGCTCAACCTCCAGCGCGTCCCGTGCGCCGTCGGAAGTCGCGAACCGCGCCTCCTCCCGGGCCGTGACCGCCTGCAACAGCCCGAGCGACCAGCCGTCACCGAGCTTGCCCGTCATTCTCGCCGCCCCGAGAATCGTCGTCGACGACGGCGCGTCCGAGAACGCCGCTGCCGAAGGCGCCGCGCCCTGCGGCGTCCGGCCGATCCGGCGGGAGTAGAGCACCTCCGCCTGCCGACCCGTGCTTCCGGTGGGCCCACCCTGACCGAACCGGAAGATCTCCGCGCCTTCCACGAAGAACGGTCGCCGTTCCTCGAACCGGGTCTCGAACGCCGTGAGGTTGATGACCGCCGGGTCGACCTCCACCTGCCCGAAGTCCGGATTGACGGTCGCGTCCACCGTCAGGTTCGAGCCGAGCCCGACCTTCATGTCGACCCCGGCGTTCGCGAAATAGTCGGAGCCGCTGCGGTACGGGTTGCCGAGCCCGCCGCCCACGATGGGCGCCACCGGAATGTACTCGGCCCGCGTGGTGACATACGGAAGCAACTCGAACCGTCGGCCGGCGCGAATATCCTCGATGCCCTCGAGGTGACCGAACCGCTGAACCCCGCCCCGCTCGAGCTTCGGCGTAAACGCGAACTCCGCGCTCTCCTGGTTCCGGTGGATCGACCGCTCGAGCTGGATCCCCCAGGTCTGGCGCGCGTCCCGGCTGAACCGCAACTGGCTGAACGGAATTCGCATCTCCACGGACCACCCGGTCTCCGTTCGGGTCGTCGCGACGTCCCACACCGGATCCCACGAGGCGTCGCTTCCGCCGGTGGAGATCAGTTCGTCGCGGCGGACGCCTGCCGGGTTGACCGAGAAGCGGTACCCGGTCTGGTGATCGTGGTAACTGTCGAGGGTTACGCTGAAGACGTCCGACTCGCCGAGCGCGTCGCGACGGGCGAGGCGGCTGGTGACCTCGCCGGAATCGTGCAGGACGGCGCCGATGTAGATCGCGTCATTGTCAAAGAGGATCCGAACCTCGGTGGGCTGGCTCACCGGCGCGCCTTCGTCCGGGTCCGACTGCGTGAAGGTGGTGATCGCGGGAGCGGCGGCCCAGGCGGCCTCGGTCACCCGACCATCGACACCGATGGGTTGCAGGGCGCGGACGGCCGTGGCGCGCGGCGCCGTCGCCTGGTGCGAGAGATCGGACGGCGTGAGGACGGCCCCCGCCGGACTCCGCGGCGCCTCACCGGGCTCCTGCCCGCTCAGTCGCACGGGCAGGAAAGGGAGACAGATCAATGCAGCCATGCGGAGGATGGCCGGGGCGGGATTCGGACGCATCGGTTGAACCTGGTTCCGTGAAGCGTCGAGCCCGCTACCCGGAACCCCGGGCGCGATCAACGCGGATCGGCGCGCGCGGGCGCCCGCGTGAATCGTATCGCGAGAGGCTTGCTCGGGTCAACGGCGCGGCGAGTGGCGAAGCGTACCGCGGGGAACTACGCGTAGACCATCCCCCGGTCCAGGTCCCCGCGCTCCAGCGGAATCCCCCGACGTCTCAGTTGCGCGCGCCCCGGCGACGGCGCCTTGAGCACGTGCCGTACGAGCGCCGACGCCTTCACCCACACGCCGTCCGCCCATTCTTCCACCCAGACGTCGTCGGTCGCGCCGCGGTAGACGAGGCGGAGGATCCGATCCTCCAGAACGCGGGGCCCGACAAGCACGCGGATGTCGCTGTGAGACTGGGACATGAGAAGTCCTCCCGCGGGAATTGGGAGTTGGAGCCCGGGAGTGGCCGGCCGGTGGGCGAAGTCAGGCCGGGGGCTTCAGGTTGTACTCGGCGGCGGCGTCGTCGAGGATGCGCTCCGCGATGCGCATGCACCCGCTGCCGACGCTCTCGGAGCAGACGAACGGAACGTAGATATTCCAGTTTCGGCCGTCGTCCGCGATCTCCTCGAGATGCCGAATCGGCCCGACAAAATGGCACTGATGGCAGTGACCGTAGTTCTCGAGTCGCTTGTTGAGGAGCGTCAGGAGACGCGGTCCCGTCACCAGCTTCCGTTCAGGGAGGCGCGGCGAGGTCCCCTCGCGGCGCCCCCTCTCGGAGTCACTCACATCGACCTCTGACGAATCGCGGGGCCATTGGCGAAGTCGCGGGTTGCCGGCGCACCGCGCGCGGAAGCCGTGAAAGCTTCCGGATCATTCGTCGACCGTGCCGGGACCGGGTATGGTAACCTCAGTATGGATAGGTGGTTCGCGGCGCGCAAGTGTCTTGTCGTCCTCAAGGATTCGGGAAAAACGTGGCATGCAGGCGCCGCACGACCTCGTCCACGTCCCGTTCGGAGACGACGAAGGTGAGGTTGATGCTCGACGCGCCCTGGGAGATCAACACGACGTTGATGTCCGCGATGGTGCCAAACACGCGCGCGGCGATGCCGGGCATATCTCCGATCCCCTGACCGACGACACAGACGATCGCGTTCCCGTGCGACACTCGCGTGGCGCCCAGCTTCTCGAGATCGGCGATCACGGCCGGCAGACGGCGCGTGCCCTCGACCGAGAGCGACACGCTCACCTCGGAAGTGCTCACGATATCGACGCCGGTCCGGTGCCGGTCGAAGACCTCGAAGAGCGCCCGGAGGAACCCGTACGCGCCTAGCATCCGGGTCGAGGTGACCTGGACGAGGCTGACGCCGGGCTTGTGCGCGATCGCCTTGACGCCGCCCGCGGAGGTCACGGACTCGCCGTTGATCCGCGTGCCCTCGAGGTGCGGCATCCGGGAGTTGCAGACGCGCACGGGGATCCCCGACTCGACCGCCGGCTGGATCGTCTTCGGGTGGAGGACTTTCGCTCCGAAGAACGCGAGCTCGGCCGCCTCGGCGTAGGATAGCCGGGAGAGCGGCCGGGCGGTCGGTACCACCCGCGGATCGGCGGTGAGGAACCCGGTGACGTCGGTCCAGATCTGGATTTCCGACGCATCGAGCGCGGCGCCGATGACGGCGCCCGAATAGTCCGACCCACCCCGGCCGAGGGTGGTCGTCGCCCCGTTCTCCGCCGACCCGATGAACCCGCCGAGCACGGGGACCACACCCTCCTCGATGATCGGGAGCAGCTCTCCCCGCGTCGCCGCGCGCGTGAGCCGGGGGATGGGCTCCGCGGCGGTATGCTCCTCGGTCGTGCGGATACACTTCCGCGCATCGACGACGCGGGCCGGCACGCCGCCGGCGTCCAGAACCGCGGCGACGAGCGTCGAGGAGAGGCGTTCACCGAATGAGACGATCTCGTCCTGGAGCGGCAGGCGCGTACCCGGATGGCTCCGGACGACGCGAAGCAGGTTGGCGATCTCGTCGATCACCTCGCCGACGAACCGCTCGATCGCCGCGCGCTTCTCGCCGTCCAGGAGGTCGGCGGCGATATGCAGGTGACGCTCGAGCTGCGGCCGGAGTCGGGCCATCGCGGCCTCGTCGTCGCCGTCGGCCGCGACGTTCGCGGCCGTGAGGAGCGCGTCCGTCACACCTCGCAGCGCGGAAACCACGACGACCGGGCGCGAAGCCCGTCGATCCCCAACGATCCCACGGAGTCGCTCCTGCGCGGCCGTGTCCTCCACGGACGAGCCGCCGAACTTCATCACGATCGGGCCCATCTTCAACACTCTATTCGGAATGGGGTGTTTGCGTATTCTTACCGCGTCCAGACGCGGGCCGGTCGCCCAACGCTTCATCGCGTCGGGGCTGACGGCACGGAAGGATAATGGGTTGGCGCCTGCTCACAAGGTGCGGGACCGGAAGATGGGTGACTCAGGAGCCATTCACCGGGTCCGCGGATGCCCCGGGAACCCGGATCGATTCAGGGCGTGACGTCGGCCTCGACCTGGAAGAGCGGGGTGCTGAGGTAACGGACTCCGGCGTCGCAGGCGACCGTAACGACCCGCTTGCCGGGCCCGAGCTGTCGAGCGATATCAATCGCGGCGAGAGCCATCCCTCCACTGCTCATCCCCACGAAGAGGCCCTCCTCGCGGGCGAGGCGCCGGGCGAGCGGGAAGGCATCCTCTTCCCACACCTTCACCACGCTGTCGACCACCGATCCGTCGAAGTTGTCGGGAATGAACCCCGGGCCCATGCCCTGGAACCGGTGCTGCCCCCTCGGCTCGCCATGCAGGACCGCGGATCGACCCGGCTCAACGGCGATCACGCGGATCCCTGGATCACGCTCCTTGAGGAATCGGCCGACGCCGGAGATCGTCCCCCCCGTACCCGTGCCGTAGACGAACGCGTCGATCCTGCCCTCCATATCGCGCCAGATCTCGGGCCCGGTGGTCCGGTAGTGGATCTCGGGGTTGGCGGGATTCGAGAACTGGTTGGGAAGGAACGCGCCGGTCTCGTCGCGGATTCGCTCCGCCTCCTCGATCGCGGCGATCATTCGCCGCTCCGGATCCGTGAGAACCAGCTCCGCGCCGTACGCGAGGAGCGTGGTCTTCCGCTCGTCGCTCATCGAGTCCGGCATGCAGAGGATGAGGCGGTACCCTCGCGCGGCGGCGACCTGAGCGAGCCCGATCCCGGTGTTCCCCGATGTCGGTTCGACGATCAGCCCGCCCGGCCCGAGCCTGCCCTCCTCCTCCGCGCGCGAGATCATCGCGAGCGCCGTGCGGTCCTTGATCGAGCCTCCGGGGTTCATCCCCTCGACCTTGACCCAGACCTCAGCCATGTCGGGTTCGACCACGCGCTCGAGCCGAACGACCGGGGTGTTGCCAATGAAGGCGTCGATCAACCGGCTACCTCGGCGGACGGGGGAGATTTCAGATCGAGGAACCAGGTGAGCACGATGTCGGAGGCGAACGACGCGGTGACCGAGCAATACTTTTCGAACGACAGCTCGAGCGCCCGAACGACGTGGGGCCGCTCCGACGCGGAAGTGATCGTGAAGAATACCTGGACTTCAGTGAGCCGGCGCGGCGGCCTGGCCGCCCGCGAAAACTCCAGCTTGACCGAGAGTGCCTGGACCGGCGTGCGCCGCTTCTCGAGGATGTCGACGACGTCGATGGCCGCGCAACTGGCGAGCGAAACGAGCAGGTTGTCCACCGGACTCGGGCCGGCGCGGCGGTCACCATCGAGCACAACGGGCGGTACGCCGGGCGGACCGCCCCGGAATCGTCGTTCTCCATCCCAGACAACCTCGACCGGGTGCGGAGACTTCACGCCTTCAAGCATGCTTTTCCTATGCTGGGGCTTGCGAGTCGAGCGGGAACCATCGACCGAAAGGTACAATCGAAGCCGCTCCGCTGCGAGGTAGAAGCGCGAAGTCGAATCGCGGCTTCTCACGCTTCCCGCTTACGCTCCTCACATGTGCTTCGCGGTGACCGTCCCCAGCTCGCGATGGACCAATCCATTCGACGCGATGATGCGACCGCTGTCGAGCGGCGCATCGATGTCCCCCTTCCACCCCGTGACACGCCCGCCCGCTTCGGCGACGAGAAGGATGCCGGCGGCGATGTCCCACGGTTGGAGCCCGAGTTCGAAGAATGCGTCGACCCGGCCGGCGGCAACATACGCGAGGTCGAGCGCGGCCGCGCCGGCGCGGCGTACCCCGTGCGTCGTGAGGACAAGTTCCGTCACCATCGCCATGTAGGCCGTGGGTTCACCCTTCCCGGGCTTGAAGGGAAATCCGGTGGCGACCAGGGAATCGGCCAGCCGGGCGACGCCGCTGACCGCGATCCGCTCGTCGTTAAGGTACGCGCCGCCGCCGCGGACGGCGTGGTAGACCTCACCGAGGAACGGGGCATCGACCACGGCGACGGCGGGGCCTTCATCGTCCACGAGAGCAATGCTGACGCACGCGAAGGGGTGGCCGTGGACGAAGTTGACGGTCCCGTCGAGCGGGTCGACAATCCAGCGGCGGCCCGACGCGACCGCCGCGGCGGAGAACTCCTCCGCGACGAATGCGTCGTCCGGATGGGCGGCGACGATGCGGCCGCGGATGGCGCGCTCCGACGCCTCGTCGACTTCGGTGACCAGATCCGCCCGGCCCTTCTGGCGCACCCGGTCCGCGCCGGCGCGCGCGCGAAGGATGGCGGCGGCCTCGGCGGCGGCGGCGCGGGCCG
>CAZUVK010000096.1:4767-12424 GCA_964623785.1 uncultured Gemmatimonas sp. | reverse complement strand
CCGCCTTCACGGCGGGAGCGGTCGGGAAGGCGGGTGAACTCCTCGAAGATCTCCTCCCGCCGGTCGGGGGCTATGCCCGGCCCGGAGTCGGTGACCCGGACGACCGCCCACGCTCCCGGCCGTGACGCGCCGTCGCCCGTCCACAGCTCCGTGGTGATCGTGATCCGGCCATGGGCCGGCGTATACTTGATCGCGTTCGACAGCAGATTGTCGAGGATCTGACGGACCCTGGCGGGATCGGTGTGGACGGCGACCGGCTCCGCGGCTGGCAAATGGGTCAGGGCGTGACCCGCCGCCTCCGCCGATGCGCGGCGATCCTCCACCACCTCGGCCACCACGGTCCGCAGATCGGCCTCAACCCGGCGTATCTGCAGGCCCCCCCCGTCAGCGCGGGCCCGGGCCACGTCCAGCAGGTCGCTGATGATGGCCAGGGCGCTGTCGATGGAACGGCGCAGCCCCCGAATCAGCGGTTCCTGCTCAGGCGTCATCGGCGCCTTTATGCCCATCTCGAGCAACTCCGCGTAGCCACGGGCAGCGCCGAGCGGGTTCTTGACGTCGTGCGTGACCCCTCTCAGCAACCGGACACGCGCCTCATTGGCCCTGGCCGTCTCGGTGAGGGCTTCCTCCGCCTCGGCGCGCCGTCGTTCGGCCTCAACGGCGAGTCGCTGCATCCGGCGGTGAAGGTGGGCCGCGGCGACCGCCGCGAGCAGCGCCAGCACGCCGAGAAGGAAGGTGATCCGGAGGCCCGCCCGCTCGGTGGTGATGATTCGGTCCCGCGTCTCCGAGGTCATCCGGAGGATCGCCTCATCCAGCTCCCGCGTCGCGACGAGGATCTCCTCGAAGAGCCGACGCTCGCGCGAGAGCTCCAACAGGGACCCGCTCTCCAGGCGCCCCGCCACGATTTCCTCGTCCCTCACCGCGTCGTGCCATTGCACCGAAAGGATTCGTGCCCGGACGAAAGGATCACGAACCTCAGGGCCCATCGTTTCCACCAGCGCCGCGAGTTCCGTGTACGTGGAGTCCTCGGCCGCGCGCGCGGCCGCGAGCGCCGTCGCGTAGGTCGTATCTCCACTGAGCGCGATTTCGCTCAGCACCGACATCTCTCTGGACAGGTTGAACTGGAGCTCATGAACCAGCGTGCGGGCGGGTTCAGAATCGTGAAGCGCGACTCGCAGTGAGTTGACCCGGGACTGGACCAGGAGAGGCACCGCGACGAGCGTCGCGAGCGTCAGGATCACGAACGCCAGAGCGAAGGCACCGCCCCGGGGGCGGACCTTGCTTCGGTCGCGCGGACTCACTGCGGGCTCACTCATCGAGGGCAGAGTCGGCAAAGGGTGCACCAGCCACGTCACGGGTCAGCTCATTGCACCGTCGGGCCTCAGCCGCCACCACCGAAGCCGCCACCACGAACGGAGTTGAGATAGCCCAACCCGGCGCGGACAGAGTCGCCGCGGCCGACACCGACGATGTGGGCCACGGATACGATCAGCGGCGAACACCTGTTGGTCAATGATATGCGACAACCCTTACACGTCGCTCTCGTTGATTCGGGCGCCTTGACGCCGGCATCGGACCGTGGATAAATACCCCGCGGATTCGTTACGACCACCGGGGAACAAGAGACGCCATACGATGTCGGGATCGGGATTGGGGGGACGGGAGGTGGCGCGCTCGGAAATCGAGGAGCGTTTCACCTGGAGGGTCGCGGATCTCTTCGGGAGCGACGACGAGTGGCGCGTCGAGAAGGAGCGTATCGCGACGGCGATTCCGGCGATCGGCGCGTTCGAGGGGCGGCTCGCCGAATCGCCGGTGGTTCTCGCCGACGCGTTGGACCTGGTGTTCGGGATCGGCAAGGCGCTTGCGCGCGTGCGAATCTACGCGGACCTCCTCCACGACGAGGACACCCGGGACGCGCGACGTCAGGGGATGTCCCGCGAGATGGTGCGTCTGAGCGCGGACTTCGGCGCCGCGTCCTCATACTTCCGACCCGAGATCTTGAATCTCGGCGCCGCCGCCGCCCGTGACTTCGTCGACCGGGAGCCCCGGCTCGCCGTCTACGCCATGTTCCTCGACGACATCACGCGGTGGATGGAGCACACGCTCAACGCGTCGGAGGAGAAACTCCTCGCGTCGGCGGCGCCCCTCGCCGGATCACCCCGGGAGACCTTCGACGTCTTCGCCAACGCGGATTTCCCCTTCCCCACCGTCACACTCTCGGACGGAACGGAAGCCCGCGTCACGCTGGCGGCGTACATCGACCTCCGCGCTCGCCCGAACCGGGATGACCGCGAGCGCGTGATGTCCACCTTCCTCCAATCGTTCGGCGCTTTCAGCGGTACGTTCGGTACGATGATGGACGGCAGCCTCCGCAAGGCGCTCTTCTTCGCCCGCGCTCGCCGATTCGACTCGACTCTCGAAGCGACGCTCTTCCGCTCCCGGATACCGGTCGAGGTCTACACCAGGTTGATCGAGGGCGTGAACCGCCATCTCCCGACACTGCATCGATACCTCCGGCTGCGACGGCGTATGCTGGGTGTGGATCAGCTCCACTACCACGACCTCTACGCCCCGCTCGTGGAGACCGCGAAGGTCAGGTTCACGCCGGACGAGGCCAGCACGATGATCGTCGCGGCGATGGCGCCATTGGGCCGCGACTACCAGGACGTCCTGGCCCGCGCGTTCGATGAGCGCTGGATCGACTGGTTCTCGACCCCGGGCAAACGGTCGGGCGCGTACAACAACGGCGCCGCATACGACGTTCATCCGTACGTGCTTCTCAACTACAACGGGAGCTACGACGCGGTGAGCACGGTTGCCCACGAGCTGGGCCACTCCCTGCACAGCTACTACTCGAACGCGCGGCAGCCGTATCCGACGGCGGGCTACCCTATCTTCCTCGCCGAGGTCGCCTCGACGTTCAATGAATCGCTCCTCATCGACCACCTGCTGGCCGAGAGCGACGACGACGAGTTCCGCCTCTCCCTCCTCGGCGACTATCTGGAGCGGATGCGCGGCACGCTCTTCCGACAGGTACAGTTCGCGGAGTTCGAGCTTCGGATGCACGAGATGGCCGCGCGCGGGGAACCGGTCACCGGGCAGACGCTCTCGAGCCTGTACCTGGAGATAACGCGCCGCTACTACGGCCATGAAGCCGGCGTGACCGTCGTCGACGACCATGTCGCCCATGAATGGAGCATCGTCTCCCATTTCTACCGGGAGTTCTACGTCTACCAGTACGCGACCTCGCTGACGGCGGCGGTCGCGCTCTCCCGGCAGGTGAAGGCGGGCGATCAGGCCACGCGGCGCTACCTGGAGTTCCTGGGCTCCGGTGGTTCCGAGTATCCGATCGAAACACTGCGGAAGGCCGGCGTCGACATGACGAGCGGCGAGGCGCTGGCGCTGACGATGCGCAAGATGGAGGGGGTAATCGACGAGATCGAGCTGATTCTCGCGTTGCGCGGGACCGACGGCTAAACGGCTTCGCCGGCTCAGCGTGCGGGGGCGGACTCCCGGGCGGGGCCGGAGACCGGGAGGGTGATGCGGAACGATGTGCTGCCCGGCCGGCTCTCCACCTCGATCACGCCCCGATGCTGCTCGACGATCCGACGGGCGATATCCATCCCCAGACCGGTTCCGCTCCCGACGCCCTTGGTCGAGAAGAACGGGTCGAAGACCCGGGCGGCGACTTCCGGCGCCATCCCTGGCCCGGAGTCGCGGATCTCGATCGAGACCTTGCCGTCACCCGCCCACGTCCGGATGAGGATCTCGCCTTCGCCCGCCAGCGCGTCCGCCGCGTTGTCGAGAACGTTCGTCCAGACCTGGTTGAGCTCCGCCCCCAGACCGATGATCGGGGGAAGGTCGGAAGCGTACTCGCGCCGTACCGTGACGGAACTCAGCTTGTTCGCGAGGATCCGAAGCGTGCTGTCGAGCCCCGCGTGCACGTCGACCTCGCCGAGCGATGCCTTGTCCATGAAGGTGTACTGCTTCACCGCGCCGACGAGGCGGGTGATCCGGTCGGCCGCCTCCTCGACGGTTCGCAGGATCTCGGTCGCCCGGAGGTTGCACTCCAGGCACTCCAGGGCGAGTTCCCGGGATTCAGCGGGCGCGACGGCCAGGAACGACTCGAGCCACCCGGCGTCGACACCGCTGTCGACGAGAGACGGGGCGATGCGCCAGGCGTCAGAGAAACCCATCCCGTCGAGCGTGGCCGCCAGCTGATCCTCCAGGTCGCCGCGTTCGAGCGTGGAAAGGTGCCGCGCCGGGCGATCGGCGAGTTCCTTCCGCCGATCCCGCAGGCGCTGCGTCGTCTCGAGTCCGACCGCGTCGGTGAGGCGCGCGGTGCTCATCACCGACTCTTCGAGGGCACCCCGCAGATCGGCGGCCGCCCGGCGCGCCGCGGCGGCGGGATTGTTCAACTCGTGCGCGAGCCCCGCCGACAGCCGACCCAGCGACGCGAGCTTCTCCACCTGCTGTTCGCTCTGCGTCGTCTGCTTGATCCGGTCCGCCAGGAGCGCGACCATCCTCGGCTCGAGGGCGGGGATCTCCTTCAGCATCTCCGGGAATTCGCTGGCCGGGAACTCCGCGATGCGGGTTCGCGTGGCGGCCGTCACCAGACGGGGGATCCGGGTCATGCGCGAGAACGGCAGCATCCCCGTGATCTCACCAGCCCGGAAGATGTACATCCGCCCCGCGTCCCGCGCCTGGGTCTCGGGGATGGAGTGCAGTTCGCCCTGAAGGACGAAGAGCATTCGGTCGGGTGGGTCGCCGGGCCGAAGTACAACGTCGCCCGATACGAAATCCACGACCGTACAGCGGTCCGCAATCCACAGGATGTCACTCTCCCGCAGATCCGCGAGGACTGGGAAGAGCCGGGCCAGGTCCGTCGCGAGTTCCGTTTTCATCTCAGGCACCGGCGAGGTAGCGGTGCACGAAGGAGATCGCGACGGCGCCCTCCCCCACTCCCGACGCGACCCGCTTGACGGAACCGAAGCGCACGTCGCCGACCGCGAACACGCCCGGCACGCTGGTCTCCAGGAGGTACGGATCGCGGTCGAGCCGCCAACCATCGGGCCGAGTGCCGCTCCGGGGGAGGTCCGGGCCGGTGAGGACGAAGCCGTGGGTGTCGCGCTCGATCGCCGAACCGAGCCAGTCGGTGCGCGGGGTCGCGCCGATGAAGATGAAGAGCGCGGTCGCGGGGACCCGTTCCGCCGCGCCGTCCGGGCCGAGGAGCGAAAGAGCCTCCAGGTGTCCCTCGCCGTGCGCCTCCATCACCTGCGTGCGTGGTCGGATGTGGATGTTCGGCGTCTCGGTGATCTGGTCCACGAGATACTGCGACATCGTTCTCCGGATGTCATCGCCCCGCAGGATGATCGTGACCGAACGGGCGTGTCGCGAGAGGTGCATCGCCGCCTGTCCCGCGGAGTTGCCGGCGCCGACGATGAACACGTCCTCGCCACGGTACGCCATCGCGTCCGCGATCGCGGAACCGTAGAAGACACCCGCCCCGCTCAGCTCCGTGATTCCGGGGATGTCCAGCTGCCGGTAGGAGACACCGGTGGCCACGACCAGCGCGTGACAGCTCAACTCGGATCCGTCCGAGAGGCAGACGTTCCGATACGGGCCGTCGGTGCGCATGGCGCTCGCGGTCTGCGGGGTGAGGATCTCGGTGCCGAACTTCCGCGCCTGGGCGGTCGCACGGCGCGCCAGGTCGCCCCCCGAGACACCCGACGGGAAGCCGAGGTAGTTCTCGATCCGCGAACTGGTCCCGGCCTGCCCACCCGGGGCGCTGCTCTCGATCATCACCGTCCGCAGGCCCTCGCTCGCGCCGTATACCGCGGCCGCGAGCCCGGCCGGACCCGCGCCGACGATCACCAGGTCGTAGAACGCCGTCTCCGTCTTCGCGCGCAGGCCCGCCTGCCCGGCGATCAGCTCCGGCGTGGCGTTCACGACGTGCGTCGCGTCCGGAAAGACGACGACGGGGAGGTCCCGCGCGGTCGCGCCGAACTGCTCGAGGAGCGGCGCGCCCTCGGGGTTATGCTCGACGTCCACCCACCGGAACGGGATCTGGTTTCGCGCGAGGAAGTCCTTCACCTGGTTGGTCGGCGGCGACCACCGGTGCCCGAGCACGCGAATGCCGCGGAACGACGGGCGGTAACCGGCCTCCCAATCTTCGAGCAGGTCGTCCAGGATCGGGTAAAGGCCATCCTCCGGCGGGTGCCACGGTTTCAGGAGGTAGTAGTCGACGCCCGCCTTGTTGATCGCGTGGATCGCGGCGTCGGTGTCCGCGTAGGCGGTGAGCAGCACGCGCTTCGCGTCGGGGAAGATCCCGGCCGCGCGCTCAAGCATCTCCACCCCACTCATCCCCGGCATCCGCTGGTCGGCCAGGAGAAGCGCGACGGGCTCCTCGCGGAGCCGGAGCTGGTTCAGGGCGTCAAGCGCGGCGGTCCCGCTATCGGCCTGCAGGATTCGATATCGCTTCGCGTAGCGCGAGCGCAGGTCCCGGCCGACGGCCCGCAATACCTGCGGGTCGTCATCGATAGAGAGCAGGACGGGCTTCGGTGCGGTTTCTTCGGTCATTGTCCGTCGGCGGGCGGGAGACTGACGGAACGATAATGCGCGCTGAGGCGGCGTCTGCCAAGTGGGGGGGGTGGATTCCGGGACCGCGAGGGGGGCGTCGTGCCACTCTGAGAAACGATGGTCCGCAGGAGAAGCCCGCGCTCAGCAACATCGGCGAAATCGGCCGCACCTCCCGTCCTCGCTTGCTAGAAGGCGCCGCGGGAGACCCCGTGCGACTCATCCGTCGGAGCTGGAGGATGGATGGCCTTGACGACAGCCACCTGGAATTCGTCTTCGTACACGATGGTGCCCGGATCGCCCGTCCGCACCACATCGTACGGAACCTGGTAGCGGTCGAGGAGATCCCGGAGGGGGCCTAGCGCGTCGATCAGATGGGTCGCGGAGTGCTTGAACCAGGTGATGGCCTTGATCGAGTTTCCATCCGCGTAGAATGGGGGTGTTGGCAACTCCTGATCGAACCATGCATCAATGTCACCGAACAGCTTGTCGTCTTCCGCTGAGAGACGCCCCGCTCGTCGAAGATGGTGGCACGCACCAAAGATTCCTACCGGAAGCCCCAGCCTCCCGTTGTATCGAACCTGAAAGCGCACGAATCTCACGGCGCTTCATGCGAACAGCAGACGACCCTTGGGCTCGGGAACCGGACGCCCAAGCTCGCGCGAGGTATCGATCCACTCGCGAATGACCACCTGCACATTCTCGACGGTCTCTTCGTAGGTCCCTCCGTCCGCCATGCAGCCGGGCAGCTCCGGGACTTCAGCGATGAACGCTTCGTCCTCTTCGCTCCAATAGATGATGACCTCGTAGCGATACTCAGGCTTCATCGGTCTCTCCTCCAAGCTTGTACTTCAAGACGACGTAGCGAACCTGCTTGACCTGGTACACCTTCGCGCGTGCGCCTCGCGGCTGCAAATTCAGGATTTCTTCGACGCCCTCACGCGTGAAAACGTGATGCCCTCCCCGGATCCGCTCTTCGAAGCCGAGCCACGCCAGCAAAGAGCGCAGCCCCTCGAAGGGGATGTTCGCATCTGAAGTGCCTCGCAGAATCTGGAGAAGGAGCTTCTCGTGTCGGCCCATCCTC
>CAZUVK010000096.1:0-4757 GCA_964623785.1 uncultured Gemmatimonas sp. | reverse complement strand
CTCAATCTAGCCACTTCGTCGGTACCCGCGCCACGCTACGAACCGCGCCACGTGTCAGAACTCGTACCGCAACCGAAGCAGCGCCATCCGCCCGATCTCCGGAGCCCCCACGAAGCTCCGGTACCCCGAGTCCAGCAGATTCTGCACGCTGAACTGGACCGACGCGCCCCTGATCCCGGGCAGTTTGTAGCCGAGCGTCAGGTCCGCGAGCGTGTAGGCCTCGACGCACGGCGCGGTCGACGAGTACGCATCGCTCACGCACTGGAGCCCGATGAACGCGCCTGAGTTCACCGGGAACTCCGAGTTGTAGCGGAGCCGCACCTCGCCATTGAAGCCCATATCCTCGTCCCGGTACCCGAACGACGCGTTCACCTTTCGGTTGGAGGCATTCAGCGTGATGATCTGGCCTTCCGTCTCGAAGTAGTTGTCGCTCACGAACGACCCCGAAAGGCGCGCGTTCCACTTGCCGAACAGCACCTGGGCCGAGAGGTCAGTCCCCCAGAGATTGATGTCGCCGAAGTTCTGGTAGCTGACGAGCAGATCGGAGCTGGAGAGATCGAAGTCAGGCGAACTCACGACGCCGCCGGGCAGCGACGCCATTCCGGCGGCCATCACCTGCGAAGTCGCGTCCGCCTCGTCCGCGGGCATTCCCGTGAGCTGCAGGAGCGCGTTGAGCTTCGGCTGCACATACGGGGCGAGCTCCTGCGGGTTCAGCAGCACGAAACCACCGCGGGGGATCAGCGGCGAGATGAAGTTGTCCCGCTGCGAGTACCAGAGGTCGGCGCCGAGGAGCACGTTCCCGCCGAAGAGTCCGGTGTACCCGAGCTCCCATGTGGTGTTGTTCGACTCCCGGACGTCAGGGATGTCGGCCGGCACGCTGAACGGCGAGGTCGCCTGCGTGAGTGGGTTGAGCCCATGCACCCCGATGTCCGGCGTCTCCGCCAGCATCGCCTGTATGAACAACGGCGCCTGGTCGGCGGCGATCTGCCCACCAGCCACAAGCGCGGCGGCGAAGGAGCGAACCTGCATCTCCCAGACGTTCGCCGTGTTGATCATCTGCAGCGTGCCCGGCGTGGGACCGAACGGGGACCGCATGAACGCATCGCCATTGTCGTCGGAGAACCGGATGCCGCGGCTGCCCGTGCCCTGCGCGCGGACGTTGTAGCCGAGCGAGCCGAGCGTGCCCTCGATCGGACCGGCGTTCAGGTCAAGGAAGAGCTGTACCGATCCCGGGTTCGAATATGCCCGGTTGTACGAGGCGCGGAACGTCTGCGTCTCCGCGGGCTTGAAGACGAGCGCCGCGCGCGGCGAGAACACATTCTTCCCGACAACCGAATGCCGGTCCACACGCCCGGCGAGCACCAGCTCGAGCTGCCGGGTGAGGGTCGTTTCGGACTGGATGAACGCGCCGACCTCGGTGTACTCGTCCTCATCCTCGTAGCGGCCGTGGATCGTGCCCTCGGTGTCCGGCATCGTGTTCAGGTAGTCGACGCCGTACACGAAGTTCTGCCAGACGCGCGGCGTGGCGCCATGCTGCACCTGCGCGACGACGAACCGGCTGTTGTCGATCGAGGGCGCGCCGTCGCGCAACAGGTACGTCGAGCCTGCGTTCGAAGTGTTCAGGTAGGCCTGCGCGAAGAGACGGTTCCAGTTGAACCGCGCCTGGTAGTACCCGTAGGCCCAATCCCGCACCTGCGACGCGCCGATGCCCGTCAGCTCGACCCCGTTGATGTAGGTGCTCCGGCCGAGCGAGAAGATGGCGGTCGCGTCGGGCGAGATCCGCCAGTCGGCCCGCGCGTCGAACGCCCACCGCTCGGAGTCAAAGTCCCGCAACCCGATCCGCGTGTTGGGATCGCCCGGGAGCGCATCCGCCCTCGCGGCGACTTCGACCGGGTCCGCGTACTCCCACTCCTCGCCGCGGAAGTATTCGCCGGAGACCTTCATCCCGAAGTTCTCGCCGATCAGTTGCGACGTGCGCGCGGTCCCCTGGAACACGCTACGCTGGCCGCCCGTCAGGCTGATCGTCGAGCCCTGATGCGTCAGCGGCGAACGCGTGAAGATGTGGAGTACTCCGTTCGCCGTGTTCGGACCGTAGAGCGCCGAGCCCGGTCCCAGCACGACTTCCATCCGCTCGATATCGTCGTTCGTTGCCGGGATGAGGTGCAGCGAGTTGACGCGCAGCGAGGGGATCGCCGCGATCCGATGGTCGGTCAGGGCCAGAAGGGCGCCCGAGAACACATTGTTGAAGCCCCGGGCCACCACGTTCGTCGATTGCAGCCCTTGCGTCACGATGTCGACGCCGGCCAGGTCGCGGAGATGGTCGACCGGTTGCAGCGTGGGGGTCTCCGCGATCTCGACGGGGCTCACCACCTCGACGCGCGCCGGGGCGTCGAGTGCCCGTTCCTCCCTTCGCGACGCGGTCACCGAGATCGGATCGAGGTCGATCGCCCGGGGAGACAGGTCGAAGTCCGCGACCGCCGTCTGCCCCGCCGCGACCGAGACGCCCTCGGCGCGCATGGTCGCGTAGCCGGTCGTGTTGACCGTCACCGTGTAGCTGCCGACCGGCACGGTATTGACCAGGTACCGACCCGTCTGCCCCGTGATCGTCGCGGCGATCCGGTCGCCATCCGGGCCGGTGACCTGGACGTACGCGGCGATCAGCGGCGCGCCGGTCTCAGCCGACCGGACGAGCCCGGTGATGGTGCCAGCCTGTGCACCCAGCTCGCCGTGAAATGCGGTCGTCAGAAGAATGGCGAACCAGATTCGTAAGGGAAGGCGAAGTTGCATGCGGCACCTCGTGCTGGATGTGACTGGACCCCGGCTTGAAGCGGTGTTCCCTCCAGCCTGACCTGTCAGGCCGGCCCGCCAGTCGCGCGTGACGCGGGCTGACGGCGAAGCGGAAGGCTAGGTCACAGTAGTGTCGGCGAGCAAGAAGGTCAACGGCGAACGCTGTTCGGTGGATGATCTCCTGACCAGTGGATTGGCGCGGTACTGCTTGGCGCAAGCGAGGTGTGCACGAGTGAGTACCAAATGGCGACGGGCACCCCGGACCAGCGCTCACCACAGAACCGCGGAGATCACGGAGAGGCACACGGGCGGAATTCTGTCGTCCAATCAATCGAAAAATGCGGTCTGACCGGGAATCTCCGAGATCTCTGCGCCTCTGTGGTGAATCCTCTTGGCAGGGGCTGGGTTGGGTTGTTGCCCGTTTGTGGGCACCCTCAGAGAGAGCGAAGAGCAGTTCGAGTCCCTCAGAAACACGTCTTCTGCAGCCGTCCGATCTCCTCCACGCGCCGCTCGGCGATCCGGTCGGCGGCGAGGTAGGTGGGGATCCCCTCCTCGGCGGAGAGCTGGAAGAGCTGAAGGAGCGTGTTGTGGATCTCGCCCGCCTTCCGCATCGCCTGTTCGCGGCGCCAGCCGTTCAGCTCACCGTAGACGTTGATGAGGCCACCCGCGTTGATGACATAGTCCGGCGCGTAGAGGATCCCCCGGTCGTGGAGGACCTGGCCGTGTCGAGGCTCGGCGAGGACGTTGTTGGCCGCGCCGGCGACGATGGCCACCTTGAGCCGGGGGATGGTCTCGTCGTTGATCGCCGCGCCGAGTGCGCACGGGGCGTAGATGTCGGCTTCGACGTCGTAGATCGCCTCCGGCGCGACGCTCCTCGCGTCGAACTCCAGGACCACGCGGGCGACCCGGTCGTCGTCGATGTCGGTCACGACGAGCCGGGCGCCCTCGTTGGCGAGGTGCCGGCAGAGGTGGTATCCCACATGACCGAGCCCCTGTACGGCGACGGTCCGATCGCGGAGGGAGTCAGCCCCGAAACGGGTATGGGCCGCCGCGGCGATGCCCCGGAAGACGCCGAACGCGGTGACCGGCGAAGGGTCGCCCGACGTTCCGGGCAGGCCGCAGACATGGTTGGTCTCCATGTGGACGTAGTCCATGTCCGTCACGGACGTGCCGACGTCCTCGGCCGTGATGTATCGTCCGCCGAGGCTCTCGATGAACCGGCCGTGCGCGCGGAAGATCGCCTCGCGCCGGGTCGTCTTCGGGTCGCCGATGATGACCGACTTGCCGCCCCCGAGGTTCAGACCCGCGACGGATGCCTTGTAGGTCATCCCCCTCGACAGCCGGAGCGCGTCGATGATGGCGTCGCCGTCGTTGGCGTAATTCCAGAAACGCGTGCCGCCCAGCGCAGGTCCCAGCGTGGTGTTGTGGATGGCGATGATCGCCTTGTACCCGCACGACGGCTCGTGGCAGAGGACCACCTGCTCGTGGCCGTGCGTCACGATCGAATCGAATATTTCCATGAGACGGTGCAGGCCCGTGAGCGCAATGTATTTGGGTTGATGGCCGACCGGCGTCGTAACCGGAGGCCCGACTCCAGGGCGGGCGTCCCCGCGCGCGATCAACCACCATCGAATCGGCCAACGAATCCGGTCAGTGCGAGGCCGCCCCCGCGCCCGCGCCCGGTCAGCCGGCTGTACCCGCCAGCAGCTTCCTTGCGATGACGAGCCGCTGGATCTCGCTGGTTCCCTCGTAGATCTCGGTGACCTTGGCGTCGCGGAAGAGGCGCTCGACGGGGTAGTCCTTCATGTATCCATACCCGCCGAAGACCTGGATCGCCTCGGTCGTGACGTACATCGCGGCCTCGGAGGCGAAGAGCTTGGCCATGGAGGCCAGCGCGCTCGCGTCGTCCTGGCCGCGACGCGTGGCCGCGTGGTGGAGCAATGCCCGGGCCGCTTCCACGCGCGTCGCCA
>CAZUVK010000095.1:0-12561 GCA_964623785.1 uncultured Gemmatimonas sp. | reverse complement strand
ACCGCATCGGCGTCTCGCCGATGTGCATGTATTCGTGCCGCGACGACGGCGTGCCGACCGACTGGCACATGCAGCATCTCGCCTCGCGATCGACCGGCGGCCCGGCATCGTGGTGTCGCTCCCGGGCGTCCCCCGCGAGATGAGTCGGATGATGGAGGAGACGGTCATCCCCCGGGTCGCGGCGCTCGGCGGGTCGGGGGTGATCGGCTCGCGTGTGTTCAGCACGGTCGGGCTCAGCGAGTCCCGCCTCGACGAGCTGCTCGTCGGCGCGGTCGACCCCGCGGAGGCGCGCCTCTCCTTCCGCGCCGCCTTCCCCCGCGTCCAGGCACGCGTCACCGCCACCGCCGCGACGCCGATCGAACTCGCGGACCGGCTCGACCGGCTCGAAGGCGAGATCTCCGGCCGCCTCGGAGACCACCTTTATGCGGTCGGCGATGAGGGGCTGGAGGAAACCGTCGGACGGCTGCTCCACGACAGCGGCGCCACCCTCGCGGTCGCGGAATCGTGCACGGGTGGACTGATCGGCCATCGCGTCACGGACGTGCCGGGGAGTTCGGAATACTTCCTCATGGGCGTGGTCGCCTACTCGAACGATGCCAAGGTCCGGCTCCTGGGCGTGAACCCAGCCACAATCGAGGCCCGTGGCGCGGTGAGCGAGGAGACAGTCAGGGAGATGGCCCGCGGCGTCCGGGAGGCGGCCGGCGCCACCCTCGGCCTCGCAACCAGCGGCATCGCCGGGCCTGGCGGCGGCTCGCCCGACAAACCGGTCGGGACGGTCTGTATCGGCCTGGCCTGGGACGGCGGCGACTGGGCGAAGACCTATCAGTTCGGGTCGAGGTCGCGCGCGTGGGTCAAGGGGGTCGCCGCCCAGACCGCGCTCGACCGGGTCCGGCGGCATCTTCTGAAACCATCGATCTGACGCGGGTCGATCCGCGATTCAGCCACGACCCGCCCGACCGTTATCCTCGGGCAGAACACGGGAGGAATCGAATGCTCACATCCATGGAGGGGAAGACCGTTCTCATCACCGGCGCGAGCTCGGGGATCGGCGAGGCGTGCGCCGTGCGGTTCGCGCAGCTCGGCGCGCGGCTCATCCTCGCCGCCCGTCGCGTGGACCGGCTCGAGGCGCTGTCCGAACGCCTTGACCGCGATCACGGCTCGAAACTACTCCTGCTCTCGCTCGATGTCCGCGACGTGGGCGTCGTCAGCCACGTCCTCGGCGACCTCCCCGCGGAATGGCGCAGCATCGACGTGCTCGTGAACAACGCGGGCCTCGCGCGCGGCTTCGCGTCCATCGCGGAGGGAGACACCCGCGACTGGGACGAGATGATCGACACCAACGTGAAGGGCCTTCTCTACGTCACCCGCGCCATCCTCCCGTTGATGCTGGAGCGCGACACGGGCCATATCTTCAACATCGGCTCGATCGCCGGGAGCGAACCGTACCCGAACGGCGCCGCCTACGGTGGAACCAAGGCCGCCATCGATACAATCTCGAAGTCGATGCGGATGGACATCGTTGGATCGGCGGTCCGGGTCACCAACATCCAGCCGGGCATGGTCGAGACCGAGTTCAGCCAGGTCCGCTTCCACGGCGACACCGACCGCGCCGCGGCCGTCTACCGCGGCGTCACCCCCCTCACCCCCGACGACGTCGCGGACACCATCGTCTTCGCCGCCACCCGCCCCGCTCACGTCAACATCGACAGCATCATGCTCAAGCCCGTCGCCCAGGCCTCCGCAACCCTCCTCGCCCGACGCCCGGAATGAAGCCGTTCCGCCTGCCTCGCTCCCTGGCCGTTTTTCACGCGTTGGTCGCGCTCACCGCCTGTGCCACGGGTTCGCCCGAGCCGCAAGCGACCTTCGACTGCGGGGATTTCCGCTTCACCGTCGCCTACCGCGCGGATTCCGCGATCGTCGCGATCCCGGGCGACACCCTCACCCTGCCCCGCGCAGTCTCAGCTTCCGGCGCCCGATACTCCGACGGCAGCTCCACCTTCTGGGAACACCAGGGCGCCGCGCTACTCGAGTTCGCCGGTGCTTCGTTCGTGGACTGTCCCCTGGTTTCCCCGTGACCCCCGACCGCTTCCGGTGCCGTGAGTCTGAAGCCCCGTGGCCATGCGATATACAGCCCTAGATCCCCGGAACGGGTATGGTGAGATCCTGCCCAACCTGAATCTGGTCACCAATCAACCCATTCGCCCGCTGGATCATCGCCGGCGAAACATTGTACCGGTCCGCGATCTCCGAGAGGGTATCCCCCGACACCACTCGGTGAACGACCGGCCCGCCATCGTTGCCCCCGGCCACCTCCACATCGCCATCCGCGGGCACGACACCAGGCACCTCCGCCACCGACGGCAACTCGGCGACCCGTGCGTCATTCCGATCCCTCAGCTCGATCGCCCCCTGCTCCGCCAGGCCGGCGGCAACGTTCGGATCGGACCCGACCACGATGACTCGCCTCGGCTCGAGCGGAGCCAGCCGACCCGATGCGCTCACCGCGAAGGGCGTGTCCCAGCGCTCGCGAGGTGGTACGTCCGCTTCCCGCGGCTGCACTGCTATGGGCGCGTCCGCTTCGGCACCGCCCGCATCGTCCGCCAGCGACGATCCCACCTCGTCGGGAGCCCCGCGGATCGAGGCGCACCCGCCGGCAACCACCGCGGCCCCAAGGCACGCCATCAGCGCGAGACTCCAAACCGCTTCGCCTATCCGTGCTCTCGTCATGATTGCGCCTGGTTCACTGACTCTCTCGGCAAGGTCTGACCAATATACATCACGCCCGAAGATCGTGGACAACTCCTTCCCGTCCCGATCCCCGCGCCGCCCCTCGTCGAACGCGTACCGACTCCCGGGGTATCGTCCCAGATCGCCCCTCACCCCGATTGCGATGAGCACCCAGACGCTGCCCGATCCCGCGACCCTCTCCCCGGAAGAGTCGCTTCGATACGCCCGACATCTGATCCTCCCCGAAGTCGGCCCCGCTGGCCAGGCGCGGCTTCGCGACTCGCGGGTACTGATCATCGGCGCCGGCGGCCTCGGCTCGCCGACCGCCATGTACCTCGCCGCCGCCGGCGTCGGCACCCTCGGCCTCGTTGATTTCGATGTCGTTGACGCCAGCAACCTCCAGCGCCAGATCATCCACGGGACCTCGGACCTCGGCCACCCGAAACTCGACTCCGCACGCGCCACGATCCGCGAGATCAACCCGCACGTCCACGTCGAGACCTACCCGGTCCGCCTCGGCTCCGGCAACGCGATCGAGATCTTCCGCGACTACGAAGTCATTGTGGATGGCACTGACAACTTCCCCACGAGGTATCTCGCGAACGATGCGAGCGTGATCCTCCGCAAACCGTATGTCTACGGGTCGGTTTACCGGTTCGAGGGGCAGAACTCGGTGTTCGCGATTCCCGGGGAGCCGTGCTACCGTTGTCTCTTCGCGGAACCGCCCCCGCCGGGGATGGTCCCGTCGTGCGCGGAGGGCGGAGTCCTGGGCGTTGTGCCGGGCATCGTCGGCACGATCCAGACCATGGAGACCATCAAGCTCCTGCTCGGGCTCGGCGATACGCTCGCCGGCCGCATCTTGATGTTCGACGCGTTGCGGATGAAGTTTCGCGAGCTTCGACTGAAGCGGGATCCGGAATGTCCTGTGTGCGGTGACTCTCCCACCGTCACGGAGTTGATCGATTACGAGGTGTTCTGCGGCGTGTTGCCGGAAGAGAAAGGACCAACGAGTATGGAACCGGATGAGATGGAGATCTCCGTTACGGAGTTGAAGGGGATGGTCGATCGTGGCGACCCGGTCGTCCTTGTCGACGTGCGGGAGCAGTACGAGTGGGACATCGGCAACCTGGGCCCACAGGGGGCGAAGCTGATTCCGCTGAAGGATCTGCCGAATCGTCTCGAGGAGATCGATCCGGATTCCGACGTCATCGTCTATTGCCGGACCGGCGCCCGGAGCGACCGCGCCGCCCAGTTCCTCCGCGACCAGGGGTACGAGCGCGTCCGAAACCTGGACGGCGGCATCCGCGCGTGGTCGGAGGAGATCGACCCGTCGATCCCCAAGTACTGATCCGCCGTTGACCGCACCCGGGCCCGACCCCGCGGGCCCCGCCGACCCGTCGGAATTCCCCCGCGAGCCGACCGTCGCGCTCCCATCGCTCGAAACGGTGCGGCGAGCGGCGGAACGGCTCGCCGGTGTCGCGAATCGCACCCCCGTGCTGACTTCACGCACGCTCAACGCGTTCGTTGGCGCTGAGGTCTGGCTGAAGTGCGAGAACTTCCAGCGGTCGGGAGCGTTCAAGTTCCGCGGAGCGTACAACGCCATGTCCCGCGTGCCCTCGACCGACGCCCCCCGCGGCGTCCTGACGTACTCCTCGGGCAATCATGCGCAAGCCGTGGCACTCGCCGGACGCCTGACTGGCATACCGGTCACGGTCGTGATGCCCGACAACGCCCCCGACGCAAAGCTGGATGCGACCCGCGGCTACGGCGCGCGGGTGATCCTCTACGACCCGGATGAGGCATCCCGTGAGGAGATCGCCCGCCGGATCGCCGCGGACGAGCGGATGACGTTGATTCCGCCCTTCGACCACCCCGACGTGATCGCCGGCCAGGGCACGGCCGCTTTGGAACTCTTCGAGGAATCGGCCGACCTCGACCTGCTCTTCGTACCCTGTGGCGGCGGCGGCCTCCTCTCCGGCAGCGCGCTCGCCGCCTCGGCGTTCCCGCGCTGCCAGGTGATCGGCGCCGAACCCGAGCTGGCCGACGACGCCGCCCGCTCCTTCCGCGCCGGCACAATCCAGCGAACCCGCAACCCGCCGACGATCGCGGACGGTCTCCGCACCCCATCGCTTGGCGAACTCACCTGGCCGATCATCCGCGACCGCGTCCACGACTTCGTTACCGTCACCGAGGCCGAGATCGTCGACGCGATGCGCCTGCTCTGGACGCGCCTGAAGATCGTTGTGGAGCCGTCCGGCGCGGTGTCGCTCGCCGGTCTCCTCCGCGACCCCGCTATCGCCCGTGGCCGACGGGTCGGCGTCATTCTCAGCGGCGGCAACGTCGACATGGCCACCGCCTGCGCGCTCCTCACCGGCGCCGCGCCGGCCGATATCGAACGCACAACTCCCGACTCCCCTCGAGCATGACCGATCCGATCGCCCGCGTTGCCCATCTCCTCGACCAGGCCGAACGGGCCGGCGTCGTGGAGCCCAACGCCATGGCCCTCGCCACCGCCGACGCCAATGGTCGCCCGTCCGTTCGGATGGTGCTGCTCAAGGGTGTGGATCCGGAGGGGTTCGCTTTCTATACGAACCTGGAGAGCCGGAAGGCGAGAGAGCTGATACAGAACCCGCACGCCGCACTGTGCATCCACTGGAAGCCGCTAGAGTTGCAGATACGGGTGGAAGGCGATGCCATTCGGGTCCCGAATTCGGAGGCGGACGCGTATTTCGCCACACGCCCGCGCGGGAGCCAGATCGGCGCGTGGTCGTCGATACAGAGCCGCCCGCTCCCGTCGTATGCCGATCTCGAACGCCGTGTGGCCGAAGTCGAAGAGCGTTTCGCCGACGGCCCCGTGACGCGCCCGCCGTTCTGGTCGGGCTTCCGCATCATCCCTTCCGTCATCGAGTTCTGGTCCGGCAAGCCGAGCCGGCTCCACGAACGCGAGGTCTTCACGCGCGAAACGCCGGACTCACCCTGGCGGAGCATCCATCTGTATCCCTAGGCGCGGAACGGGGGGCGGCCATTCCTCCGGCAAGTCGTGCACGACGACGGCGACCACCTCGAGTTCCTCGATCCCGCGAAAATCCGCTGGATTGTTCGTATACAGCGGAAGCTCGTTCGCGATGGTGATTTCGGCGATCATCGCGTCGTAGGACCGCGTGGCGGGTTTCCGGCCCGACCGGCGCAGAGAGGTCGCGACCCGTCCGAATTCCAGGGCCGCATCGAACGGGAGGGGGTAAAAATCGGCTTCCGCCTGCTGAAGATGGGCCTGGCGCGTGGCACGCTCCTCGTCCCCTTCAGTGCGTCAGCGCGTACAGGAACGTATTGGCGGCGACCTGGTACGCGTACGTCGAATACTGCACCGGATAGTACGAGGCCTCCGCCCACTCCCACGCGTCGCCGAGGTCCGTGTTCCAGTTGATGACGACCATCAGGCGGCCCTTGTCATCGAAAATCCCCCTGACGCGAGGCACGACGCCATCTCTCTCGTATCCTCGCTGGAGGTTGTTGACGGCCGGTACCTGAACGACCTCGTCAACGTTGTACATCGTCGAGAAGATCCCGTGGCTCAGAGGGAGTTCCACGATGTCATATTCAGGCAGAGCCCGGCGGATCTCGCGCTCCCAGTTCGACCACTCGCTGGAGCCCCAGAAGTCGTCAACCATCACGAACCCGCCACGCAGCAGATAGTTGCGCAACCCCTCCACCTCCGAGTTCCGCATCTGCATGCCGCCGACTTCGAGGATGTAGAGGAAGGGAAACCGCCCGAGGTCGGGATCGTCGAGCGCGACGTAGTTCTCCCTGGGAGAGACGTCGATGAGGGTAAGTCGGCGCATCACGGAAGCGATCCAGCGATCCGCCGCGGGTGCGTCCATCGCCCACGTCCGGCTCCAGCTGCTGAAGGCGCCGCGCGTGAAGTAGAAGCTGTAGACCGGGTTCTCAACACCCACCATTGATACAGCTCCGGCCCGGGCAACATCCTCCGTGACAACCTCTCCGTTCGCGAACGAGTCCATCCTCGCCGCGGGCAGATCCGAGGCCCTCACCACCGACGCCACGACCGCCGAGGAAGCCAGCAGGGCGGCAACGATCAGCGTACCACCGGGCAACGCGGGCATCTTGCGTCTCCTTTCAAAGGATGGCGAACATCCTGGATCCCGAAACATTTCCCCATCGCTCCCACGCCGCAACCATTCCCGGGCACCCCCGAACGACAACCGGGTTCTCGCCATCCCGATCCATCTCGCCCCACAATCTCGACAACCCCGACCAGGCCGCCTGGCGTTCTTTGCTTTCTTCGCGGTGAAGCCGTTGCTGTTCCCTCAGTTGCTCTTCTGCCCATCCCGCGGCCACGGCGCCAGGATCGCCGACACCGGCGTCTCATGCGGCGGCAGGTCCCCCAGGTTGATCACGAACTTGTACATCCCCGGGTTCTCGAACCGGATCCCGAGCAGCACGAACAGCTGATGGGTCGTCGCGAAGTCTCCCGGCGCCACGTCCGGCGCCACGATCTCGCCGCCCGCCTCGAACAGCGCCGCGCCATCCGCATCCACCAGCCGCACCCGCACCGGCACCGCCCGGCCGCTGTCCCCATAGTCCGCCTCGATCCGGAAGATGAACATCATCTTTGGATGGACCATCGGGAAACTCCCCGACGCGATCCGGTCGAAGACTCCGAGTACGTTCAGCTTGCCTTCCTGCGAGATGTTCGCCTCATCGGCGATCAGGGCCATCGGAATCTTCAAGGATCCTGCTCCGGGAATGGGTTGTGATCTGCCGACGTCAATCTGCACCCCTTCCGCGCGCGGACAAGGGGAGCGACTCGTCGCCTCGGCGATCGCTGCTGATTTCACGAGGGCGGGCCCCCGACTCACCCGGCCCTCGCCCCCCGCACCGCGGGCCGACTTTGTGCCCCGACAGGCACGGGTCTATCTTCAGGACCCGAGCGCCAACGGGCATCCGCCCGGCCTGACGACCGAAACGACGCGACGAATGCACCGAAGCACAACCGACCATCAGGAGCGGCGCCCCAACAATCCGGCGCCGACGGGCAAACCGACCGAGGACGAGCAACTCCTCAATCCACCGGCCACGCCAGCGGATTTCACCCACACGGACCCCTGGCGGGTCTTCCGTATCATGGGTGAGTTCGTCGAGGGATTCGACACGCTGGCCAAGGTCGGCCAGGCGGTCGCCATCTTCGGCTCGGCGCGCGTCCCGCCCGGCCATCCCCAGTACCTCGCGGTCGAGAAGACGGCCTCTCTCCTCGCGCGGGAAGGGTTCGCGGTGATCACCGGCGGCGGTCCGGGCCTGATGGAAGCCGCCAACAAGGGCGCGAAGGAGGCGGGCGGCATCTCGATCGGCTGCAACATCGAGCTGCCTTTCGAGCAGGGTACCAACGCCTGGGTCGACACCTCGGTCGACTTCCGGTACTTCTTCGTTCGCAAGATGATGTTCGTGAAGTATTCCGAGGCGTTCGTGATCTTCCCCGGCGGGTTCGGCACGCTCGACGAGCTTTTCGAGGCGCTCACGCTCATCCAGACCCACAAGATCCACAACTTCCCCGTGATCCTCTTCGGTTCGGAGTACTGGTCGGGGATGCTTGACTGGATCCGCGACACAATGCTGTACGAAGGGAAGATCTCGCCGGAGGACCTGGACCTGATCCAGGTCACCGACTCGCCGGAAGACGCCGTTCGCCGCATCCTCGAGGTGCCGGAGCGCGCACAGGCCGCCGAGGCGCGGGCCGAGGAGGCGAAGGCGGGCAACGACCCCATCGTTTGAGGTTCGGAACCGGAAATCCACACTCTCCAGACATCATGAGCACGAGCCCCATATCCGATTTCATTCGTACCCACTACAAGCACTTCAACGCCGCCACCCTGGTGGAAGCGGCGGAAGGCTGGAACCGGCATCTGGAGAGCGGCGGAAGCATGCTCATCACCCTGGCCGGCGCGATGAGCACCGCGGAGCTGGGGATCTCGCTCGCCGAGATGATCCGACGCGGTAAGGTACAGGCGATCTGCTGCACCGGGGCCAACCTCGAGGAGGATGTCTTCAACCTCGTCGCGCACGAGCACTACGAGCGCATCCCCGATTGGCGCGGCCTCACCGCCGAGGCCGAAGCGGACCTCCTCGCCCGACACATGAACCGCGTTACCGACACCTGCATCCCCGAGCACGAGGCGATGCGGCGAATCGAGTCGGCGGTCCTCGACGAGTGGATGCGGGCGGATCAGGCCGGCGAACGGTACTTCCCGCACGAGTTCATGTACCGGATCCTCCGATCGGGCGTGCTCGAAGGCTCCTACCAGATCGACCCGAAGAACTCCTGGATGCTCGCCGCCGCCGAGCGTAACCTTCCGATCATCGTGCCGGGCTGGGAGGACTCGACGCTCGGCAACATGTACGCGAGCCACGTGATTACGGGGGAGGTCCGGAACGTCCACACGGTCAGGACCGGCATCGAGTACATGATCCAGCTCGCGGATTTCTATCAGGAAACGGCGCCGGAATCCTCGATCGGCTTCTTCCAGATCGGCGGCGGCATCGCCGGTGATTTCCCGATCTGCGTGGTCCCCATGCTCCATCAGGACCTCGGACGCACCGAGGTTCCGCTCTGGGGATATTTCTGCCAGATTTCAGATTCCACCACGAGCTACGGTTCCTATTCCGGCGCCGTCCCGAACGAGAAGATCACCTGGGGTAAACTGGGCGTGGACACGCCGAAGTACATCATCGAATCGGACGCGTCGATCGTCGCGCCGCTCGTTTTTGCGTACCTGCTCGGCTGGTGACCCTGCCGCCGACCCGCCCCGCGAGCACGATGACCACTGAGGAACTCGAGCTGCTGATCGCCACGAGGCGCGACCTCCACCGGCACCCGGAGGTCGGGTTCGAGGAGTTCCGTACCGCCGGGATCGTGGCGGAGCGCCTGCGCGTGTCGGGCTACGAGATCCGCACCGGGGTCGCGACGACCGGCGTCGTCGGCACCCTCAGAGGCGGCGCCGGGGACGGCCCGACACTCCTTCTGCGGGCGGACATGGACGCGCTCCCGGTCCAGGAAGCTACCTCCCACTCCTTCCGCTCCACGATCCCGGGCCGCATGCACGCGTGCGGTCATGACGCGCACGTCGCCATCGGCCTCGCGGTCGCCGATCGGCTCGCGAGGCGCGCCGCCGACCTTCCGGGCGAGATCCGCTACGTCTTCCAGCCAGCCGAGGAAGGCCTCGGTGGCGCCCGGCGGATGATCGAGGAAGGCGTGCTTACCGGGGTCGACGCTGCGTTCGGTCTCCATGTGTGGACCTCCCTCCCCGCATGCGAAGTCGGCGTCGTCGATGGCCCGCAGCTGGCGGGGTCGCAGGAGTTCTCGATCACCGTCACCGGGCGTGGCGGACATGCGGCCATGCCGCACGAGACCGTCGACTCCATCCACGCCGCCTGCCAGATCGTCACCGCGCTCCAGAGCATCGTCTCCCGGAACGTCGCTCCACTCGACAGCGCCGTGGTCACCGTCGCTTCGTTCCACGCCGGGACCGCGCCGAACGTGATCGCCGGCACGGCGGTGCTCGAGGGAACGATCCGCGCGTTCCTCAAGGAGACGGAGAACCTGGTCCGGGAACGCGTCACGGCGGTCGCGAAGGGGGTCGCCGCGGCGCTCGGCGCGGAGGCGACCGTCGAGTTCCGCGACCTGATCTTCCCGCCGACCGCCAACGACTCCCGACTCGCCGATCTCGTTCGCGGGGTAGCGTCGGATGTCGTGGGGCCGGACCGCGTCCGCTCCGATGCGGGGATCCGCACGATGGCGGCGGAGGATTTCGCCGAGTTCAGCACCCGCGTGCCCGGCTGCTTCTTCTTCGTCGGAGGGATGGATGAGGCGATCGGCGCCGTGCACCCGCACCACTCGCCCCACTTTGACATCTCCGAGGACGCGCTGCCCGTCGGCGTCGAGATTCTCGAGCGCGCGGCCGTCGCCTACCTGACAGGCGCCGCCGGACCCGTGTGAGCTCCTGGCCCTGGCCGGACCGGTGGGCGCTCGTAACCGGCGCGTCGGCCGGGCTCGGCCGGGTCTTCGCCGATCGACTCGCCGCCCGCGGCATGCACCTCGTCCTCACCGCCCGCCGGCGGGAGCGCCTGGACGAACTCGCTGCCCGACTGCGCGGCGCGTACGGGATCCACACCGCCACCATCTCCGCCGACCTCGCACGTGAGGGGGAGCCGGCCCGCCTCTGGCGCGAGGCCACCGCCGACGACCGGGCGATCGACCTTCTTGTCAACAACGCCGGCTTCGGCGCGCAGGGTCCCTTCCACGACGTCCCCCTCGAGCGACACCTGGAGATCCTTCGCGTCAACTGCGCGGCGCTCACCGAACTCGCCTGGCTCGCCCTCGCGGAGATGCGACCGCGCGGCGATGGCGGAATCGTCAATGTCTCCTCGATCGCCGCCTTCCAGCCCGTACCTCGCCTCGCCAGCTATGCCGCGTCCAAGGCGTTCGTGCTCTCGCTCTCCGAGGCGCTCTGGGCCGAGAACCACGACGCCGGCATCCGAGTCCTCGCCCTCTGCCCCGGCCGTACGCCCACCGAGTTCCAGGCGGTCGCCGGCACCGGGTCGGCCCACGGGGCGTTCGGCTTCCGCACACCCGAACAGGTCGTCGATGCCGGGCTCGCCGCGCTCGAGCGCTGGCGCCCGACGGAAGTCCCCGGCCTCGAGAACCGCGCCGCCACCTGGGCCGTCCGCGCCATGCCCCGCTCCGCCCTCACCCGCGCCATGAAGTCCATCGTCCGCCGCTTCTGGAAGTGATCCCTCCACCGACGCAGCCGCACCCGTCCACACATCCATTGCCGTGCACCCCCTCCATTCACTCCCGTCGTACCCTCTCTCCCCCCTCCCAGGCTTGCTGTTCTCAGCGAACTCCGCGTGCTCCGCGAGACCCCGCCGTTCCCCACCCCCTCCGCGTCTCCGCGCCTCCGCGTGAACTTCCGCCCACCACAGACCGATACCCCTACTTGACAACGTCCTCAACCCCCGTTAGCATCGTTGTTCAAGCTCTACTGACACACTCAGGATCGAAGCGGAACGGGCTTGCCCGGTCCTCGAACAGGTACGATGAGCACTTCGCACTTCATTCTCGTACTCGGCCTCCTCCTCGTAGGGCTCATTATTAGCCTCACGAGAGAAGGCGCGTGCGCTGCGAGTGCGGAGTAACTAGAGCACAATAAAGCAGACTGGCCCGGGCCTTCTCAAACGAGAGAAGGCCCGGTTTTTTCTTTCCCTGCCCGCAAGGAGCTCGGTATGGCGAGGATCGCGATATTCGACACGACTCTCCGCGACGGCGAACAATCGCCGGGCGCGACCATGACGCCGTCGGAGAAGCTACGCCTTGCCCACCAGCTCGAGGCGCTCGGCGTCGATGTCATCGAAGCGGGCTTCCCGGTCAGCTCGGACGACGACTTCAAGTCGGTGCAGACGATCGCCCGCGAGATCCGTGGCCCGGTCATCACTGGCCTCGCCCGCGCGACCCGTCTCGACATCGAGCGTGCCGCCGCCGCGGTCGAGGGCGCCCAGCGCGCCCGGCTCCATACGTTCCTCGCCACCTCGCCGATCCATCTGAAGCACAAGCTGCGGATCTCGGAGGAGGAGTGTCTCGATCGCGCGGTGGAGGCGGTAAGACTCGCGCGCTCCCTCGTCGACGAGGTCGAGTTCAGCCCCGAGGACGCAACTCGCAGCGACCTGCCCTTCCTCTGCAAGGTGGTCGAGGCGGTAATCCAGGCGGGCGCGAAAATCGTCAACATCCCCGACACGGTCGGCTACGCCCACCCGGCGCAGATCCGC